>JAUNJR010000065.1 GCA_030533135.1 Coriobacteriales bacterium
AGCTTATCATCGACGCGCATATATACCGAACTGTGGTAGTGCAGGTACTCGACCAGCCCTTCGTAGTCAATCTCGAGCGGCTCGCTTGCCATCTTCCCCATGTTCCATCCTTTCTCGCAGGTTAAACCTGTTGGAAAGCTCTCACCTTACCCTTAGAGCTTTCACTCACATATCCATGATACCGTCCAGTTGTGGACGGTTGAAGGTGGTTGTCAAATTGTTGGCAAGCGGTGGAGAGCTCCAACCAACACATTGCGCCAGTCCCCAGAGTAAAACTACTGATAGTGGAGGCTTTCGACCGGGTCCAGTCGCGCGGCGCGCCGTGCGGGATAGTATCCAAACACAATACCAATCGCTACGCAAATACCCGCTACCAGCAGCATTGACTGCACGTCGATGTAGGGAACAATGGCAACCCCCTCGCTGCTATAGCCCAACAGCCCGCCAGCGGCTCCGGCCAGCGCGAACGCCCCCAAGTACCCCAGCGCCATGCCGATGATGCCTCCCACCAGGGTCAGGCACACACTCTCGAGCAGGAATTGCCGCGTGATGTCGCGCGCCCGCGCTCCAAGTGCCTTGCGCAGACCAATCTCGCGAATGCGCTCGGTCACGTTGGTCAGCATCATGTTCATGATGCCAATGCCGCCCACCAGCAACGAAATGGACGCCACCGACGTCATGAGCAGCTGAAACGCCAGCATCATGGAATTCAGCTCATCGATGACCGAGGACAACGTCTGCACCCAGATTGAGCTTTCGCGTTCCTCTTCGGGCACGCCGTAATGCCGTGCCAGCCAGTCGCGAGTCCGCGCGGCTACGGCCTCCATGTCAGACCCCTCGTGCGCAAAGGCGATGATCTGATCCACACTCGTATAGCCATTGATGCGGTTGCAGCAGGTCAAAAATGGCAGGTAGATGATTGCAAAGTCGCTATTGCTCTGAATTGACGTGGACTCCAGCACGCCCACCACGGCATACGCTACCCCACCAATGCGCACCGATTTGCCCACGCATTCCGCGTCGGGGTTCCCATACAACGCCTTAACGCCCGCCTGGTCAAGGACTACCGCCAACGCGCCGGTCTTTTCCTCCTGCTCCGTGATCCAACGTCCTCGCACTAGCTTCATCCCCATGGCATCCTGGTACTGCGACGTAATGCCATAGACCTGGCCGCTCACCTTGGCGGTATCGGTCATGACCTCGGTGCTGCCGTACGTCAGCGGCAGCACGTACTCGTAGTCGTCGGCAAGGTCCGTCGCCATGGCCTCGACGTCATCGAGTCGCGTCTCACGGTTGTACCAGCACTGCACATAGACGAGGCGCGCTTGTGAAAGGCCCAACTCCCCCACCATGGCCTGCTTGACGCCGCCGATCAGAGCGGTCATCGCAATCACGGCGCTGATGCCTATGACGATGCCCAGCACCGTGAGCAGGCTGCGTCCGCGGTTGGCGTCCAACGCCGAGAAGGTCTCGTAAGCCAAGTCACGCGCCTTCATGTGCGGCCCCTCCCTCCGACGCCACCTTCGGCCACTGCCTTGCGCTCCTGCTCATCGGTCAGGAGGCGCCCGTCGCGAATGTGCACGACGCGGTCGGACCAGCCGGCCACATCCGCGTCATGGGTAATGAGCACGATGGTCTTGCCTCGATCACGCAGCTTGCGGAAGGTCTCGAGCACCATCTTTCCTGTTGCCTGGTCAAGGTTGCCCGTGGGCTCGTCGGCTAGGATGACGGCGGGGTCATTGACCAGCGCGCGAGCAATGGCCACGCGTTGCATCTGGCCGCCAGAAAGCTCATTGGAACGGTGGTCAAAATACTCGGCAGGCAGCCCCACGGCCGTGAGCGCCCTCACGGCTCGCTCCGTCCGATGGTTCACCGGCGTGTCGGTATACGTCAGCGGCAGCATCACGTTGCGCAGTACCGTGGCACGCGGAAGCAGGTTGAAGCTCTGGAACACGAACCCAAGGCGCGTTGCCCGCAGCTCGGCCAGCTCGTCGTCGTCCAGCGTGGAGACATCCACGCCCTCGAGGCGATACGTCCCCGACGTCGGCGTGTCCAAGCAGCCCAGCAGGTTCATGAGGGTCGACTTGCCCGAGCCCGAAGGACCCATGATGCAGAGGAACTCACCGCGTTTGACCTGCAGCGATACGCCCTTGAGCGCGTGGGTGTACCCCGCCGCGGACTCGTAGATGCGATGCACGTCACGCACGTCAATGACTGGGATTGACGACGTGCCGCCACCCTTTGGCGCCGCGAGCAGCTCTGCGCGCGCCGCATCAGCCGCCTGGGGCTTACGCGAGAAAAGACCCATCGCTAGCCCTCGGTGCTCATCGTGACCGTGATGTCTCCGGCGTCGTTTGAGGCCCCATCCGTGGGCAGCGCCTCGCCAGCCGAGAGCAAGATGACGTCGCCTTCCGAAAGACCCGACGTCACGACGACGTCCGTCGTGCTCCGTGCCCCAAGCGTGACTTCGCGGCGCTCGGTGGCATAGGTCTCCTGGTCCACAACCACATACACGTACGCCTTGCCGTCGGCCTCCTCAAGCGCCATCGCGGGAATAACGAGCACGTCGGGGGCGTCCTGCGTCTTGATGTTCACGGTTGCGGTCATTCCTGGCTTGACCTTGGTGCCAGGTTTGTCGATGCGGATGGTCACGGCATAGGTCACCACGCCGCCCCCAAAGGAGCCTTCGCCCCCGCTGGTGGAGGTGGACGCCACCGACGTCACCACGCCCTTGAGCTCCACGCCGGGCAGCGCAGAGAACGTGCAGGTAGCAGCCTGTCCCTCCTTGATATCGGAGATATCGATCTCGTTGACTTGAATCGTCACCTCCATCTTGGAGATGTTCGCAATCTTTACGAGCGTGCCCGTGCCAGAAGCGCCCGAGCCCACGGCCTGACCGGCGACCGCGCCGACCGACATGACCGTTCCGGCAATGGGAGACTTCACCGTGCGCTTGCTTGCTGCCTCGACCGCCTGGTCATAGGCCTTTTGCGCAGCGTCAACCGCGTTTGCGGCAGCGGTCACCGAGGCCTGCGCGCCATCAAGCTGTGCTTGCGCCGACGCCTCGGAGAAGGGCGGTACGGCGGTGATGGGAATGACCGCAGCTGCAGCTTGCGCGGCGGCGTCGGCCGCAGCGAGCGCCTCGTCATAGGCAACCTGGGCGTCAGCAAGCGCCTCCACGGCCTGGTCGTGCTTCAGGATGGCGGCCTCGTAGGTTTCGCGCGGCGTGACACAGGCGCCGGCAGCCTCGTCCATCGCCTTCTTGAGGCACGGGTTGCGTGGGTCCTCGAGGGGCCAGGGGCTGTTGAGATCGATGAGATATTCGCCGTAAAGAGCCCGGTAGAGCGTGCGGAGGCTATTGAGATCAAGGTTATCGAAGATCATTACCCCATCGGGACCATCGAGCACATCGAAACGCTGCTTCTCATCCGTTGTAAGCTCTACTCCGTGATTCATTTTCTGTGTTAGATAGTCCCATGTATCATGAGCCTCGCCGAAATAGTCCCGTACCTGCTCAAACTTCTCTTTTGCGGCCTCAAACGACGCTTCCAGCGGTTCATACACCGTCTTCGCCGACTCCTGCGCCGCCAGCGTCGCCTTCTCATTCGCATACGCAGTATCGTAGACGCCCTTTGCGGCGGCAATCGCATCATCATGCTGGTGATAGGCCTTATCGTAAGCCTCCTGAGCCTTGGCCTTGTCCGCTGCCGCTTGTGCCGATGCGGTTTCGTACGCAGCCCGGTCCTTGGCGATAGCAGCCTGGGTCTCCCCGTAGCTGTTGCTTGCCTGACCGAGGCTGTTCTGGGCATCAGCCAGCGAATCCGCAGCACTCGCGATGGCCTTGTCGATCTGCTCGCTGCGAATGGTGAAGAGCACGTCGCCAATCTTGACCATCTGGCCCTCGGACACGTTGACGGTGTCGATGATGCCGTCCACCTCGGGCGTCACGACGGTCGTCGAGATTGGCTGGAGCGCGCCGGTGCCCTGCACGGTCGTGGTGAAGTCCTGCTTCATAACGACGGCGGTTGCGGGACCTTCGACCACATCCTGCGGTGGAGCCATCCTGCCGCGAAGGCCAAACCAAGCAGCCACGGCAGCAACCGCCACGGCCCCAGCCCCAACCTTCAGCCATGTCTGACGACGCTTCTTGCGGCGGCGCTCCTCCAGGTTCTTGAGGGCAATGAGTGCCTCGTCCTCGCCGTCATCAGCAGCGGGAGAGTTGGGCAGAAGCTCCGTCTGAGGTGTCTCGTCCAGCAGCTCGGTTGCGCCTTCTTTTGTCAGAAGCGTGGTCGGGCCAGCTTCCATGGCCGTGGTTGGCTCGGCTTCAAGCACTGTGGTGGCTTCCCCTACAGGCTCAGATGAAGGAGCTTCGGCAGCAAGATGCGCGGGCTTCCTTTGAGTAATCTCGATGTACTCGGTCTGACCAGAGTCCCTAGAGGCCATTGAGGCACTCCCCCTTCATGGTGCGTTTTTGCTTCGTTTTGGGTGATTAAAGAATAATCCTCCGGCACCCACTCGACAAGACAACTGTCACATTGGGGACAGTCCCCAATGTGACAGTTGGCATGTTGGGGACAGTCCCCAATGTGACAGTTAATGGGCGATGCGGGCGCCGCAATGGGGGCAGTAGCTCTCCTTTGCGACGTAGTTGGGCAGGCGGGATTCGTCGAGCGTCAGCTCTTGGCCGCAGGTGCAATACAGCCGCGGAAGTGCCGCTGCCTGCGGCGCGTACATCGCGGGCTGCTCGGCAACAATGGGCTGGTCAAAGTACTCGTCAACCTTGTAGAACGCCCACCACTGACTCGCAAAGTTTCCCGTGCTGACAGCGATGGCAAGCACGTCCACGACAACGTGCAACGCCACTTCTTCCGCTCCAAGTGCAAAGAGTGGCGACGTCACCAGCGACAGCGGCATGGCGACAAACAGCATAGCCAGATAGATGAGCGCGCCAATGATATAAAGCCCGACCACCGTTGCGATGGCCGAATTCCCGAGCCAACCGTAATCATCAGGGCGCTGCATGAGACGGGAGCGACCGCAACCGTACAGGATCACGAAACCCCATACGTAGGCGAAGGGCAGCATCATCCCAACGGCCATAACCAAGGGGGTGATGAACACCGCCCCGTTATCGACCGCGGTGACCATGACCTCGAAAAGCTTGTACGCGGCCCACAGGCCAAAGCCGCCATACAGCGCAGCAATGGCGCAGACCACACCCAGCACCTTGTTGCCGTCAGGCGCCTTGCCAAGATAAGGCCGCAGCAGCAACCACATGAATACCGGCCAGGTCACAGCACCGCCGAGGCGCCAGATCCAGACGGTAAGACCACCAAATGTCTCAAAGAAACCCGTCGACCAAGCTTCATCGGAAAGCAGCGACTCGGCCATACAGGTGGCCATCACGCCAAACATGACGCATGAGACAATCAGCGCCTGCCGATGCGCCTTCATCCATTGAAAGAATGCGCTCACGAATTAGTCCTCCGCGATTTTGCCGTCTTCCTCGCGCTCCAGCTTGTGGATGAGCGAGCGGAATTCGTTGTCGGTTGCGATGGCATGCGGCGAGCGCTTGGCGTAGCGCTTGACCGCCATCGTCGACTTCTTGATGGGCTGCAGCGTACCGGCACCAGCCACGCAACCGCCCGGGCACGCCATGCCCTCAAGCAGGTAACCGGGATACTTGCCCTTGATGGCGTCTTTGATCATCTGGCGGCACTCGTTGAGTCCCTCTGCGTTGAAGACCTTGACCTCGACCTCAGGATGCTCGCGGTGAATCACGTTGACCACGGCGTTAGCCACGCCACCCGCAACGGCAAACATACGGGCATCGGAGGAGGCCACGGCAAAGTCAGACTTGTTGTCGTCCTCTAGCTTCAGGTAGTCAATGTCCTTTGCCGCCATCATGCCGGCCATCTCCTCGAAGGTCAAGACGAAGTCAACCTCGGAGCGCACCGACTGACGGATGGCCTCAAGCTTCTTTGCGGCGCACGGCCCGACGAAGACAATCTTCGCGTTGGGATGCTCGTGACGAATCATGCGGGCCGTCAATACCATGGGCGTCAGGGCCATCGAGATGCAATCGGCATGCTCGGGGAACTCCATCTTTGCCATGGACGACCACGCGGGACAACACGATGTGCCCATGAACGGAATCTTGTTGGGCACCTCGTCCAAGAACATCTCGGCTTCCTCGATGGCACAGAGGTCGGCGCCGATGGCCACCTCCTCAACGCCCGCGAACCCCAGCTCGCGGAAGGCCTCACGCAGCTTGCCGACGTTACCCTTGCCGCCAAACTGGCCCACGAAGGCCGGCGCAACAGCCGCAATGACTTCCTCGCCACCAAGGATGGACCAGATGACCTGCACAAGCTGGCTCTTGTCAGCGATGGCACCAAACGGGCAATTGACCAGGCACTGACCGCAGCTGACGCACCGCTCCTGGTTGATCTCTGCGCGACCGTGCTCGTCGGAACCGATGGCCTTCATGCCGCAAGCCTCCGCGCAGGGACGCACGTGATGATGAATGGCGTGGTAGGGGCACACGTTTGCGCACATGCCGCAGCTGATGCACTTCTCGTGGTCGATGAAAGCCTTCTTGTTCTTGAAGGTAATTGCTCCCTTGGGGCAGATCTCGCGGCACGGGTGGGCCAGACAGCCCTGGCAAGCACTGGAGACGCGGTAGACGTTGTCCTCACACGCATTGCATGCAAACTTGATGACGTTAATCAGCGGCGGCTGATAGTAGGCCTCGGGACCAGCCGCATCGGACATGCCCTCGGAAACGCTGCGCGGCTTGTCGACGCCCTTGAGCGGAAGGCCCATCGTTAGACGGATGCGCTCCTCAACGATGGCGCGCTCAAGGAAGACGCTCTCGCGATAGGTGGCGACGTCACCAGGAATGATTTTGTAGGGCAGCTCTTCAAAGGCCTGATCAAAGTCTTTGTCGGTGTTCGAAGGGTCGCTTCCCAATTCATAAATGATTCGAGCCACATCCGCAAAGACACGGCGGCGGATGTCCGTCAGGTTGGTGTATACGCCACGCATGCTGCCAGCCATCGTTTGTTCCTCTCCGCTGAGCGCGTCCCCCGACGCGCGTTTACTTGCCCACAGATACACCAGAGTATAGCGGGGCAGTCGGCAGGTAACTTGAGCCTGTCGGGGAGTGTCACGCGAAGAGCAGCGGCCACGGGCATGCAGCGTCTATTCCTGTTGGCTGCACGTTATTTGGCGCATTTCAGCGGTTTTCAATGACTTTGGACAAAAAATGCGAGCTTCTGCATTTAGTTTCTTTCTTTATTTCTTAGCACAAGCCAACTACCTCGAGTTTTTCGATTTACTTGAGTTGTCATTTTGGTCAGAGCTTTCACTGGGCGAGCAATCACAGAAAACTACTCGCTTACGATTTGCGGGAAAACACAAAACAGCTGGTAGTTGAGGTGACATGAGTTTATCAATTATTAAATCTAATGCAGAAGCTCGCGTTTTTTGTCCAACCACGCCTGAAAGTCGGCAAAAGCCCGAATTAACGTGCAATACCCCGCCCAAAACTCAGCGTCCAGTTCGAGGCGCTACAGAATTGGCCCGTTTTCTACCAAAGCCAAGGCGGTTCACTGGTAATTGTGAGCTGCTCGCCTGTGATGGGGTGCGTCAGCTTGACTTCATGCGCGTGCAGGAGCAGGCTGCCCACCCGCGACGCCTTGCCATAGAGCACATCACCCACAATGGGATGGCCCAGATGCGCCAAATGGACGCGAATCTGATGACGACGACCAGTGATAAGCTCAGCCTCCACCAGCGTATGACCGTTGCGCGACCCGAGCACGCGAACCTTCGTAGCCGACGGCTTTCCCGTCTTACCCACCCGCATCCGTCGCGCATCGTGCCGATCACGCGCAATCGGCGCATCAATCATGTGCCACGACCCAATTGACCAGGGCATTGTTCCTGTAACAACCGCATAGTAGCGTTTACGCAGACCGTCCCTGAGCTGCCCGTCACTCGCAAACAGCGCATCAAAGGCCGGTTGCAGCTCGTCGGTCAACGAGAAGAGCACAACCCCCGAGGTATCCACATCAAGGCGATGCAGAGCCTGTGGAACCGCTGCGTTCCCCTGCCGCAAAAGGTAGCCCTGAACTCGGGCAGTCAATGTCTCCGCATCCATACCATCGGAATGAACAAGAATACCTGCGGGCTTGTCAACCGCAAGCAGAAACGGATCTTGGTGGAGAACGATCACGGCTGTTTCACTTACCGGACCAACCACGTGGTGAGGAGCCAGCAACAGCGTCACTCGGCCGTTTTCAGCAAGAGCATCTTCAGGCCTAAGCGCCTGGCCATCAGCACCTCTGAACTGGCCTTCATTGAATACGCGAGCCGTCGCAGGACGTGACGCCAGCAACGCGCGCAAAACCTCCTGCGCCGACGTCTCCCGCGTCACCACAAACGTGACATGCCCAGGCCCCTTCGCCGTTGGTCCCGCAGCATCGACAAACTCAAGCGGCGCGTCACTCATAAGGCGCGCTCGCCAAACAGCTCGTCCAACAAAGCCGCAAAGGCCTCGATGACGCTCCACACATGCTCTGACGCGCGCCATGCCACATGGATGGGAATCACCACGTTAGGCCCCAGCGACACGGTGCGCAGATGGGTTGCCCCATCGCGCTCGATCATCGCGTGAGCCAGCTCCACCGGGACAAAGCATGCCCCCACACCACGCGAGGCCAGCTCGACCAGCGTCTCTGAATTCTTTGACTTAACGCGTGCAACCGGCCGAATGCCCGCACGCTCCAGCATTGCACGCGACAGATCGCCCGGCTCGTCGCCCTGACCCAGCAGCAAGAATGGCAAGCTCGCAAGCGGAGCAAGGCTTCTCGTAGCTTCAACCTGATTCACTACCGCCTGCGCCTCATCGCCATAGCGTTCAGCAAGCAGCTCGTCCGAAACCAGCAGGACCACACGCTCCGTCCGCAGCGGTCGCACCACCAGCCCAGAAGCCGACCGAGGCACCGTACCGACCATCATGTCCACCGTGCCCTCACGCAGCAGCTCGACCAGGTCGGCGTTCTCCGCCTCGTAAAGCTCGATACCCACGCCCGGACGCTCGCGCCCAAACGCAGCAATGGCGTCTGGCATCATGAGGCGCCCTCGCGTCGAGGCAATGCCCACGGCCAAAACGCCCTGCACATCGCCCGCTAGGTCAGCAAACTCCTGCTCAAGGGCACGGCGCTCCGCCTGGAAGCGGCGCGCGTACCGCAAGAATTCCTCACCCGCGTAGGTCAGCGTCAGCGGCACCGTCCGATTGACAAGCTTCACGCTCAGCTCGCGCTCAAGGCCAGCAATATGCGCGGAGAGCGTCTGCTGCGTCACGCACAGCCGCTCGGCTGCACGCGTGAAGCTCCGCTCCTCCGCAAGCGCAATGAAGTAGTCCATGGTCGCAAGGTTCACGGCACCCTCCCCGCGACGCCTCTACAGGTAGGTCCAACCACCTGCAAGGTTTATGCCATACGGGCCTTCACGTGATCAGCCAGATCGGCCAGCGACACCTTGATCTGCTCGTGCGAGGCCATGTCGCGCACGGTCGCCATGCCAGCAGCCACCTCGTCCGCGCCAAGAACCACGCAGACACGCGCGCCAACCTTGTCCGCCTGCTTGAACTGGCTCTTGAGCGAACGGCCTTGATAGTCCTCTTCGGTGCGAATGCCCACCGCGCGCAGCGACTGCGCCACAGAGAAGACCTTCCCGCGCTGGTCGGGCGTGCAGGCCACGTACACACAAGGTTCGGCCGCCGTCTCCAGCGAGATGCCCAGCGCCTTGAGGGCAAGGTAGATGCGCTCGAAGCCCACAGCAAAGCCGATGCCCGGCGTGGGACGGCCACCCTCAAGCTCCATCAAGCCGTCGTAACGCCCACCGCCACCGATGGCGCCAACGCCTGTACCGGCGACCTCGACCTCAAAGACCGTACGCGTGTAGTAGTCAAGGCCGCGAACCAGCGTCGGGTCCTCCTCATAGGCGACACCCGCCTCGTCCAGATAGGCCTTGACCTGCGCATAGTGTGCGGCGCAATCGTCGCAGAGGTTGTCCTTGGCAAGCGGAGCCGCAGTCATGACCTCGCGGCAGTGGTCGTTCTTGCAGTCAAAGGCGCGCAGCGGGTTAACCTCGGCACGCTCCAGACAGTCCGCGCACATCTCGTCAGCGTGGCTGAGGATGAATTCCTTCACGCTCCTGCGGTACGCCGGACGGCACGCAGCATCGCCCATGGAGTTGATGCGCAGCGTCAGCGCATCGCGCGCGAAGCCCAAGCGCTCAAAGTACTGCATAAGCATGATGATGACCTCGGCGTCCAGTGCCGGGTCAGAGGCGCCCAGAACCTCCACGCCCACCTGGTGGAACTGGCGCAGGCGGCCCTTCTGCGGGCGCTCGCCGCGGAACATGGCCTCGCCGTACCAGACCTTGACGGGAGCGCCGCCCTGCGGCACGAAGTTGTTCTCGACGGCCGCGCGCACAACGCCAGCCGTGCCCTCGGGACGCATGGCCATGCGCTGACGGGCCTTCAGGTGCGCCTCGGAACCGCGTGCCATCACATCAGGAAGCAGCGCGCCGGAAAACACGCGGAACATCTCCTTGCGAACGACGTCAGTCGACTCGCCAATGCCATGCACGAAGGTGTCCACCTGCTCGATGGCCGGAGTCTCCATCTGATCAAAACCGTAGGCGCCAAAGAGGTCGCGCGCCTCGTCCAGCATGTGCTGCCACGCGCGCATGTAGCCGCCAAACAGGTCTTCCGTGCCCTGCACCTTCTGTGCCATAAGTGCTCTCCTAACGTGAGACGAACTCGCAACTGCCTAGTATACCGTTGCGACACCGCCTGTCGTAGCCTGACATAAAACGCGGGGCACCCAAGGCACCCCGCGCATTGTTCTCACACAGTTTTGGGGCTCGACCCCAAAGTTGCGACAAAAATCGCGTGGCTAGGCAATCTTGACGACCCAGCCGAACTTGTCCTCGATCTCGCCAGCCTGGATGCCGGTGAGGGTGGCGCGGAGCTTGGCCAGGACGGGGCCGACGTGCTCCATGCCGGCGCCAAAGATGTGCTCGTTGCCCTCGAGGTCGACGACCTTGCCCACGGGGCTGATGACGGCTGCGGTGCCGCACATGCCGCACTCGACGAACTGGTCGATCTCGTC
>JAUNJR010000012.1:0-5724 GCA_030533135.1 Coriobacteriales bacterium
GTGGAGCGCCACCCGGAGGTGAGGGTCACCGTGCTGGACAAGCTGACCTACGCAGGCAACCCGGCCAACATCGAGGGCACGGGCGCCGAGCTCGTGGTGGGCGACATCTGCGACGAGGCGCTGCTCGACGAGCTGGTACCCGCGCACGACGCAATCGTCCACTTCGCGGCCGAGAGCCACAACGACAACTCCATCGCGGACCCGTCGCCGTTCGTGAGGACCAACGTGGAGGGCACGTTCCGGCTGCTGGAGGCGTGCCGGAAGTACGGGAAGCGCATGCACCACGTGTCGACGGACGAGGTCTACGGCGACCTCGCGCTCGACGACCCGGCGCGCTTCACGGAGGAGACCCCGTACAAGCCGTCGAGCCCGTACTCGAGCACCAAGGCCTCGAGCGACATGCTCGTCCGCGCGTGGTTCCGCACCTACGGCGTGCCCGTCACCATCAGCAACTGCTCCAACAACTACGGCCCCTACCAGCACGTGGAGAAGTTCATCCCGCGCCAGATCACCAACGTGATCTGCGGCATCCGCCCGAAGCTCTACGGCGACGGGCGCAACGTCCGCGACTGGATCCACACCTCGGACCACAGCTCGGCCGTGTGGGCCATCCTCACCCGCGGCGTCCCCGGCGAGACCTACCTCGTCGGTGCCGACGGCGAGCGCGACAACATCACCGTCATGCGCGACATCCTGCGCGGGATGGGCCAGCCGGAGGACGCCTTCGACTGGGTCCGCGACCGCCCCGGCCACGACCGCCGCTACGCCATCGACTCCTCCAAGCTCCGCCGCGAGCTGGGCTGGCTCCCCGAGCACACCGACTTCGCCGAGGGCCTGGCGCAGACCATCACCTGGTACCGCGACAACGAGGCCTGGTGGCGCCCCGCCAAGGAGGCCACCGAGGCCAAATACGCAGCCCAAGGGCAGTAAGGCTTTACCTCCTTGGCGTCGTTCCTCAAGCGATGGCAAGTTGAACCAACGTGAAAAAAAGACGATCCCACTGTTTTAACAGCGGGGACCGTCCTCATGTTGCTTAGATGTGCCTATGCGGCGGGCTCTAGCTCGCTCACGTCCACAATCCGATACAGGCGCATGTCGTCATCCTCGGAGAGAACTATCTCGAAGCCGGGGTTGTCATCATCCACGGCATTGATTCCCTTCCACGCCTTGACCTGTGTCTCCTTGTATTGAGGAATCCAGACACCATCTTCGTAGCTTACGCCCTTGTCAAGGACCAACAGGTACTGCGCACCTGTTGACTTCACGGCGTCTTGCACCTTCTTGTTCGTGGGATACTCGTTGAGATGCTCGCGGATGAGCTTTGACTCCTCTGTTTGTCCTCCGGTGCTACGGCTGCGGTAAAACGTGTTGAGTTCGTTTACGCCATACGCCCACATCGAGCCATCGTTAGGGAAATTCAGCACCAAGGCGCCCTCGGGGATGGCATCCTTGACCTTTTCGACGAACGCCACCTCCTTGACGCTGTACACGTGCTCAACGTTGTCAGAGTAGATGCGCTCGATATGATGGTGGATACGGCTGAAAGACGTCTCAATCGAAGAGCTGTCGCCAATCGGCAGAGGGATTGACGGCATGAAGGTTACCGCCACGATTGCTGCCAGCGCCAAAGCCGCGCGCAAAGGCCGAGTGGTCCCGACGTTCCGATTCGTGCGCAGATGAGATCCGGTAGCCATTGGCACTTCTTCGTGCAACGCCTCGCGTCCCGATAGGGCTAGCCGGAGCGTGGTATCCAAGCCGAGCGCCGCAAGCGGAATGCAGAACAGGCTGATATTGGCACTAAAGCGATATGGGGTCATGTACCAGAGCGCGGCAAGCCAGTACTTGAGCGGCTCCCACCCGCAACGGCAGGCAAGGAAACAAACGGAGAAGAAGGCGGGTGCCCACAGCAGCCAATAATCACGATCGCGGAGGCATGCGAGGACTCCAACAAGCACCATGAAAGCTACGGTGACTTGGGTGCCTCCCACGATAAGCCTAAACGAGAGCAGTGAGATAATCGCCTTGAGTACGTTGGTGTTTTCCGTCCAGTGGTAACCGAGTATGCCGCTGAACGCGGGGATCTGGTAACAGGCATACCAGAACGCCACGATAGCCGCGAAGTAAAGCCCAAGGGAAAGCAGCAAGACAAGGATACGGGCTACGCCGTGGAGACGATTCGAGTCGGTGATTACGCGATAAATGACGTGCGCTCCGTAAGCGCTCATGAAGACATACGCCGTGAAGAGTGTGTTGGGGTGGGAGAGGGCTAGGGAGACAAAGCTGACCGCGCAAAGAGCTACAAATGAGGGAAGCTTCTTGAGGACGAGCCCCCCGTCAACATAGGCGATGATGACTCCTATGGCAGCAGCCATGAGGGTCATACCGAGCAGGTTGGGGTAGCAAGGGCCCTTAACGATGAAGACCCACGGCCAGGTTGAGAACATGGACGTGGCAAGGGATCCGCAGAGGATGACGCTTCGGCTTTCGGGAAAAAGTGCCCGAAGAAGCAAGAAGGTGCCAAGAGGTAACGTGATTGCGCACAAGGCGGTGACCACTGCGTTGGCCGTGATGGTGACGTTCGCGTGGGCAGCCAGGTAGACGAGGGCATTGAGGTCGTGCCATGCGCTGGGATAGAAGCCTCCCGTATTGTTACCAGCGGGTGTTGCATTGAGAGGAGACGCTAGGAAGGCAGACTCGTGCAGGGTTGACCATTTTCCCGATTCGACAAATGCCTGTACGGCATTGATGTGTGTCTGGTTGTCAAATCGCGAGTAGAAGGCGTCTGGATGGGGGAGGTTGCGAACAAATACCAGGTAAGTGACAAGCGAGGCAATGGCAACATATGCCAAGATCGCTACGAGGTCGAAGGGGACTTTGAGGGGCCCAATATGGATGGGGTCTTGTGACACCAAGGCAAGTCGGGCGCTCTCCTCGGTCTGGCGCCATCGTGCGATTGCATAGATTGCTAGTGCCACAGCCAACGTTGGGCCTAAGATGGTGGTGACATTACATGAGACGCCCAACTCATAGGCAGCGATGGGAAGCACGGAATAAGCAAACACGCTGTACAAAGGCGCACAGCAAAGTGCAATGGTGGGCGAAAAACGGAGGCCTCTCCAGAAGAGATAGCCCGGTACGTAAAGAAGGACTACGGCAACCGCAACCGTACAATAGAATTCATTCCACAAGGTGCACCTCCGTTCGTAGTGACGAACATGTCCCATTGTAAGCCTCCGTTCCCGTCGAGGCTTGCACCTTATAGGCTGTCCTGATAATGGACAGGCCTCAAGGGGAACGCAGCAAGCTGGTGGTATCATCAAACCTGTTTTCTAACGAAAGGCTGGTTCTATGACCACTCACGCCATCATCATCGCCGGCGGCTCCGGCTCCCGCATGGGGCAGGACATCCCCAAGCAGTTCATCAACGTCTACGACAAGCCCGTGCTCATCTACACGCTGGAGAGCTTCCAGCGCCACCCCGACGTGGACGACATCGTCGTGGTGTGCATCGACGGCTGGCACGACGTGGTGTGGGCCTACGCCAAGCAGTTCGGCATCGACAAGCTCTCGCAGGTGGTGAGCGGCGGCGCCAGCGGCCAGGAGTCCATCAGAAACGGCGTGTACGCGCTCGAGGGCGTGGCCGCCCCCGACGACCTCGCCGTCATCCACGACGGCATACGCCCGCTCGTGGCGCCCGAGGTCCTGGCCGACGTCGTGCGCGTGGCCGCCGAGAGGGGCAACGCCGTCACCAGCCTGCCCTACAACGAGCAGATCTTCGTGGTGAGCGAGGAGGACCCCTCCACCACCACGCAGTTCATCCCGCGCGAGACGCTGAGGCGCGTCTCCACGCCGCAGGCCTACCGCTTCGACCTGCTCGACGCCGCCTACCACGAGGCGTTCGAGCGGGAGGTCGGCATCTACGGCAGCCACTACACCAACACGATGATGGTCGAGCTGGGCCACCGCCTGTACTTCGCGGCGGGCTCCGACAAGAACATCAAGCTCACCACCAAGGACGACCTGGAGATGTTCAAGGCCTACCTCAAGCAGGACGAGGACACCTGGCTGAAGTAGCCGACTCGAAGGGGAGTATCCCTTCCGACTCACCGAGACGACCAAGGAGCGACGCATGAACCGGCTTGACCACCCGCTGTACCAGGAGGACCTCGAGCGCGTTGCGGCGTGCGGTGTGGATTGGTCGGCGCTCGACGGATCGACCGTGGCCATCTCTGGCGCCACGGGCATGGTAGGCACGTTCCTCGTGGATGTGCTGATGCACAAGGCGCGCAGGGACGGGCTTGACGTACTGATCGTTGCACTCGGCCGCAACGAGGCCAAGGCCCGCGAGCGCCTGCCGTACTTCGACGACCCGCGCTTCACATTTGAGGAGCTCGATATCTCCGTTCCCGGCGCGCGCCCGAAGGCCGCAGCCGACGTGTTCGTGCATCTGGCGAGCACCACGCACCCACGCGCCTACGCAACCCAGCCCATCGGCACCATCACGAGCAACGTGGTGGGCCTGCAGAACCTCTTGAACTACGCGCTTGACTGCGCAGCCAACTCCGCCTCGTTCGTGTTCGCCTCCTCGGTGGAGGTGTACGGGCAGAACCGCGGCGACGTGGTGCGCTTCGACGAGTCCTACTGCGGATACATCGACTGCAACACCCTGCGCGCGGGCTACCCCGAGTCCAAGCGCCTGGGCGAGGCCCTCTGCCAGGCGTATGCGTCCGAGCGCGGGGCCCGCGTGTGGGTGCCGCGCCTGCCGCGCATCTACGGCCCCACGCTGCTGCCATCCGACACCAAGGCGCTCTCGCAGTTCCTGCACAAGGCCGTGGCGGGGGAGGACGTGGTGCTGAAGAGCGAGGGCACGCAGGAGTTCTCGTACCTCTACGTGGCCGACGCGGTGGCTGGCCTGCTCTGGGTGCTGACGCGCGGCGAGGCCGGGCGGGCCTACAACGTGGCGGACCCCTCGGGCGACATCATGCTGCGCGACCTGGCCGGGCTGATTGCCCGCGCTGGTGGCGGCGACGTGGTGTTTGAGCTTCCCGACGCGGTGGAGCGCGCGGGCTATTCGACGGCCACGAAGGCGCTGCTTGACGGCACGCGCCTGCGCGAGCTGGGCTGGAAGCCGATGTACACCTTCGAGGAGGGCATCGCCCGCACGGTGGAGCTCCTCCGCGGTTAACTGTCACGTTGGGGACTGTCCCCAACGTGACAACTTATCGATACTCGGAGAAGGTCGTTCCGTTCATCAGCGCGTCGCCGCTTGCCTTGAAGATGCGGGCGAAGTATTCGCTGTCCGTGAGCGAGCCGTCCGTGTACCAGCGATCGATAGCGGTGTAGATGACGTTCTCACCTTCGGTGTCGATGACGGTCGCTGCCTTCTCGCCAACCAGCAGGTACGGGTCATAGTAGTTCTCGTATGCCTCGCAGAAGAACAGAATCAGATGCCCGTCGTCCTCAAAGAGCTCGTCATATTGCTTGCGCAGATAGCTCTCGACATCCGCGTCGGTGTAGTTCTTCTTGCCGTTCACTTGGTCTGCAATGATCAGGTAGGGCTGGACGCCGGTTTCCTGATAGAAGCTGCGCATGCCGGCGAGGAGGGTCGCCTCGTCTTCGATCCATCCCGCCTGGTCGTCGTACCAGTTGGGGCTCTCGACGCAATCTGCGGCCGCAAGCTTATGGTGCTCGTGCGTGACGACGGCCTCTTGCGTCCCAATCTCG
>JAUNJR010000012.1:5824-28265 GCA_030533135.1 Coriobacteriales bacterium
GGCCGCAAGCTTATGGTGCTCGTGCGTGACGACGGCCTCTTGCGTCCCAATCTCGCTGCCGTCGTTTGAGAGGTCCACGATGCCCGAAGATGTTTGGTGGTAATTGCCGCCATACGAGCTCATGCAACTTGCTGGCAGGAGCGTAACCATCAAACCAAGCACGATTAAGAGGGCCATCGCCAATCCGATGAGGCTCAGGCACCCGCACCCGCAACCGCTACCGCTGCCATATCCACCCCCGTAGCCCCCGTAGCCACCATAGCCGTAGCCACCAGTGCGCCACGGACGGCCGAACCAGATTCCACCGCGCGGACGACCGCCATAGCGCTGGTCATATCCAGGCCCTGGCTGGTACGAACGGCTCGGTCCAGCACTGCGGCTAGAGTTGCTTGATCCGCTGCTGTTGGCCCTTGAGGCGCCACTATGGCCGCGGCTGTGTCCCGACGAGAAGTGTGCCCTGCTTCCACTGCTTGAACTTCTGCTGGAACTGCTATGGCTGCTGGTAATCCTGCTAGAACTCCTGCTGCTCGACGGTCTGCTTCCGCCCGAGCTGCCTCCGCCTCTCGCCATGGCCGTCTCCTCTCCTGCGTTTGATGGCAGGTTGCCTTCTGCTGTTGAGCATAGCAAAGAAACAACAATTGATTGACGCAATGTAGTTTGTACCCGTTTGCGCCGCATGCCACACGCGCGATTGCCGATAAACCGCTGACTCCAAGCGCTTTCACCTTCAACGCGAATCGAGGAACAGAATCGAATATCGCTCATGCTGGCTCATGTGTAACCTTCGAACAATATAAGTCAACACTTGCGAAAACCTGCATGTTTCGCGTACCATCTGTATGTTTCGCCCTACCCGCAAAGGAGATACATATGTCCGGACATTCTAAGTGGGCTACCACTAAGCACAAGAAGGCAGCGATCGACGCAAAGCGCTCCTCGCTGTTCTCCAAGCTCTCCCGTAACATCACCGTTGCCGCCAAGCTCGGAGGAGACCCGAACCCGGATAACAACGCCACGCTCGCCGCCGCCGTTCAGCGCGCCCGCATGGTCTCCATGCCCAACGCCAAGATCAAGGCAGCCATTGACAAGGCTTTTGGTTCGGGAGCAGATGCCGCCGTTTATTCCGAGATTTCTTACGAGGGCTACGGCCCTGCTGGCGTCGCCGTCTACGTCGAGTGCCTGACCGACAACAAGAACCGCACCGCTGCTGACGTGCGCTCCGCTTTCACCCATGCAGGCGGCAACCTGGGTACGAATGGTTCCGTTGCGTTTCAGTTTGAGCGCAAGGGCACCATCGCTGTCGACAAGGTCATTAAGTCTGACGACAAGAAGGTTCCCGATCGTCCGAACGCAGTTGACGAGGACGAGTTCATGATGGCCGTCATGGAGGCCGGTGGCGACGACTTTGAGGATGCCGGCGACGAGTGGATCGTTTGGACTGCCTATGACGCCATGCAGGACGTCCACAAGGCTCTCGAGGAGCAGGGCATCGAGGTCAAGGGTTCCGAGCTGACCCGTGTTCCCACCACTCCGACCGAGCTTGGCCTGAATGACGCCAAGAAGGTCCAGCGCCTCATCGACCGCCTTGAGGAGCTCGAGGACGTCCAGAACGTCTATACCACCATGTCTGTCTCTGACGAGGTCGCAGAGCAGCTGGACGAGGACTAATTAGCTTTTACATGTTGGGCTGTCTCCTCATGGTGGGAGCAGTCCAACATATTTATGTATATCCTATTAATACGTCATAGCGTTTTGCTTGTGGCATTTATAGGAGGTTCGCTTTGACGCTCTTTGAACTGCTGAGCCTGTTGAAGAAACATCTCGCTCTTGTAATCGCGCTGCCGGTCTGCACGGCTGCTATCGTGGCTATTGGTAGCATCTTCCTGCCCAATGAATACACGGCAACCACCACCATGTACGTGCTCTCCAAGACTGGGGAGGATTCGCAGGTTCTGTTGACGCAGTCTGATCTTTCCGCTGGCCAGATGCTGACGAACGACGTTGCCACCATCCTGCGTTCCGACCGCGTAAAGCATGATGTTGCGCAACAGTTTGGCCTGGAAAGCCTCGGTGGGTACGAACTATCCATCACGAGCTCCACGACCACGCGTGTCATCACGCTTTCGGTGACGGGTCATGACCCGAAGAACGCTGCCCAGGTTGCCAACGCGCTTGTTGAGGACACCTCACGCGTAGCGTCTGAAATCATGCAGATTGAGGCGGTCAACGTAATTGACTCGGCCAAGATACCCACCGCTCCGTCGGGTCCGCGCCGTAGCCTGTATACCGCCGTCGGTTTCATGGCAGGCCTCTTTGCAGCTGTTGCCATCGTGGTTATCCAAGACATGCTGGACACCAGGATTCGTAGCGGCAATGACGTGGAAGAGCTTGTGGGCGTGCCCGTGGTGGGCCACTTCCCGGCGCTGGAGAGGAGCTAGTCCATGGCACTGTTTGGTAAGAGCGGTAAGTCCGAAGAGCTCAGCGGCGTCGTTAACGCTTCCAAAACCCTGCTTGCTAATATTCGCTTCATGAGCGTTGACGATCCGGTTCGCACGATCGTCATTACCTCGGCTGTCCCCAATGAGGGCAAGACCTTCGTTGCGGCAAATCTTGCAAGCGCCATCGCGACCTCGGGGCGTACGGTGCTTCTCGTTGAGTGCGACATGCGTCGTCGCTCGATGGCAAAGACGCTTGGTGTCCATGCTCAGCATGGTCTGTATGCGGTCGTGGCGGGGGAGATTCCCCTCACCGAGGCTGCCGTGGCGACGCAGACGCCCAATATGTACTTCCTTGATGCCGAGCCGCATATCCCCAACCCTTCTGACCTCCTGAACTCACACCGTTTCTCGCGTCTCATCGAGATTGCTGAGAAAGCGTTTGACTACGTGGTCTTTGACACCTCCCCAGTTGGCACGTTTATCGATGCCGCCGTGTTGGGCACCAAGGCTGACGCGGTCTTTATGGTCGTGCGTGAGGGATTCACCAAGAAGGCTGATGTCGTTGCCGCAGCTGACCAGCTACGCAAGGCGGGCTGCAATCTTGCGGGCGTTGTCATGAACTACTGCGAGCGCACGAGTTCCGAGTACTCCTACGAGTACTACTACACCAAGGAAGACCATCACGACGAGAACGCACCTTCCATCGAGGCTGTGCAATCCGCGCGGAAGGCATCCGAAAGTGGGCATCCTGCGGTTCCGCAGCGTCCCGCACGCCCTACATCCAGCGATTCCGAGGAGAAGCAGGCAGCATATGAGTCCGAAGCATCTGCTGAGGACGCTGATGCAGTGCGCCACGAGAGAATGGCCAAGATTCCGCGTGTCGTAGACGAGGGCTAGCGCATACTGACACACACATATCAACGAAGAGAGGGGCTCGTCATGCGTGACCTGCACTGCCACATTCTTCCGGGAGTGGACGACGGGGCACGAGATTTGGACGAGTCCCTTGCCATGTTGAAAGCCGCAAAAGCTGCGGGCATCACCTCCATTACCTGCACCCCTCACTGTCGTGATCCCTACTTTGACTTCGAGGCGATGTGGCAGGCGTTTTATGCGCTTGAGGACGCTGCGGATGGATTCCCGCTGCAGATGGGCTTTGAGGTTAACTATCGCAAGCTCATGGAGCTGGGACTGGAATGGGCCGAGGTACTGCACTTCGATGGCTCGAACGAGTTTCTGCTTGAGCTGTCGGTAGGTGCTCGTTCCTCACGTTATGACGATTACGAGCGCACCATTTTCGAGCTCCAGGGCATGGGATATGAGGTGATCATTGCGCACCCCGAACGGTATGGGGCAATTCAGCGCGATCTTGACCTTGCTGACGAGCTGGTACGCATGGGATGCAAGCTCCAAGTCTCGACGGATTTCATTGCGGGCGGTCGCTTTGGGGCTGAGCGTAAGCCAGCCCTGCACATGCTGAGAGAAGGTATGGTCTCTTACTTGGCAAGTGATGCCCATCATGTTCGGCATTACGGCTACTTTTCGCGGGCATACGAGCGCTACGGAGACCTGCTTCAGGAGTAATCCGGCTCATTTTGATTCATATTGATCAAAGAAGAGGCGGTGGGTCTTAGAGCCCACCGCCTTATGTGTTGCGTTCTACGTTTGGCCGAGCCTTAGATACCTTACTCGCCGGTGTCTTCAGCACCGGCCTCTCCACCATCATCAGCCGGCTCGACGGGATCTTCGGGCACGACATAGGCTTCAGGCTCATCAGGAACGACGTATGCGTCGGGCTCGGGTGAACTCGGGGTTGTGTCTACGACGGGCTCATCGTAGGTGTAGTCGCTCGTGGTGTCCTCGTAGGTGGTGTCGTCATAGCTGTAGTCAGTATTGTCATACGAATAGTCATCTGCGACATAGGTTTCTTCCGCGGGAGCCACTTCTTCTGCAGGGGGCTCTTCTGGCTCAGGCGGTGCTGGCATTGCGGCCGTGACCTTGATTGTTTTGCTTTTTAGATCGGTCGGGGCAGTGCCGGCGCCTGCGAGAATGCCCGTGTCTGTGCCGCCCAATGCCTCATACAGGCTGTCGGAAAGCGCATAACCCTGCGACCCAGTCAGCACGCCATACGTCTCGTTTGAGGAACGAACCTTCCCAGGCAGCTCGGTGATGGCAAGGTATGCCTTTTTGTCAGCCGCCCGCACGATCCACGTGAGATCGGTAAAGTCTGTCCCCTTCTCGTCGGATTTGGCAGCGATTCTCTTGCCCGTCAGTGCGGCGGCAAGTGCATTGCTGCGAAGGCTTGTGAGCTTTACCAGCTCTGCGGGGTCAAATTCCTCGCCCTCCGGTAGTGTCTGGGTAACAATCAGACGACCGTCGAGAATAGAAAGGGTTACCTGGCTGGAATCAATGGCAACTTTTGTCTTCTTGTGCTTCAGCGCAGGAAGGAGCTCAGCGATTTCATCTGGCCCCAAAGCAGGCTCAACAGGCTTGGGTTCAGGTATGACCACGGGCTCTGGTGGGTTGACAACGACGAGTTCAGGCTCTGGCTCTCGTGCTGCCAAGATCCGGGGAATCATGATGACGCCGATGGCAGCAACAACAAGCGTGGCGGCAAGAACGCTAAAGAGCGCCATGGGGACGCGCCTGCGTCCATTTTGAGACTCCTCGCGGCGATTGTTACCAAGTCCGTAGACCACGACGTTGTCATCTGGTACCAGTGTGGTGGAGGCGACGGGCGCCTCTCCACCCTCCATGGGCGCGGGCTTTGTTACGTCAAGAACTGCGACAGGTTTAATGATGAACTCTGCATCCTCCTCAAGGGGAAGGGGCTCGTCATCAGGCAGGTCAAGGAACTCCAAGGGGAGGTCAAGCCCGTTGAACTTGTTATCCTCCATATGTCTCCCTTCAAGACTTTTAGTCTATCAATTCTAGAGCATATTGGAATGGTGCGACTGCCAAATAAAGAAGGCACCAGAGTCAACATGACCTGCTAAAGCGGTATCCTACTATGCATGGACACATGGCTGCAGGTGTCCTGTGGCCAGCTTGAACGAAGGGCGCATACCATGAACGTATTCAAACGCATTGGCCTGTTCCTCGTTGGCGTTGCGGGCATAGTCTCGCTCGCGACACTGTGTTTGCCATGGTTTGGCCCATGGACCAAGCTTGCTACCGCCATGATGACGGCTCAGTGGTACCTTTATTTAATTATGTGCACTGCGGGCATTACGCTGCTCGGTTCGATCATCTCGCTAGGCCGTGCGCTGCTTACGCCCCATAATGCCAAGACGGTCATGGTCAGCAAGTCAAATGGCGATGCGGTCATGGTTTCGACGGCAGCCATTGCCTCCCAGGCTGCGCATATTGTCGAGCAAGACCATGAGTACTTTGCCGAGAAGGTCACGGTTACCGCGCGGGGACGTGGCCATGTCAAGGTTGCGATACGCGTTCGTCCAGCCCATGCCATCAACATCACCGAAGAGGGTCAGCGCCTGCATGACCGGCTGGTGGATGGTCTCTCCGGTATCTGCGGTAAGGCACTTGACCGTGTTGAGCTTGAGTTTGTTGAGCCGGATTCCCTGGATCCGAAGCCGAGCTACCTCAATACGTCGTCAAGCACGTCCGCGGGTAGCCTGACTGCTTCGAGTTCGTGGACTGCTTCCTCAACACCTCATGATGCTGAGTATGAAGAGGCGCAGGACATCACCGTACTGATGCCGACGGCCACTCCGATTGATGAGCAGATTGGGGGAGAGTCGTAGCCATGGCAGAGATCAAAGCGCCGAAACCACGGGTTGAGGTTGTGGTAGAGGAACCGAATACGGAAGACCTTCCTCTGGGTGACGAGGCCGTTGAAGTGGGAGAGCCCACGCAAGAGATGGAAGTCGTGCCGGTACCAGAGGCAACCGAGGTGTCCGAGGATTCGGCCGACGTGGCACTCGACGAGCAGGGGGAAGCTGACGAGGCTGACGAAACCCAGGAGGCTGAGGAGGCTGAGGAGGACGCAGAGCCTGAAGAGACAAGTCCGCGGGTTGCCGTGCTTGTCGAAGAGCCTGAGGATCAGGTCCAAGCAGCAGAGGACGCTCTGTCCGAGGCTGAAGCACCAAAGAAAAGTGAGAAGCCCACGGATTGTTCGCGGGCTGTTGTCTTGAATCCGTGGCTTTCGTCGCAGTTCCCTGGTCGCGAGCACGCGGTCATCGGGGGCGTGTGCGGTCTTCTGTTTGCGATCGCCGTCCTGTATGTTGGCGTGTATCGAACGGTCTTTGTCTGTGCGTGCATGGCAGTCGGAAGCATCATTGGCCTGTGGCTAGACGGCGATGAGCGTCTCGTCAAGGCCGTTCAGGCCCTTCGCGGCAAGAATAAGTAGCAAGTAGGCTGAAACCAAGAGAGGAAGCAAATATGTCTGATTACGAGAACGAACTGGATACCATCAAGGGCGAGGACGACTTTGCCGAGTATGAGGAAGTCACCGAGGACGAGGCTTCCGCCGCTGATGAGGTTGAGTCTGTTGACACCGTTGAGGAGGAGCCCGAGCCTGAGCCGGTTTCCGAAGATTCCCTAACGTTCTCGAACGGCGTTATCGAGAAGATTGTGGCCATCGCTATGCGCAGTGTTCCCGGCGTCGTGGGAATGAAGGGTGGTTGGATCAATCGCATTCAGGATGCGTTTGGTGCAACGGATACCCGCAAGGGTGTCACGGTCGAGGTTACGCCGGAAAGCGCCGTCAAGGTGAGCGTTTCGGTACTGATCGAGTACGGCTCCTATGCTCCGCAGGTCTTTGAGGACGTGAAGAACGCTATCGTCACACATGTCACAGGTATGACCGGCTTGCCGATTGCCGGTGTCAACCTGCGCATCGAGGACGTTCTGACCGCCGAAGAGATTGCTGCGCGCAACGCTGTGGCAGAGGCCGCAAATACCGTTGATGATGACGTGGATGACATCCCCGACGCGGCAGAGGTTGAGACTCAGGCTGCTGAGGAAGGGTCTGATGCCTAGTCCTCGCCTTGGACAAAGAAATGGACTTGGCGCGTCTTCGGCTTCGAAGGCGCGCCTTGCGTGCTTTGATTGGGCACGAGCCTTTGGCTGCGTGGCTATCGTTGCGCTGCATGTGTTTACGACCCTCTGGGAGTCTGTCGGACGAGCTTCCTTTAGCCCAGCGCGCGCCTTCATTGAGGGTTCGCTTGCCATCGTGATCGGGCGATGGGCAGTGCCGGTCTTTCTGATGATTACCGGGGCTCTGCTGCTTAACCCGGAGAAGTCGGTCGGGTGGGACCGCATCGGACGGTATGTCCAGCGGATGCTGTTTGTGCTGGGAACATTTGGTCTGGTCTTTTGCCTGATAGAAAGCGTTGT
This sequence comes from Coriobacteriales bacterium, assembly GCA_030533135.1. Classification (GTDB taxonomy): domain Bacteria; phylum Actinomycetota; class Coriobacteriia; order Coriobacteriales; family Atopobiaceae; genus UBA1367. Next base: position 13,621 of record JAUNJR010000012.1, read on the forward strand.
TACCCACCGGAGCGTGAGTCTGGCTGTGGTAGGCGAGGCGCTTTGGAATCTTCTGACGGCACAGTCATGGGGGCACCTCTGGTACGTGTACGCGTTGCTCGGGCTCTACCTGCTGACGCCGGCATTGCGCAAGCTCACGGTTATGAGAGACCGCCGCTCTCTTGAGGTGGCGCTTGCGGTTCTATATGTTGTGGTTTTGGGCGGAATGACGGTGTTGCACGTGGCGCAGCACACGCTGTTTCCGCGGGTCATGCTGCTGCCGGCGCTCTTTTATTACCTGCTTGGGTGGTACACCTGGGAATATATGGAGCTGGATGTTCGAACGGTCTCGCTGGGGGCGCTGTCGCTTGTAGCGCTTGTTGCATGTCAGGCGATTGGTCATGGCGAGATGGCATTGCCGCAGTATTGCCTGGTTGCTCCCTACGGAGTGCTGGTGTTTCTCCTCTTCGTCCGTTTTGGGACGCGTCCTATGGCAGAGGTGCCCATGGTGGCATCCTTGGCAGATTTGAGCTTTGGCATCTATGTGGTGCATCCGCTGTTTCTGCACGTGTTGATTCGCCTGTTTGATCCCCTGGCGTTTCCCGCCGGCGTATTTGAGCTGCTAGCCTTTTCGATAACGATGGTGGGATCGATTCTGTTGGTGAAGGTGGTCCGCCTTCTCCCCGGTTTTGCAGAGCGAATTTAAACAGCTGGCGGTCGGCGTGCTGGAACCGAATCGCACTTCATGCCCCTGGCGGTCGGCGTGCTGGAACAGACTCGCGCTTCGTGCCCCCGTTTCTCCGCAAAATGACGGCTATCTGGAACGAAACCGCGTTTGGTGACAGCTCAGCTGCGTCATTTTGTGGCACCAAACGCAGAAACATTCCAGGTTGTGGCACCAAACGCAATTGCGTTCCAGTCGTAAGCGCTCTGTGCGGCCCCGATCCTGCCGCCCCATCCCAAGTGTCGAAGCTTGCATCACTTCCGGCAGACACCTCATAAGGCATAGCTACGCTGCAGTCTGAATGGCGCTGAGCAGCAATGAACGACAAGAACGAGCATCCTTGCTTGCCAGAATCTTATTGATGCGCCTCCTCAGCGACGGTCCATCCTTGCGTTCCATCACCCTTGTAACGACGCGGACAAACGAATCAAAGGCATCGACGCTCCGCACGTCTTCCCAAGTGGCAGGGAGAACCGTCAAACCAAGCGCCTGATAGTCATATATGCGGCGCTTGTCCTCCCGTGCCCCCTCAACCGTAAAGTGGTCGCTACCGTCATATTCGATGACGAGCCCATACCGCTCCCAGTAGAGGTCAGGGGTGATGTTGTCATGCTTCATGCATGACTGTTGTTGAGCGGAAAGATTCATGGACCTGTTTGCCGTTGGACGTTCCAGGTGAAATCCACCAAGTCTGGGGCTCAGAGTTAGCCCTGCGTGAAGGGCGACCTCCGCGGGAGAGCCTTGCCCATCGGCGACGAAAGAACCTGCGGTACGCGCAATCCTCACTCCGTCTACGTTGGTCACATCCGAGAGAAAGCGATTGAGCTCTGCGTTGCTGATGAGTGGTTCGCAGCCGTAGGATGGACGTCCGCCGCGAGGGTTGAAGGGGTCAAGTGCGTAGAGACCGCACAGCTCTGACGCGCATGCGATGGTGCGACCTAGCGGAACTATGCGCTGCGTAAGAGGCATGTCACCGCACACTCGTTGGGCGTGTGCAGCAGCGGAGAGCACGCATAGCTGAGGACTGTCGACAAACAGGCGCACACCAGCTACGGCGAGTTCTTGGGCAACCTGCTTCTGCGCGGGGACAATCCGCCAAAAGGATTCCGGTGGCAATGGGGTTGAGGAGATGTGCACGGCAACCCCATCCAGCCTCCGGCGTGACACCAAGGAAGGAAACCTCAGGTGAACGCGGTTATTATGCGCAACAATGCCAAGCTTAGTCAGGATGGGGATGACCTTGGAGCCAAAGCTCCGTGAGGATCCATAGATAAAGTCGGCTGGAACCTCCCTTGTCGGCTCAACGCGTACGGGAGCCGCCTCCTTACGAGCAAGTCGATAAGTACGTATGGCATCGGATTCGGCAATGATAACGTCCATGTGGCTCCCTCCTGCTGTCAATCCACCCTACCGCGTAAGGTGCTTGTCACTCCCATGAACCTCAAAAAGTGCTGCAGCCAACTGGCACAGAACTGACGGATGTCTGCACTTCGCGTTTCATCGCAGCACAACCGTTGTAGAAAGCCCAGCCAGAGAGTGGTGTTCCTCGAAACCTCGGCCATGCCCTCCGTTGGCTGAGCTTCTCGCAGCCGTCCCCCCGTATCCGTGCCATACTGAGAAGTTGACCAACCGCAACAAGGGGGTACCATGGCAGACATCGTCGATTACGTTCGTTCGTGTCGCGAGACTTTTTCGGAACGGCCATTGTGCCGAGTGGACAGCCTGGTCTTCAGCTGTCTCTCGTACTTATGGCTTCCCGAGGAGATACCCGCTTCGGCAACGCGCGAAGGCGTGGCACTCATCGACCTTGATGACGGGAAGACGCGCCTCTCTTTGACGGCTCCCATTGGTAACGGCGCCAATCACGAGCGCCTTCTTGCTGCCGTGGCAACCAACCCGCGCTTCTTCAACGTTCGCGCCTGTCTATCGTGGGAGCGCTCGGATCGAGATCTTGAGCGCCAGTTTGCCGCGGTGACGTTCCTGTTGCCAACAGGTGAGGCCTACGTCGCCATGCGCGGAACCGATAACACGCTGTTGGGATGGAAGGAAGACTTCAACATGTCCTTCCGTACCACGGTCCCCTCGCAGGAAACCGCGCGAGAATACCTCGAGCATGTCGCGGAACAACTCGATAGCCCCTTGTATGTAGGTGGGCATTCAAAGGGCGGCAACCTGGCAGTTTTTGCCACGATGATGGTCCCAGCCCATGTCCGCAGCCGTATCGTTCGTTGCTTTAGTCACGATGGCCCCGACTTCACGGATGAGCTGGTGACAGACCCACGTTGGTCTGGCTCTTGGGAGCTCGTGGACAAGACGGTGCCGGGCGAGTCGCTCATCGGGCTTCTGCTGGGAAATCATGGGGAGGACCCCATTATCGTAAAGAGCACCCGCAGCGGTGTCCTGCAGCATGATCCGTTCTCATGGGTGGTGGAAGGTAACGACTTCGCGCGCGAACGCGCGCTGTCCTACGATGCCTATCGCACGGGCAAGCGCGTCAACACGTGGCTGCGGAGCAAGACCGTGGAAGCCCGTGAGCGCTTCGTGGACATCCTCTATCGCGTGGCGCGCTCGAGCGGCGAGGTCACGTTCTCCGGGTTGATGTCCAGCCTGGGTGACGGTTCGCTTTCGCTCATGATGCAGCGGCTTGACGGGCTCCCCGAAGACGACCGTCTGTTCTTCACGTCGAACCTTGGCGACCTTGCGGCGACGGTGCTGATTGGGCCCGCGCCGAAGACGCCCGTAACGCCCGCCGAGAAAGCTGCCGCCGCAGTCGATAAGGTCGATGACATCACGGCAAAGTTCAACGACACCATGGCTCGTTGGGAAAAGTACTTTGAGTAATGGCTCAAGCCGCCACAAGGTAAGCCAAGCAAACATCAAGGAAGGACACACAGATGGATGCCAATTCGCGCAGGATTATGGGCCTCATCAGCGAGATGAATGTCCGCTTTGTCGTGCCGGTTTACCAGCGGCCTTACTCATGGGGAGAGGCCCAATGCGTCCAGCTTTGGGACGACATTCTTTCCGTGGGCCGCAAGCGGGGAGTGCCTCACTTCACGGGATCGATCGTGACCATCCAAGATGGCTCGATGTCCGAACAGGGCGTGACTCCGCTTCTGCTCATTGACGGCCAGCAGCGCATTACCACCATCATGCTGCTGCTCATTGCGCTCGCGCGTCATCTCGAACGCCATCCGTCAGCGCGGCTTCCCTTCACCCGTGGTGAGATTGTCGAGGGTGGTTACCTGACCAATCGCTTCCGTACGGGCGATGACCACTACAAGCTGACGCTCTCAAAGAACGACAAGGCTCTCTACCAGGCATTGGTTGACAGCGTTGAAGGCACTGGTGACCAGCCTGCCTACGATGCCACCTCTCGGCTGCATCGAAACCTTGCCCTGTTCGAGCAGCGCATCGAGGCACTTGACGATGTTGGCTCGGTGTGGGCAGGTCTGCAGCGTCTTGAGGTTGTCTCCATCTCGCTGGCGCAAGGCGCCGATGATCCGCAGGTCATCTTCGAGTCCATGAACTCCACAGGCAAGGACCTGAGCACCGCTGACCTCGTACGCAATTTCGTACTGATGGGATATCCCGTGACGGAGCAGCGCGACCTGTACCGCACGTATTGGCTTCCCATCGAGCGGATCCTTGGTGTGGTGGGATCGTCGTATGACGATGCGTTCGATGACTTCATCCGTTGCTTCCTGACGGTTGCCAACGCGCCGGAGCCCTTCGTCGATCGCGACGCCTACCCAGCGTTCAAACGTCACGTGCTCTCTCGTGGGTATGCGACTGGCGATCGCATGAAGGTGTTCGCCCTGCGTCTGCGTCGTTTTGCCGGCTATTATGCGGCGGCGGTGCGTGGTGAGATGACCAATGATGCCGAGGTAACGACCTTGCTCCGCCACATTGGCTGGCTCGGTGTGCATGCGACGGTACCGCTGCTTATGGAGCTGCTTGACGGATACGAGCGCAAGGCATTCTCGCACGATGACCTCGTGTCGATGCTCGCGACACTCGAGGCCTATCTCCTACGTCGCGCCGCCTGCGATTGCGAGGGGAGCGTGCTTGAGGCCTTCCTCCCGTCCTTGGCAGCGCGCGTGAGCGCAACGCGGGAGGAAGAGGGTAATGTTGCTCGGGTGGTGCTTGCCGCACTTCTGAACGAAGAGGGTACGGCGCGGCGTTTCCCGACCGACGAGGAATTTGCTCATGCCCTGCGCACCCGCGACATGTTCAACTTTGTTGGAGCACAATACCTCTTGGCGCGTATCGAGGAATCGCTTCGTCCCGGGGCTGCCGATGCGCTTATGTCGGGCTCGTGGACGGTCGAGCACGTGCTTCCGATTGGTGCTCCCAAGCTTGACGAATGGCGTGGAGTGCTGGGCGATCAGGCCGAGCGGACTTATGAGGAGTCCGTCGGGTCCCTTGGCAATCTGGTGCTGACACATGAGGGCTTTGACCTACAGGAATGCACGTGGGAAGAGAAGCGTCACCGTGTCGAGGCGGCTGGGGCGCTTCTGACGTCGGAAGACGTGCTTGCCGCGCCGCTGTGGAATGCTTCGACTATTGCCTCGCGTACCGAGGAGCTTGCAGAACGAGCGCTTACGGTCTGGCCCATGCCGTTTCTTTCCGAGGAAGAGCGCAGTGCCTATCGTGCGCGGGGGAGGGCTGCAACTGCTGCGTCTGTCTCGTTTGCGGACCTCTTCAAGGCGGGAGTCGTCGAGATGGATGATGTCTTGGTCAGTGCAAACCTCATGTATGCCGGTCGCGCCACGGTGACCTCGACGGGCAAGATCATGCTGGCGAATGGTGAGATGTTTGATGATCCGACGGCTGCGTATGAGCGATTCCTTGGCTCAGTTGGCGCTGCTTCCGGCGGCTTGAACGGTTGGCTCTACTGGCGCAAGGGTGAAGGCGGCCCGACACTCGACGAACTGCGTCTGCGCATCTAATCTGAACTGATACGACGGGGACGGGGCCCGACCCGAAGTGGGTCAGGCCCCGCCCCCTCTGTAACGTACGTGACGTTTCTATTCACCGGGCTTCGCGGGAGGTTCACCACCAGGACCGCCCATGCCATCTGGGGCGCCGCCCATGCCACCACCGGTAGGTAGCGTGAACTCGATGGCAGAGCCTGTGCTTGCAGAACCAGCCTCATAAGCCACGCCGTCAACGTAGAGCGTATAACCATTCAGGTCGATAGCTCCTGCGTCGCAGGTCAGAGAAGTAATGTACGAGTCGCCAGTCAGCTTCCAGGTTGACCCACCCTTAAGCTCCACGTATACCTTGCCGGCATTGTTGGCGTTCACTGCTCCGGTCATGGTCGATCCGTCAGACAGATACAGGTTGAGCTCAGATACGCCATCAACGACAAGATCACCATTGATGTTCTGATTACTCGCGTTGATCGTCACGTGTCCGCCGTTGGAACCCTCGTTGCCCCAACCCGCTGCTGCCGCACGCAGAAATACGCCTTCGGAATCATCGTTCACGATGTCAGCGTTCGTCAGGTTGATGGTTGCCACGGTGTTGTTCACAAAGAAGATGTCGCCGTTCAGATTGGTGAGCGACCCGCCATCCATGGTGAAGGACGCTTCACCCTCTGCTGCATCACCTGACATGGACTGATAGATCATCACAGCCTGGTACCACGAGGACTTATCGCTGTTCTTGCTCGTGTTGCTTGCCGTGAGGTCGACGTCGGTCAAGGTTACTGAGTTCTTGCCCTCGACGACTACGCCTTGAGAAGAGGTGGAGGTTAACGTCGCATCGGTAACGTACACATCAGCTGTCGAATAGATAACCGGCGAACCCGTACCATCGGTCTGGTAGGTTCCTCCTGTCACGTTCTGGGTGCCGCCGCCGCGGTCAGAACGAATGGCTGCAGACGAGTTGCCCGTCGTGTGGACAGCAAGATCCGTGGCATTAATCGTGCCGCCACCCGTGACCATGATGCCTCCCGAGCAGTTGCCCGTGGTCTCGATGATCGAATGCGAGATATTGAGCGTGGTGCCCTCTCCATAGCTGAACACGGCATTTGCATGCGTTCCGCCTGAGGTGACGATAACGTCGGCCAAATCAAGCGTGGCGCCGTTCGTGGCATAGACAGCGGCGTTGGTACCGTAGAAGTCCGCTTCATCACCGTCGGCATCGCCTGTCTTGGTGACCTCGATGTTGTGGTACGACTCAGTGGCTCCGTCAACGATGATGGCGTGGCTCTCGTTCGCATCGTCTGAGATGGTCTCGTCGATAGCAAGGTCCTCACGGGTCAGAGAGAAGGCTGACTTGACCGCTGTTTCCTCGGCGGATGCGTCGGTGGTCTCCGTCTCGGTGAGATTGTCTGCGGCTTCACGCTGAGCCTCAGCTTGGACCTCTGTCGCAGTGCTCGCCATGTCGGCACTTGTGGCCTGTCCGCCACAGCCCGAAAGCATCACGGCGAGCGCAAGTGGCAGAGCCATCAATTGAGTTGATTTCATAAGTACTCCTTTCGTCTACCGACGGGGAGATACTACTTTTTGAACCTTAAGGTTTCTTGAAGGGCGGGTTGCTCACAGGGAGCAGATAGACCTTCAAGTTCTTTCAGCTACGCTTCCTCGCGGTCGCGGTTATAAAACTCCGTCAGACGCGATTCGGCCCACTCGCTTTGCTTGCGCTCGATCCAGCGGTCACGTTGTTCACAGATGGCAAGCATCTCGTCGGCTATCTCCTCGGGCGACTGCGGATTGGCACTTCTCAGATAGGCGGTCATGCGACGAATAGAGCTTTCTCCGCGCAGCTCACCAGCAAGCACCCAGCCAAATTCCTCGGGGTATCCAAGCGCCTCGATGGCGGCAACTAGTTCCTCACTTGGTTTCATCGTCCGCCTCCGTCTGCGTGACGAGCGTCTTCAAGGCAACCTTCGGCTGGCGCCGAGCGGCATGCTCGCTCATGGTAGCAAAAGAGGCAGTCTTGTGGATTGCGAAGTGTGCCCTAGGAGAAGCACGTACTTCCCTAATTGAGTTACCAACCGCACTTTCTTGTCACACGAATTATCGCTCTAACGGGGGCAAATCCTACTCATATTGACTATTTTTCAATAGTCTCAAAACATCATAAATGATATTAAAATGCATAAATATTTATCAATTTATTGCTCTATTACCTTGAAAAACTTTAAGATTTAGGTATAAACATATTGGATGGTTATATTGGCATCCATAATGCGTGCTAAATAACACAAAGGATAGAAAGCATGAAGCTCAACGAAAGGTCGCTCACCCCGCTATACCAGCAGGTTCTTGAGGACATTAAGGCTCAGATATCGTCTGGGACCTACCAGTCTGGTGACAAGCTCCCCTCTGAAGCAGAACTGTCTGCGATGTACTCGGTCAGCCGCGTTACCATCCGCCGCGCTATCGAGGAACTGTCTAGTGAAGGGTATCTGACTTCTCGGCAGGGTAAGGGAACCTTCGTCAACACCCGCAAGATGACGCGCAAGCTTCGTCAGGTGAGCGGGGTCGTAAGCTTTACTGACGCCTGCGCTGCTATGGGTATGCAACCAGGAGCCCGTGTAATTACCGCATGCAGCAGCCCCGTAGACATCGAGAGCCGTGGGTTGTTTGGGCGTGACTGCTCTCAGCTGGTCAACATAACTCGCGTGAGGACTGCTGATGGCGTGCCTGTCATGTGGGAGGAGAACTATCTGCCGTTCGGGCCGTATTCCTTCCTGCTGGATATGGATTTGACGGATACGTCCTTGTGCAAGGTTTTGACCGAACGCACGGAATGTGAGTCCTTCAAGAGCAAGTTTCATACCATTGAGGTTGTTTCTGCAACCGTGCAGTTGGCTAAGGCGCTCGAGATCAGCGCTGGAGATGCGCTCTTCTTTGAGCATGCGGTGCTGGTCGATCAGCAGGACCGTCCTGTGTGCCTGATCACTCGGTATCCGGTTGGCGCACGGTTCGTCTACGACCTGGATTAGTCAAAGTACGACGCCACCCATACCCGCGTAAAGAACGTGCCCGCTGGCGAAACCAACGGGCACATTTTTTGCACTGTTGCGTCGAACTGCGCCTAGTGCTTGCGGTGTGGACGTGGGTTGTGCAGCTTTTGCAGGCACAGGGCGAGTTCGCCCAAGGCAATGCGCTCGCGATAGTCCGTCACGCGCACGAGGTCCGGGATATATTGCTCCAGCTCATCGGGGAAGTAGCGCTTCATCTCTTCGCGTAGGGCATTCATGTCATCAAGTAGGTCGACAGCGACATAGATGGCGTCGGGTGCAACAAGTGAAACGTCTGCAGCAAGGATGGGTGCGACAAGTGAGCGCATGCCCTCGGAGGTCCAGGCGAGGTCGTCGTTGGACTGTGGGCCGTACTGATCGTTAATCGCTCTGAAGAGCGGGGTCAACTCGCCTGCAAAATTCCTGCGCCCCTTGACGAGATGACCGTCAACCACGATGCCCTGTCCTGCAACCATATAACCTGTCTGCTGGGTGTGCAGCACCAATGAGTCGTAGTTGTCCTGGCTTACGTAGCATCCGACAGCGGCCGCATTGGCATTGTTATCCACGAAAACCTTGGTCCCGTACCGCTTGGAAAGCGTGCGACCAAGCTGGTAGTCGGTGATGCCGTGACCTCTTTCAGCAACGGTTCCCCGGTTGACCACGCCAGGAACGGCGATGCCAATGGCGTCGAGGTCCTGCGGACGCCATCCCCGCAGATGGAGGGTTGCCAGAAGGTCTTCGATGTCGCGCAGATCATGCTGTGGCTTGGTGACGCTTCCGTATGCTACAACCTCATCTTTGACATAGATGCGCCAGCCGGTCCATGACGAGCGTGGACGGTTGACGACGGTAATAACCATGATGGTGGCGTCCTTCTTCATGTCGCGCACCACCTTGAGATCGCCGCTGTTCTCGATGGGGAAGATCGTGTGGTCTGAAAGAAGGTGCATGACAAGCTTAAGCGCGGCGCCTGCGTCATAGGCGGCAAAGATCTTGGCAGGTATTTCGACGACTGCTGCGTCGGGGAAGGCTTCGGCGACCGCCTTGCGCTGGTAGCCAACCTGCGGAGCTAGCAACACGGCATCATAGGAGCCACCCTCCTCCTTTGCCTGCGCAAGGGGGAGTGCCTCGAAGGAGTAGTCAAGGCTGAGGGTTTTGGCGGCCTCAGCAAGACGCGACGCAAAGAGGGTGGTGGTCAGGCCTGCGGTGCAGCATAGGAGTATGCGCGTGGTGTCGTACAGGTCCCGCTCTTGCAACACCTGCCGCATCTCTTGGAAGAGCTCTTCGGCGCGGGTCTCGTCATCGAGCTCAAAATGCAGGAAGAACGTCGTATCATCGGGACAGTCCGCGTCAACAACGCGTAGCTCGACGATCTCTGGCATGCCCTCGAAGCGGTAGAAGTTGACAAAGCCCTTGGCATCTGTGGTGTCAAGGATAATGCGGTCATCATCAAGTTTGTTGATGGTGCAGCCAGGGATGTCCTGCGAAAGAACGAAGGCACGAAAGTCGCGAGAAAGCTGGTTCATGGCGTCTCCTTTGCAAGCGGACTGCCCTTATGATACCGCGCATGCGCATATGCATGCTCCTTCCGCAGATAGGGCAATCGGCGACGTTGAACGTTTTGCTCCATCTCGCTGCTTTCTTTCGTTGCGCATGTGGGATGTGATGACGTACCATCGGTTTCGTTGGCTGTTCGTACTTACAGGAGATTGATCATGCGTAAAACCTTTGGGCACCTCACGGGACGTGACCTAGAACTGGGGCTCTACGCTCTGGCAATTATGGTGTTTGGCGTCGCGTGTTGCCTCGTGCTCTACTACTCGGGCGGTGTCTGGATCAATCTCTGGGGACTCATCTGCACGGTATTGGAGCCGCTTGCCTATGGCGGCATGCTGAGCTATGTGCTCAATCCCTTTGTTAAGCGCATCTCGCGTTTTCTGAAGCGCTATAAGCATTTTGCAGACGATGGCAACAAGCGCCGTGCGGTTGCGGTGGCGATAACGGTTTGCTTTGCCAGCATCGTCGTGCTGGCACTGCTCCTTGTCTTTGTGTTCCTTGTAACAGACGGGCTGTCATCGATAACAGTGAATCTCAACTTATATTCCATCGATGATCTGGTTGATATTGCCACTGGCGACTTGAGCGGTTTCCTCACCATGGTGCAGAAGCAATTGGCAGAGTGGGGGCTCATCTCTGAGGAGAGCGAGAACGTGCTGCTTTCGTACCTCAAGAACATGAGGAACTCCGCTTCGACAGCGCTCTTCTCAATCATCTTTATGGTTTACTTCCTGCTCGACGGCGACCATCTGTTTGAGTACTTCCAGCGCGTGACATGCAATATCTTGGGTGCGCGCGCCTATAAGGTCATGCGCCTGCTCGATGATGCAGACCATGTGTTCTCGGGGTATTTCCGCGGACAGGCTATCGACGCGCTGATTGTGGGGGCATCCTCGGCCATACTGCTTACCATAGCGCGCGTGCCTTATGGACCGGTGGTGGGCCTGTTGGCTGGTTTGGGTAACCTCATTCCGTATCTGGGTGGTCCGATAGGCTTTGGCTCGGTTGTTGTGGTGTGCTTGTCCAACGAAGCTTATGCCACGATGGTGGTGGGCCTCATCATCATGGCGCTCGTCATGTTCGTCGATGGCAACGTCATCAATCCTCGGTTGCTCTCTCATAACGTTGAGGTGCACCCCATGCTGGTCGTGGCTGCGCTCATCGCAGGAAGTGCTGTGGGCGGCATCCCCGGCATGCTGGTTGCGGTGCCAGTTGCGGCACTCATCAAAATTCAGCTTGATCGCTGGATGAGGAGAAAAGAGGCTCGAGGCGAGAGCTTGGTGGACGAGATCACCGAGGTCTTCGATAAAGAGTAGCTCTAGGTGCACTGCACGGCAGACTTGCCAACAAAGGTCTTCCGATTCCTGTGACGATTCCGTCATCTTTTTCGAACAACTCCATATCTCTTTCTTTATGCCTTAATATCGCTTGACGCTCGTTAACAGAGTGGTAACATTAAGAATGAAATATTACGAGATTGTTTCGTACAACAGGAGGAACGGAAATGGGCGCGCTGTACATCATTGGGGCTATGGTCATCGCCGGCATGTTTGCCGAGCTGCTTGCTACGGCTACTGGCAACGGAAGCGTGGGCACCTATGACTACCACTTTGCTTCTGGCGTAGGCGCCGTATTTGGCAACCGCGGATCGGGTTTACCCATATCGCTCCTGCATACTGCCGGGGCGCATGTCCACAGAAACCCGTGGACAGGCGCCCCGGTTTTTTGCACTTGAAATGACGTATTGCGTTACGTATGCGCCGTAGTGTTTTTGCGATGCCCCTTCTGCGCTTCTAGCCATCGCGCCAGGTGCGTTTACACCGTTCACAATTGATATGTCTCGTTCTCTGAATGGCCACGATATGCTACCTCGAGATGACAGTATTTGATTGATACTCATCGGAGCGGTACCACTTGGGGAGGAACTGTGGAGATAACGCTTGAAGCAGGGAGTGAGAGTCGGTATGATAATCAATACAAACCAAGTTCAATCAAAAACTTGCAGAGGGGGCAGACATGATTGCCGTTAGTCGGCACGAGCGAATTGTCCAGCTCGTTAACGAGAACGGCAGCATGACACTCTCTGACCTCGCTGAAGCAACAGGCACCTCAGAATCGACCATTCGACGTGATTTGGTGACGTTGCACCAGCAAGGACGTTTACGCCGAGTGCGCGGTGGTGCCGTCAAGGTCTCGCCGTCAGAGTTCATCATCTCTGATCAGTCGTTCGTGTGGCGCCAAGAGCTGCATATGGCGGAGAAGCGCGCCATCGCCGCATATGCTGCAACCCTTATTGGTCCAGATGAATTTGTCTTTATCGATGCGGGCACCACTACTGAGTGTCTAGTTGATGCTATTACCGAAACGCGAGCGATATATCTCACCAACTCAGTGCCGCATGCGCAGAAGCTACTGGCAAAAGGATGCCGTACACTCTTGCCGGGTGGCGAGGTCAAGAGCGAGACGCTTGCCCTAGTCGGTGCAGAGACCGTCAACCACATTCGTCGCTACCACTTCACCATGGGCTTCTGGGGCACCAATGGAGCGGGCGTTGAGACCGGCTTTACTACCCCTGAGTTCAGCGAAGCTGCAGTTAAGCAGATTGCACTGGAACAAACAACGAAGCCGTATGTATTATGTGATTCAAGCAAGTTCTCAAAGGTGTCGCTGATTACCTTTGCCGATTTTGACCGTGCGACCGTCATCACCGATTACCTAGAGGACCGAAGTATTTGTTCAGTTGGCAACGTATATGAAGTGGGGAGACAGTCATGATTTACACCGTCACGTTCAACCCGTCCCTTGACTACATCATCCGAGTGGACAACCTCGAGCTGGGCAAGGTCAATCGCGTCAACTACGAGAACATCCTGCCTGGCGGCAAGGGTGTCAACGTGTCGATTGTGCTTGGCAACCTTGGTCACAAGAGCACGGCTCTCGGCTTTACGGCGGGCTTTACCGGCGCCGAGATCGAGGCGAGCATGCGCAACTATGGTGCTGAGTGCGACTTCATCCATGTCGCCGAGGGCATGAGCCGCATCAATGTCAAGGTCAAGTCCAACGAGGAGACCGAGATCAACGGCCTTGGCCCCAAGATTACCGACGCTGACGTCGACGCGCTTTTTGCCAAGCTCGACGAGCTGAAGGCTGGTGACTACCTGGTCATCGCCGGTAGCGTGCCCTCCATGCTTCCCTCCGACATGTACGAGCGCATCATGGAGCGTCTGGATGGTCGCGGCATCAACATCGCCGTGGACGCCGAGCGCGATCTGCTCACGCGCGTGCTTAAGTATCACCCGTTCGTCATCAAGCCCAACAACCACGAGCTTGGCGACATCTTTGGCGTCACCCTCAAGACGCGTGAAGAGGTCGTTCCTTACGCCAAGAAGCTCCAGGAGCAGGGTGCTCGCAACGTCATCATCTCCATGGCTGGCGAGGGCGCGGTCTTCGTGTCCGAGGCCGGCGAGGTTGCCATGAGCGAGGCCCCCAAGGGCACCGTGGTCAACTCCGTAGGCGCTGGCGACTCCATGGTCGCGGGCTTCGTTGCTGGCGTTATCGAGACCGGTGACATGGCACAGGCGTTCCGCATGGGTCTTTGCACTGGTTCTGCCAGTGCGTTCTCGCCTGACCTCGCAACGAGGGCTGAGGTGGAGGCACTTCTCGCGACACTCTAACAGTAGGGCATGCTCTTCAGCACTGCTATACTTTGAGTCGTGGGGTCTCAATAGCTTTTCATATTTCTGGAAGGGATCGAAGAAAGGAGAGCAGAAGTGAAGATTACTGACCTGCTCAAGGTTGAGGGCATCAAGGTTGGCGCTACGGCAGCCAGCCAGATGGATGCCATCGACCAGCTGGTGGCGCTGCAGGACGCCTCCGGCAACATTAAGGATGCTGCCGCATACAAGCAGGGCATCCTTGCTCGCGAGGCCGAGTTCTCCACCGCGGTGGGCGACGGCATCGCTATTCCGCACGCCAAGGTGGCTGCAGTCAAGAAGCCTGGCCTGGCTGCCATGACCGTCCCCGGTGGCGTTGACTGGAACGCTCCGGACGGCGCACCGGCCGACCTCATGTTCATGATCGCTGCTCCCGACGGTGAGGCTAACACGCATCTTGAGATGCTCGCCAACCTCTCCGCCATGCTCATGCATGCCGAGTTCGCGGATGCTCTCCGTGCCGCCAAGACTCCCGAGGCCTTCCTGAAGGTCATCGACGACGCCGAGGCTGCCCGCGAGCAGGAGCAGGCCTCCAAGGCCGCTGCTGCCGCCCAGGCTGCTGACGCTGGTAACTGGCCCAAGATTCTGGCCATTACCGCCTGCCCGACCGGCATCGCCCACACCTACATGGCTGCTGAGAACCTCGAGAAGAAGGCCGCCGAGATGGGCTTCACCCTCAAGGCCGAGACCC
>JAUNJR010000161.1 GCA_030533135.1 Coriobacteriales bacterium
GGTCGGAGGTGTCGGGAAGCGCTGCAGTGCTCTTGGTGGTGGACTTTTCGGTGTGAGAATCTGTGCCGGGAGTCACGGGCTGGGTCGGGTCTACCGAATCTGTCTGAGGTTGGGGCTGTGGGGCTGGCTCTAGCTCGGGTGTCGGCTCCGGCTCTGGATCACATGGGATGTCACCCGGATACTCGCACGTTTCAATCTCCGTGGCTCTAAAGAAGCGCTTGCTTGGCTCGACGTATGACGAGCCGATGACAAAGAGCCTGCCTCGATATGCGGTCGACGTTGGCGAAAAGACGCGCGCATCGGAGGCGCGTAGGCCATACGAGACGAACTCGTCAGAGTCGTCAGCCATAAAATACGTGTCGCTCGAACCGTCCTCTGCAGGGGGTCCCATCAGGATGAAGCCGCCCTCGACAGGGGAGACCGATCCGCGACCAACATAGGGGTCACCGGTATACATACTGGCTTGGCCTTCCATCTCGTCAGGGCTCCCCATGAGGAACGCCGGGTGGTTTCTCTCTAGGTTCTCTGCCACTCCGTTACGGATGCGCATGGTGCTCATTGTCATGAGGTCGTAGACGACGATGGTGCCGCCTCGTGCAGCGACCGATGGGTCGTTGCTGGCAAGTGGGATTTTGTCAATCAGGGTGCCGGTCACGCCACGGTTCAAGTCGTAGGACATCAGAGGCTCGATAATCTCGATATCACCTTTTTCCTCGTCAAACTCTCTGGACCAGCCGCCTATGAGTTTGAGATTACCTTGGTCGTTGAAGAGCGTCTGTCCAGGCTTCATACCCTCGTTGGACGCACGTGACCATGACTGTGTGGCGGGGTCGAAGACGTAGACGCGCTCCTCTGTCTCATCGGTTTCGGGATTGGTGTCGGTCCATACGCCGTAGTCTGTTAGGTACATCTTGGAGCCCTCTACGACGAGCTTCCCCTCATAAATGCATGCCGAGACGCTGCTCAGCCACTCGGGAAGTTCGGGGAGTTCCTGCGTCACATCCCAGGCATTCTTCTTGAGGTCGAAGACCATCATCCTCTTGTACGCCTGGATTCCCTCAAGGAACTGATGACACGGCAGGTAGTAGAGCTTGCAGCCCAAGCCTACCAGCGGGCCCTTGGTTTCGTAGTCGCCACCGGTTTCCGAGACAAAGGGGTCACCGGTGCTTGCGTCGAAGGGCAGGTCATGCTCGTAGACGTTCTCGCTCTTGCCAACAAATACCAGTGCGGCATCGGCGAGCCCCCACTTGTTCTTGGCCTCTACACGGAGAATGCCGGAGTAGGGCTCGTCGAGCGTGCAAACGATGCTGCCGTCGTCCCACGAGGAGATGGTGGCACCAATCGGCTCGGACTTCCGACCAGCCTCTTGTTTGGCGACCACATGCTTAGAGAGCACAATACCGCCCGGCTCGTCACCGAAGCCAAGACCTTGGATGGTTAAGCTGCTGCCCTCTGCCGTGGCGCTGAGGATTTTTAGCCCCGTGATGTCCGGCGTGCTTGCGGAAAGGTCGAAGATGCCGCCTGTGCGCACATCGAGTGGGCCGTCATCGGGAATCCTGGCATGCGCACGGACCTGCGCAGCAAGCTCTGCGCCCCTAGCGTCCGTCTGTGAGGAGATTACTGCCGCACCACCCGCAACCAGCGGCGTTGCCATTGAGGTGCCATCCATGAAGCCGTAGGCAACCTTCCTGTTGCCGATTCCGAATGAGTCAAGGTTGACTGAAGTGGGATTAGCCGTCGCCGAAAGGTTGACGTCTACAATAAGGTGGCCGTCTTCGGAGGGGGTAATGGGGCCTTTCTCGGTGAGGTTGTAGACCATGTTCGCCCAGCCGGATCCAACATACGCCGAGTCGCCGTCCATGTGGGCGATCTTGGCGTCTCCGGTGACGTTTGTGGTGATCTGCGGATACGTCACCGTAGGATAGTCGTCCATCATGAGGCTAAAGCCCAGGTAAACCGTGCTCTGCCCTGCAAGTTGTTGCATGCGGTCGGATCCAAGATTGACATCAATGTGTATCGGGAACATCCCGTTTGTGTTGATGTTCTCTATGGGGAAGCGCAGACTCGAGTCTCCGTTGAAACTGTAGTCGTGCGTTATCTCGCCAGCAACGGTGATGCCTTCCTGCGCGTTCCCTTCTTCCTGCGCCTTGAGGTTCTCGACATCCTCCTGCGCATTCGCCTCTTCCTGTCCCTCGAGGTCTTCGGCGCCTTCCCGCGTGTCTTCCCCTTCGACTGCCTCTGCCTGTCCCTCGAGCTCTTCGACGTCTTCGTCCTCGTCGCTCCCGTGCTCAGGTTCTGGCGTCAGATAGTAGGTGAGGGTAGCGCTGAGGTTGGATTCGCTACCTTCAAAACCCTCGAAAAAGAAGCAGTCATCGCGCACAGCGTCCGGGAGGAAGGTTGCGCTTTCGGCAGCTACGGTAGATAGGACCAGGCTTCCCGGGGCAGCGATGTCAACAGTGGTGTCGCTATGGCTGCTGAAGTCGGCAAGTTCATCGTTTGGATAGGTGGCCGCCACCACAATTGCGTAGGGGTTGTCTGCGAGCTGCGAGACGTTGATCTCGCTCAGGGAGTCGTCCACGTTGTCGTTGCCTGCTGCAAAGAAGGTCAGAATGCCGCAAGTTTCACCGAGTTCTCTCACGGCCGCGTCAACGGCAAGCGATGAGTGGCGCTGACCCCACGAGTTTGATGTGATTCGGATGTCGATGCCCGCGTTATAGGCGCGCTTGATAAACTCGAACGCGCGTACCGAGTCGGCGAGCGAGCTGGCCCTGCCCGCCTTAATGATTTGGATGTTCATAATCTTCACGTTGGAGGCAACGCCGCTTATGCCGTGCCCGTCCCATGCCGCGCCAATGATGCCCGCGATGTGTGTGCCGTGATCGGCCCCCTTCACCAGCGGAGTGGGGACGCCGTCGGTCGAGTCGCCCATCGAGTTGTAGCCCCACTCACCGCAGCCGAGCAAACGCTGCTCGGACTCACTGAAGCGATACATCACGTCGGCAAGGTCGGGGTTTTGGTGGTCGATGCCCATGTCGAGCACTGCGACGATGACTTCGTTGGCCATGTTGTCGCCCAGACGTCCGTCTGGCCCGAAAGCCGGCGAGTTCACGGAGGGATTTGGCGCGCTGTCTATAACGCTGTATGAGGCCTCTTCCCACATGCCCCACTGCAGGCCTGTGAGGTCAGACACCGGTGCGGGTGTTTCGTCCGGCTCGGACTGCGCTGCTAGGTCGGCCTGAAGGCTTGGGGTGTCCGGGAAGGTGATGATCTGGTTTGGCTCGGCGAAGACGACGCTCGGGTCGCTCTGCAGCTGGGTGATGAGCTCGTCGGTCGAAAGCGTGGACGACGTGACAAGTTGCAGATGTACGCGCGTGTCCCCTTGGGCGCTAAGGCCACCAGATGAGTTGTCGCTGATACCTGCTGCAGAGCCGCTGACCTCCATCAGCTCCTCGAAAGAGTAGCCTGCTTCGGATTGGGCCGAGAGCAATGGCTCCACATCTCCAAGGATGCCCACAATGGCTTGACCTTCGATGTGGCTGTCCGCTTCCTCTGCGAGGGCGACATGCGCGGCTCGAGGGACGAGGGACGCGAAGAGGGACAGAAGAAGCGTAAGGGTAACGAGTCGAAGCCGTCTTGCTGCGTTCATAGTGCCTCCGTACTTGCA
>JAUNJR010000066.1:0-3190 GCA_030533135.1 Coriobacteriales bacterium
CCATCGTCTACCCCGTTACTGGCGAACCGACCACCGTTCACGTCGATGATAAGTATGAGGAACAGGGCGTTTCAGTCTCCGCCTCCGCGGTTGCGTGGGATGATTCCGTGGCAACAGCTTCTGGCTCGGGTACTAGCGCTACGCTGGAAGTTGACACGGCTCGCGCCGCCGACAAGGGTGGTATGTGGAGCACGCGTCTTGAGGCTAGTACGGGTGTCACGCTCGAACAGGGCGCGACGTACAGGGTTAGCGGAACGCTGACAAGCGAAAAGCCCCTTGACTTCGAGGTACTCTACAGCAACGGCGATGGCACCGACGAGGGAGAGCACAATCCTGGCGGACAGGGCTATGCGGAAGGAAGCTGGGGGCTGAAAGTCGAGGCCGAGAACGGTTCCTGCGGTTTCGAGAAGACCTTCACGGTGCCTGAGCGGTCGGAGTACAAGCCGCTGGTCCTGCGCATTCAGGTGGGTAACGGCCCTGCTCCCAACAAGATCTCTGTCAGCGGCATAACGGTTGAGAAGCTTGTGGAACCGGCACATGAAGAGACCGTTCCGGGAGAGACCGTGCCCGGCTCCTTCGATCTTGGGGCCGAGCAAGGCGCGACTGCCGAGCTGACTGGTGACGGTACGAGTGCTACAGCCACGGTTACCAAGCCTGGCGACGATTGGCACGTCAAGTTCTACGCGAAGCCGGGCATCGAGTTCAAGGCTGGCGAGAAGTATCAGGTCACCATGGACGTCACCGGCGCGGACGGCCGCCAGGTCTGCTTCAAGAATACCGCCGATACAACTGACGGCGCGGAGACAGCTTTCGGCACGGCGACCATCTCCAACGGAACCGTCACCCATGAGGTTACCGCTGAAGCGGACGGCACCATGGAGATCCTGCTGAAGATCGGTGACATGCCTGAAGGCTCGCAGGTCACGATTAGCAACATCAAGATTGCTAAGTATGGTTTTGGGGACCTGGATGTGACTCCCAAGAGCTTCGCCTACCCAGTAACGACCGAGAGCACTCTGGAGAAGAACTCCTTCGACCTCGAGGCCAACGATGGCGCGGAGGCTGTGCTGTCTGGCGATGGCAATAGCGCCACGGCTACGGTTGTCACACCTGGCGAGGACTATCACGTGAAGTTCTATGCAAAGCCGGGTATCACGCTTGAGGCTGGAAAGGTCTACCAGATTAGCATGGACGTCAGCGGCGCTTCCGGCTGCACGGCATGCTACAAGAACACTGCCACCGGTAATGAGGAAGGCTTCGGCAAGGAGTCCATCTCCGACGGTGCGGTAACCCATGTCGTCAGCCCATCCGAGAGCGGTACGCTCGAAATACTGCTGAAGATCGGCGAGGTGGAGCCTGGCGCCGTCATTACGGTCAGCAACGTTCAGATTGCAGAAGTCACCGAGACGGCCGGGGACAATCTCATGACTGACCCCCTGTGTGCTTGGCCACCGGTCAACTTCTGGGCGCACGAAGACTACGAGGCTACCCTTATCGGCGAGAATACGGCCGCGAAGCTGACGGTTACCAAGGCGCCTGAAACGGGTAGGGAGTCTTGGAAGACCAAGCTCTTCTTCAACACCGGCATGACGCTGAAGGCTGGTAAGGCCTACCGAATTAGCGCGGATGTGCAATCGACTGAGCAGCTCTCATATGAGATTTGCTACAACGATGCCGCAGTTGAGCAGTCTGAAGGGGCGCTTGGTAAGAAGGATGGTCTTACCGCTACCAACACGCCTGAGACCGTGGTGTTCGAGACAACGCCTGAAGGAGATGCATCCCTGGTTCTCCAGTTCAACCTTGGTAACGCCACGACGGGAACTGCCGTCACGGTGAGCAATGTGAAGGTGGAAGAGCTGAGCGAGACGATGGGCAAGAACCTCATGAAGGACGCCCTGTCGGCATGGGCCCCGGTTCATAGCTGGGCGGATGGACCATATAAGACCAGCATCACCAACAACGATTCCTCCGCGACCCTGTCGTTCGTGTCTGTGCCCGGTGGTGGCGCCGACTGGCAGACCAAGCTGTTCGTGGAGACTGGTGCCGAGCTCAAGGCTGGTAAGAGCTACCGCATCACCTACAAGATTAAGGCGAACAAACCCTTCGACTATCACGCGTTCTACAACAACGGCGCTGAGGAGAAGGCCGTTGGCGAGCTTTGGAACCAGAAGGCTGAAACTGCGCAGAAGACGGTTCAACATGTCGTGTCACCGAGCAAGGACGCCGTGCTGACCATTCAGCTGATGCTGGGCATGAGCCCGGCTCCGAACAACGTGACGATTAGCGGTGTTCAGGTTGAGGAGATCATCGGCGCAGGGTCTGCCGCATATCCGCCCATCAACTTCTGGGCGAATGAAGACTATGCTGCGAGCCTCTCGAATACCAAGGACTCCGCAAGCATCGCCATCACGAAGGCTCCGGAGACCGGTCGCGAGCCTTGGAAGGTCAAGCTCTTCGCTGAGACCAAGGCTAAGCTGGAAGCCGGCAAGACGTATCGCATTAGCGTTGACGTGAACGCTACCAACTCGATGGACTACGAGATCTGCTACAACAACGCGGGCAGCGAGGCAGAGCTCGGTTCGAAGTGGGGTCTGCAGGCGGGCACCAGCAAGAAGACCGTCACGTACACCACCACGCCTGGGCAGGATGCCGATCTTACCCTCCAGTTCAACCTCGGCAACGCGACCGCTGGCACCACCTTCACCATCAGCAACGTGAAGGTGGAGGAGGTCACCTACGCCTCTGCAACGAACGCTATTCCTGGCTTCAGGTACAACAACGTTGGCTACCTCAGCAAGGCTTCGGATCCGGACTACATCACCTCGCTTGACAAGCACGGCTCCTCTGCCGACTTCCACATCTGGCAGGCCCCTGCTGAGCGCCATGCGTGGTGCGCCAAGGTCGTTGTCCGCACGGGCATCAACCCCACCCCGGGCATGGGTTACCGCATCAGCTTCAACCTCGATGCCGACAGCGAGCAGAACCTGTTCGAGCTGTTCTGTGACGGTAACGAAGAACTGGCTTACGGCGCTCTCTATGAGAAGCATCTGGACGCCGGCAGCAACTTCATCACCTTCACCACCCCGCCCTGCGAGAGCAAGGGTCCGCTTCAGCTGCAGCTCCGCTTCGGCGAGACGAACAGCACCAGCGGCAACCACTACCACATCAGCGACTTCACGATCGAAGAGGT
>JAUNJR010000066.1:3290-5230 GCA_030533135.1 Coriobacteriales bacterium
AAGGGCCTTGGAGGCATCTTTGGCCTGACCGCTGTTCCCACTGGCTACTACACCGAGTACTACCCCAACGTGAAGGAGAACACGCCGCTCGTGATTCAGCTTTCGCTGGGTAACTGCACCACCCCGAACACCATCTTCCTCAGCGACGTGAAGGTGGAGAAGGCCGGGAAGGTCAACCTGGTCTCGGATACGATCTACAGCTTCTAACGACTAGACGACCTTCTACGCGATCCGCTGGATCAGAGAAAGGAAAGGAGTGTTCACAATGCGCAAATGGCAGCATCTGCTCGCTCTGTCTTTGGCCTTGGTCTTGCTTCTGCCAGGATGTGGCGCGGGAGGTTCCTCAGAGCCCGCCGACACGACCCAGCCAGAGGCAACCACGGAGGAAGAGGCTACCGTATCGCTGGCTGCGCCGTTGCCGGACGATCCCTATCAGGCGGTGGAGTACAACCTGTATCCGGGACCAGAGGGTGGCTACGTGGGCGACGTCATGCCCTTCGTGACCTCTGACGGCACGCTGGAGCTGTACTACCTCTACGACACCAGCCACAACGGCCAGGGCTACCACCCCATCTACAAGTACAGCACCCAGAAGCTCTATGGTTATGAGGATCATGGCATGGTGCTGAACTATGGCCAGGGCTCTGACCCCGACCCCGCATTGGGCACCGGCTCCGTCATGCAGGACGCAAACGGCCTGTATCACCTCTTCTACACCGGTCATAACGACACGGGCAACGGCGGAAGAGGCAAAGAGTGCGCCATGCACGCCACCAGCACGGACGCGGAGAACTGGGTCAAGGATCCCGAGCCCCTGTTCTTTGCGCCGGAGGGCTACTCCAAGGACGACTTCCGTGACCCCGAGGTCTTCTGGGTTGAGGAAGAGGGCTGCTACTGGCTGCTCATGGCTGCGCGCAATGACGAGCTGAGCGGCGTGGTGCTGAAGTACACCTCCAATGACCTGGTGAACTGGGAGCTCGTGGGACCGATGTTCGCCCCCATGGCACAGTACATGTGCGAGTGCCCTGACCTGTTCCAGATTGGCGACAAGTGGTATCTCACCTACAGCTGGGATTGCGTCACCTACTATGCGGTGAGCGACTCCATCTACGGCCCCTTCGTGCCCCCGAGGGACAACATCCTCGACGGCAAGGGCCTGTCGGAAGGCGCTGGCTTCATCTTCTACGCAGGCAAGACCGCTCAGATTGGTGACCACGTCTATCTCTGCGCGTGGATTGGCCAGGCTGGCCTGAGCTCTGACTCTGGCATCTACCAGTGGGCCGGCAACGTCATGAATCACGAGATCTACCAGCTTGAGGATGGAAAGCTCGGTGTGAAGGCGCCTGAGGTCTTCAACGACTACTTCACCGTCGACAAGCCCATCAACTCCGCGGCAGTGATAGGTGACGTGCAGATTGACGGCAACAAGGTCGCGCTGTCCTCAGAGGCAGATGCATTCGCCCTGGCTGATCTGGGCACGCGTCCTGCCACGATGACGCTGGAATGCGACGTGACGATGGAGCAGGACGGCTGCGTCGGCTTTGCCTTTGGTGGCAGCGAGAACGACCCGACCTGGACCGCCATGGCCCTGGATGCCCGTAAGGACGCGCTGCACTTTGAGGGCTACCAGATCTCCGACCTCAGGACGATGGAGCCTGGCGCAATCACGAAGTTTGACTTCGACCGCAGCTATACCCATCACGTGAAGCTGGTGTGCGAGAACGAGATTGTCGTGCTCTACGTGGACGGCCTGAAGGCCCACGGTTCCCGTATCACCCATTCCACCAACGGCGCGCATATCGGCCTGTTTGTTGACGGCGGCAACGCTACCTTCAGCAACATCACGATGAAGGTTCCCGCATAAGCTGCTAAACGCACGAGAGAGACAAAAAGGGCGGCAGGAGCAATCCTGCCGCCCTTCCTTTAGCAATACAGGCCGC
>JAUNJR010000066.1:5330-6566 GCA_030533135.1 Coriobacteriales bacterium
TACGAGCGTTTGCGGCGCGCCTTGAAGAAGTCGCGCAGGACCTGCGCGCACTCGTCCGTGCAGACGCCCGGGGTCACCCTGAACGCATGGTTGAGTCGAGGATCGTTGCTCACGTCAAAGAGCGTGCCCAAAGCTCCGCCCTTCGGGTCTGCCGCGCCGTACACGCAACGGTCGATGCGCGCGTTGACCATGAGCCCCGCGCACATGAGGCACGGTTCAAGCGTCACATAGACCGTGCAGCCTGTCAGGCGCCACCGACCAAGCACATGGGAGGCTTCGACCAAAGCGGTGAACTCTGCGTGCGCCGATGGGTTGGCATCGGTTTCCCGACGATTGTGTGCGCGGGCAATAACCTGACCGTCATGAACAACGACCGCCCCGATAGGGACCTCGCCTTCTGCTGCCGCTGCCCGCGCCTCCTCAAGCGCAAGCTGCATCCACTGCTCATCTGTCGTCATGTGCTCGCCCCCTTGCGGTCTCCTCATGAACATGAGTATAGGCATGTCGTCTCGTCTGATATCACAACGTGTCAGGCGGGCTCATATTGCTATCAATACCAAGCAATTTAGTTTCACAATCTTGCCTCGTTTGCTATCTTTAAAGCATCCGAGGAGAGAAGGCCCTCATGCTTCAGCAGTTCACTGGTCAAGACGTGCGAACCGCGTATGTACGCATTGCGGACTTTATTAGGAGGACCCCGCTAGAGGACTCCATCTACCTCAATGACGAAGAGCACCGCTACCGGTTCAAGCTGGAGAGCCAGCAGCTTGGCAAGAGCTTCAAGATTCGCGGTGCGTTGAATACCTTGGCGCAGCTACCGCGCGAGCAGCTGATGCGTGGCGTGGGAACCATCTCGACAGGCAATCACGGCATTGCGGTGAGCTATGCCTGTAAGCTGCTTGGCATTGAGAACTGTGTCGTCATCGTTCCGTATGGCACGCCGCGCCCCAAACTGGACCGCATCAGGTTCTATGGGGCGCGTGTCATGTTCATGGGCACTAACCAAGACGAGGCTCTGACCTTGGGTCTGAACTACATCGACCGACATGAGCTGTTCTATGTGGATCCTGGCGATGCTGACCCCCGCGTCTATGCAGGTCAGGGAACCGTTGGCTACGAAATCATGGCCGTGCATCCCAAGGTGGACACCATCGTCGTGCCCATGGGCAGCGGTGGCCTTGCCACAGGTGTTGCGGTGGCTGCGAAGTCCATGAAGCCCGATGTGCGTATCGTCGG
>JAUNJR010000066.1:6666-10964 GCA_030533135.1 Coriobacteriales bacterium
GTCGCGCGTCATGAAGTGCGAGCAGCTGCAGGTTGCGAGGTAGCCACCACGCGGAAGCAGGCGCATGGCGTCTGCGTTGATCTGCCGGTATCCACGTGCGGCACTGCGAACCGTCCCACGGCTCTTTGTGAAGGCTGGCGGATCGAGAACGATGAGATCGAAGGGCCCGCCCTCCTCACGAAGACGCGTACGGTCACGTCTGAGCTCAGGTAGATAGTCAAGAACGTTTGCGCAGGTAAACGCCATAACATCGGACATGTTGTTAAGCTCGGCATTCTCTGCGGCAAGATCGAGCGCCATCTGGCTCACGTCTACGCATCGCACAAACTCAGCGCCGCCCGCGGCAGCGTTCATACCAAAGGGTCCTACATGACAGAAGCAGTCCAAAACTCGGCGACCATAGGCAAGGTCACGAACAGCCCGACGATTGTACTTCTGGTCAAGGAAGAAGCCGGTCTTCTGGCTGTTCTCGAGGTCAAGTGCAAATGCCAGACCATTCTCACGGACGACAAGGCGCGTATCGAGCGACTGGGCACCATCCCACCAGCCCTTATAGAGGGGTAGTCCCTCTTTGGCGCGCGAAGGTGCATCATTGCGCTCGTAGATGGCGCGCACGTCCTGCCCGTCTGCATGCAGCACCTCGAGCAGCAACGGATAGATCGTGTTGCGGAGCCGCTCCATCCCCACAGTACCAACTTGGGCAACAAGCACCTGCTCATAGCGGTCGACGACCAGTCCCGGGAATCCGTCAGCCTCGCTGAATATCACACGGCATGAGCTGGTGTCCGGCTCATCCCCGCACCCGCACCCTTGGCGAACGCCCATAGTGGTCACGCGGTGCTTCCATGCCCACTCAAGTTTGCGATGCCAAAAGCCATCGTCGACGCGATCGTTGGCGTTGCGCGTCACCACGCGCACGCGAATCTTGCTCTGCTCGGAAAGCAGGCCCGTGCCTTGCCAGGTGCCGTTTTCCTCGCAAACGTCCACCACGCAGCCGTTGGTTGCCTCAGTGCCGTCAGCGGGGGAGGGATCGACACGTAAAACCTCGCCCTCGAAGACCCAAGGGTGACCAGCTGCAAGCGAGCGTGCGGCCTTGCGCGTGATGATGACCTGAGGATACGGGCGAATCTGCTTCATGATGGATGGATCCTTCTCTTGGGTGTGCTTCGACTGAATCCTACAGGAACTCGGACAGGCTGTGATAGATGGTTCCGTCAAGGCCAACGTCTGGCTCAGCGTTGACAAGCGATGAGAGCACCGCCTCTTCGGTTGCCTCGATGCAAGCAACAAAGAGCTGGTCAAGGGTATCGTCGGGAAGGCAGGTCAGCATGATGGGCTTTCGGGAGCGCGCAGGGATAAGGTTGCCGGTCGAAAAGCCCAAGAACACGTCGCCCGAACCGTTGCCTAGACACGAGCCCGTACGAGCGAGACCGGCGCCTGCACGCTTGATGACACGGCGTACCTGCCTGCTGGTCAGCGGTGCGTCGGTGGCGACCACGACCATGACAGAGCCCTGTTCTGCTTGGTGTGCGCACGCGACATCATGAAGCTCTTTGCTGATGCGCTGCCCAACAGGTTGGCCGCAAACCCTGAGCTGCTCCATGACACCAAAATTGGACTGCACCAAGACACCGAGCGTATAGGTCTGGCCGCACGCATGCACGACGCGCGACGCGGAGCCAATCCCGCCTTTCAGGCCAAAGCATACTGTTGCGCGACCGGCACCGACAGCGCCTTGGGCAAAGTCTTCGCATGCATTGGCGAACGCCTCCTCGACATGGCGCTCGGTGATGACACGAGTCCTGATGTCGTTGATGCGATAGTCGTTCGTCTCGCCTACCAGCGGATTGACGCTCATTGCTGTCAGGTTTTCAGCCAAGGCGCGCGTGATGAGGGCGTCCGCCACACGGCTGGCGCACAGCGTGTTGGTCAGTGCAATGGGCGTCTCAAGGCAGCCGAGTTCGTCTAACTGCACGGTGCCAATCGTCTTGCCAAACCCGTTGAGCACGTAGCTTGCGGCGACGGGCCGTTTACGCATCACATTGCCCTCGGTGGGCAGAATAACGGTCACGCCCGTGTGGGAGCGTCCCTCATCCACCGTGGCGTGGCCTACGCGTACGCCTGCAACGTCGGATATGAGATTACGAGGTCCTGTGGGGAGCGTTCCCACCACGTATCCATAGTCGCGAATCCCCGCCACGGTTCCCCCGTTCCGAGCAACATAAGGGCTTGTGTCCCACGCTCACGCCTTAGTAGTGTCTCCCGTACCGACCGCCAGACGGCCCGCCAAACCCACGTCGGCTTTTGGCGCCAGAGAACATCGTCCTCAGGGGTTTGGTGGTGCTGCGTCCCTCGGGAGGGATGATGCGTCCCTCGTCGTATGCAAACCCTGGAAGGTCCCATACCGGAACCAGCTTGTGGGTGAAGTACTCGATCTCGCGCAGCGGCGTGATTTCGTCGGGAGCGACAAAGGTGTAGGCGTGGCCGGTGGCGCCGGCGCGGCCCGTGCGGCCTATGCGGTGCACGTAGTCCTCCGGATCCATGGGTACGTCGTAGTTGACCACGGCATCAATGCCGCTGACATCAATGCCACGGCTCATGACGTCGGTCGCCACAAGCACCTGGACGCGTCCGTCCCTGAAGCGGGCGAGGGCCTTCTCGCGGGCTTCCTGCCTGCGGTCGGCATGCATGACGTCAACCGTGAGGCCATCGGCTTTCAGCACGTGCGAGACGTCGTCGACGCGGTGCTTGGTGCGACAGAAGACCAGCACGCGATCGGGCGTCATGTCGGTCTCGGCGTCTTTCGTGCGAATGAGCGCCTCAAGGAGCTGGGTCTTCTGGCCTTGCGTGACGGGGCAGAGATGTTCCTCGACGGTCTCTGCGGTCTCGCCAATGCGGGCAATCTCGACGGTTGCGGGGTCGTGCAGCATGGCGTCGATGGTGCTCTTGATGCTGGGTGGAATGGTCGCAGAGAAGAGCAGGTTCTGACGGTCGGCGGGTAGAGCCTGCACGATGCGCCGAACGCTTGGCCAAAAGCCCATATCAAGCATGCGATCAGCCTCGTCGAGGACAAGGATGCGTATCTGGCCAAGGTCAACAATGTTACGGTCCATCAAGTCGATGAGGCGACCAGGTGTGGCCACGAGCAGGTCGCAGCCGCGGGTGAGGTCGGCGATCTGCCGGTCAAAGCGGGCGCCGCCCATGACGATGACGCAGCGTTGTCCGGTGTGCTGGCAGACCGTGGTGGTCACGCGCTCTATCTGCTGTGCAAGCTCGCGCGTTGGCGTAACGACGAGTGCCAGGGGAGCGACAGGTGCATCGGGAATCGGCAGAGGTGCCGCTTGGTCAGAGGAAGCCTTCTTGCCGCGGCGGCGACGCCTCCGCCGTTTAGGCGGTTCGGACCCCGCTGACGGCTCTACCGCATCGTCGTCCGCTTCATGCGGCGTCGAAAAGGCGGCAATCAGCTGCAGTGTAGGCAGGGTGAACGCGGCCGTCTTGCCCGTGCCGGTCTGAGCCGAGGCAACCAAGTCACGTCCCTCGAGAACAAGGGGAATGGCCTGAGCCTGAACGGGGGTTGGTTCGGTGAAGCCGAGGGCATTAACCCCGGCAAGTATCTGCTCGTTTAGCCCGAGCTCGGCAAATGAAGTAGTCATAAGTCCAGTATGGCCCAACGCAGGGCTTCCCCACAAAACCCCGCGAAAGACCCACGAGCCGTAACTCAACATCCGTCTGCCGCAAAAACAGACACATGCTCGCAAAGAACAGTACTTTGTGAGTTAACCTAAACCATATATGTGCCGATGCACAGCCCACTCACAGAAGGAGCCGGTCATGTCTAAGATTCCCGCACCGATTGATGTCACGCAAACCCCGGAGTGGAAGGCACTCCAGGAACATTTTGACGCTCTTCAGGCCGAGGGCATCAGCCTGAAGGATTGGTTTGCCGCTGATCCCGACCGCGTGGCGAAGCTCTCTTTTGATACTTCCGATCTGCACTTTGACCTCTCCAAGAACCTCATCACTGATGAGACCGTCAAGCTGCTTGCCGATCTCGGCCGTGCCGTGGGCCTTGAGGACCGTCGCGCTGCCATGTATCGCGGCGACCACATCAACACCACCGAGGACCGCGCCGTCCTGCACACCGCCCTTCGTCGTCCCGCCACCGAGGCTGGCACGCTGATCGTCGATGGCCAGGATGCCGTGGCCGACGTCAACGAGGTCCTCGACAAGATGTATGCCTTCGCTGAGCGCGTTCGCACCGGCGAGTGGAAGGGCGTCACCGGCAAGGCCATCGAGAA
>JAUNJR010000162.1 GCA_030533135.1 Coriobacteriales bacterium
TTCCGTACATGGATCTCCCCAAGGAGGAGAACCCCTTCCTGGGCTATCGCGCCATTCGTTACTGCCTCAACAACCCCGAGGAGTACAAGGTCCAGCTCCGCGCCCTCCTGCGCGCCTCCGCGTTCGGCGATGTCAAGATCATGGTTCCGCTGGTGACCTGCATCGACGAGATTCGTCGCGTCAAGGAGCTCGTCGAGGAGTGCAAGGCTGAGCTCGACGCTCGCGGCATTGCTTACAACCCCGACATCGAGGTTGGCACCATGGTCGAGACCCCCGCTGCCTCCCTCATCGCCGACGACCTCGCGGCCGAGTGCGACTTCTTCTCCATTGGCACCAACGACCTCATCGGCTACACCATGTGCGCCGACCGTGGCCAGGACAAGGTTGCCTATCTGTACAATCCGTATCAGCCAGCCGTCCTGCGTTCGCTCCAGCGCATCATCGCCGAGGGCAACAAGGCTGGCATCATGGTCGGTATGTGCGGCGAGGCTGCTGCTGACCCGCTGTTCATCCCGGTCCTCATCGGCTTCGGCCTTGGTGAGTTCTCCGTGTCCGCTCCGTCGATCCTGCGCGCTCGCCGCATCATCTCCCAGTGGACCAAGGAAGAGGCCGACGCTCTGATCGAGAAGATCATGAAGCTCAAGACCTCCAACGAGGTTCGTGCTGCCCTCCAGGCTGCCGCCAAGTAAGCTTTCGCGTCACCGACTCGGAGGAGCCCCTGGCAACAGGGGCTCCTTTTTTTCATACCGTGATTTGGGACGCTATATCAGACCCCTATGGCCTGTCTGAGCCTAAGGAACGATGACCCGCAACGCCTTTGGGGCGATACTCACCTCGAAATGCGTGCCACGCAGTTCCTCACCGTCGACCTGGCAGGGCGGCTCTTTCTCAGGAAAGTCTAACGTGAGATGCTGGGCAGTACGCAGCTTGACGGCACGAGAGCGCACGTGCTTTCCAAATCGGGCAAGGCCCAGTAAGAAGAGCAGGTGGGGGACAGAGGGCTTCTTGACGTTGTAGCACAGGTTCAACAGTCCGTCTTGGGGGTCTGACATAGGACAAATGCGGAAACCGCCACCATAGGTCGGTCCGTTTTGGATGGCAAAGACCAAGGTGAGCAAGTCGAGCGGCTCCTCGCCATCAATGGTCACCTGACAAGGATATCCCGCTGAGCCCGCAGCCACGATCTTGATACTCGAGGTTAGGAACAGCGCAGAGCCTTCAGTGGAGGCGCCAGCGGCACGGCGCTTGGTCGTGTCGATAGCAATGGCAGCGTCCATGCCAAACGAGAGCGTTTCCATGAAGTAGGTACCAGCAGAGCCCCTGAGTGGCCCCTCTGGTGTCAGATCGCTCCGAACCAGCCCAAGGTCAAAGGCCGTTTCGTGGCCGTTTAGCAGTTGTCGCAAAGCCGAATCGGGATTATTGAACGTCGTCTTCGTGGTACGTGCAAAGTCGTTGCCAGTCCCCATCGGGATGATGCCCAACCGCGGCCGGTCGCGCTCGTCAAGAGCCATGAGACCATTGATCACCTCATGGATGATGCCGTCACCACCAAGCGCAATAACGGTGTCCATGCCACCTGCGTGGGCTGCCATCTCCACGGCATCGAGCGGAGCATGTGTCAGTTCAAGGTCAAAGCTGCGCGTGGCACTACCATACGACTCAAAGAAGCGGCGAACGTGTTCGATGGCAGCGGCGCCTTTTCCGCTATGAGACGTGGGATTTGCAATGACAAGCGTATGTCCAAGGTTGAGTGTTGGCATAAGAGGTCCTTTCTGTGTCACACTCAAGTATAGGACGGCAAAGAAACACGCAGTAGAGCACATGGGCAGGCGGCATCATGAAGTACAATCTGATGTTGTTTGTAACAACCACTCCCTTGCTGTCGCGCCGCAACGGCAGCTGACGGCGAGGACGTAATGAATGGAGAAGGACATGGGTCTGGGCAAGGGTATTGTCTCGCTGCGCAATGGCAGTGACATCCGTGGCGTTGCGCTTGAGGGTGTTGAAGGCGAACAGGTCAATTTGACGCCAGATGCGGCTCGTAGCATCGCGCGCGGGTTCCTGCGTTGGTATGGCCAGCGGACGGGAAAGACACCCGACCTGATGACCGTTGCCCTCGGTCGTGATTCGCGCCTGTCTGGTCCCGCCATCGTTGGCGTGGTCAAGGAGGAGCTGCTTGCTCATGGCGTGCGTGTGCTTGACTGTGGCATCGCGACGACTCCAGCCATGTTCATGAGCTGCGTTTTTGATGAGGTCAAGGCTGATGCGTCAATTATGGTGACCGCAAGCCACCTGCCTTGGAACCGCAACGGACTCAAGTTCTTCACGCCGGACGGGGGAGTGGAGAGCTCCGACATCGTCTCCATCACCGAGCTGGCTGAGACCGATACCCCCGAGCTGCCGGTCGTGGCTGAGCCTGCGGACGCCGAGCAGCTTGACCTCATTGGCCTGTATTCCGCGCATCTGCGCAAGATTATCTGCGACCAGCTGGGCACGGATAACCCACTGGCAGGCCTGACAGTCGTGGTGGATGCTGGTAACGGTGCGGGCGGGTTCTATGCCACGCAGGTTCTTGCCCCGCTTGGAGCTGACGTGAGCGGTAGCCAGTTCCTTGAGCCGGACGGCACCTTCCCCAATCACGTTCCCAATCCCGAAAACGAGCAAGCCATGGCCTCCATCACGCAGAAGGTGCGTGACACGGGTGCTGACCTGGGCGTTATTTTCGATACTGACGTCGACCGCTCCTCAGCGGTGGACGAGCACGCGCGTGAGATCAACCGGAACGCCATCGTTGCGCTGGCGGCCACGCTGGTCGCTCAGGACCACCCGGGCACGACCATCGTTACGGACAGCGTCACCAGCGACGAGCTGACCCGCTTCCTGGAGGATGGCCTCGGTCTCAAGCACATGCGCTATCGCCGCGGCTACCGCAACGTCATCAACAAGATGGTTGAGCTGAGCGCAGCGGGCACGGCATGCTTCCTGGCCATCGAGACTTCTGGCCACGCAGCCTTCATGGACAACTATGCTCTTGATGACGGCGCTTATTTGGCGACGCTCATCGTCTGTGCGGCTGCTCGTCTGAAGCGCGAGGGCAAGGGCATATCCGAGCTGGTCGCAGGCCTTGAGGAGCCGGCGGAGACCCGCGAGGTTCGTATGCGTATCACGGATGAGGACTTCCGTGCCAAGGGTGCGGTCGTGCTGGAGCAGTGCGAGGAGTGGGTCCTCAACGGTGCTCGCGACGCCGCGGCCATCGCAGCTGGCGGACCTGTTGCTGTCACGCTCGTTAACCCCAACTACGAGGGCGTGCGCGTGAATTTCTCTGGTGCGGTGAACGGCTGGTTCTTGCTGCGCATGTCGCTGCACGACCCGATTCTGCCGCTCAACATCGAGTCCTCTGAGCCTGGCGGTGTCCAGGCAATTACGGCCACCTTGCGTTCGTTCTTTGAGGGAATTGAGGGCGTGGACTCCTCGAGCCTATAAGCTTCAGGTGAGGTATACTATTCTTTCGGAAAACGGGGCGTAGCGCAGCTTGGTAGCGCATCTGCTTTGGGAGCAGAGGGTCGCTGGTTCGAATCCA
>JAUNJR010000067.1 GCA_030533135.1 Coriobacteriales bacterium
AGCAGATGACCTCGCCGCCGACGCCGAGCTTACGGGCGTCGCGGTCGCACATCATACCCTTGGAGGTGGAGATGACGGCGGTGCCGAGGCCGTTGATAACGCGCGGCATCTTGTCCGCGGTGGTGTAGATGCGCAGGCCGCACTTGGAAATGCGACGGATGCCCTTGATCACCTTGGAGCGCTTGGGCCCATACTTAAGGGTGATGTGCAGGGTCTTCTGGGGCTTGGTGTCTTCCACCTCGTAACCCGCGATGTAGCCCTCTTCGCAGAAGACGCGTGCAATCTCAACGAGCACCTTGGTCGAGGGCATGGAGACCTCGGACTTGCCCGCAGAATTGGCGTTGCGGATGCGCGTCAGCATGTCTGCGATGGGATCGGTAATTTTCATTGATCCTTTTCTCCTTCGTTCGTGATGAAACTGCGCGTACGGTTCGTCTCCGCCCGTGGCGGCGACGCCTCTACGCCAGACGCCCCGGCTTACCAGCTAGCCTTGGTGACGCCAGGAAGCTCGCCCCTGCTGGCCAGCTCACGGAAGCACACACGGCACAGACCGAACTTGCGATAGACGGAGTGGGGACGCCCACAGCGCTGGCAACGGTTCTGGGTGCGCGTGCTGAACTTCGGCTCGCGGTTAGCCTTGACGATCATCGATGTCTTAGCCACAGATCCTCCTTCTTCGGTGAGCCCGGCGCACCGGGCAGACCTTTCCTACTATTTGACCTACTCAGCCTTGAACGGGAAGTGGAACGCCTTGAGGAGCGCACGGCCCTCGTCGTCGGTCTGAGCGGTGGTCACGATGGTGATGTCCATGCCGCGGGTGTGGTCGATCTTGTCGTAGTCGATCTCCGGGAAGATGAGCTGCTCGGTGACGCCCATGGAGAAGTTGCCGTGGCCGTCGAAGCTCTTGGAGGAGATGCCGCGGAAGTCGCGGATGCGCGGGATGGCGATAGCGATAAGGCGATCAAGGAACTCCCACATACGGTCGCCACGGAGGGTAACCTTGGCGCCGATGGCCATGCCGGCACGCAGACGGAAGGATGCGATGGACTTGCGGGCATGGGTAACGAGCGGCTGCTGGCCGGTGATGGCGCGCAGGTCGGCGACGGCGGCGTCGATGGCCTTGGCGTCGGTTGCGGCCTCGCCAACACCCATGTTCACGACGATCTTCTCGATCTTCGGAATCTGCATGACGTTCTTGTAGCCAAACTGCTTCTGCAGCTCGTCACGCACGGTGGCGTAGTAGGCCTCCTTGAGGCGGGGTACGTACTTGTCTGCCATGTTCTACTCCTTAAATCTTGGTGGTTTACGTGCGGGGACGTTGTCTCGCACCACCTGGTTTGGCATGCCAGGTGCCATGTGTTCTGCGGTCGAGACAGCATTCTCCCTGCCTAGACACGCAAAGAGAAATGATACGACATCCGAAGTGTGATTGCCAGTTCACGTAATAACCACACATTTGCAGACGCGCCTGAGGATTGAGTTGACTGATTTGGTGCCTTTTGCTTCCCCTCGGCAGCGCAACGCGACAAACAGGGGGAGCCCCATTCAATTGGGGCTCCCCTCTGAGTCGATGTCAGTGAGCGTCTAGCGCTCCTTCTTCTTGCGCACCCTCAGAAGAATGCCTCCAGCCAGCGCAAGCACGCCAGCACCAAGAAGCATGCCTATCGTCGTCGGACTGATGATGTCGCCCGTCTTCGGCAAATCTTGGAGGCTGTTCTTGACCACGAAGCCGTCAGCGGCCTTGCCGGACACCGTCGTGTTGTACCTATCGGACAGGCCGCTCACGCTGACCTCCGCCACCGTATAGACAATCTCGGTACCGTCGTCCTTAGCCTTAGGCAGGTTCATAAAGGTGAACGACGGGACATCTGCAGTCAGCGCGTGCTCCGCAACCTTGGTCCCATCGGCCATGAGAGCCACGGTGACCTTTGCCCCCGCTGGCCACGCGATCTCTTTTCCGCCCTTCGTCCACTCCTTCTTGACGGAGACGCTGGTCTCATCGGTAGTGTTGTTCGCGAATTCAGGCGTGGCGAAGGTCGAGGCACCGTTGTAAGCAACAGCCAGGGTTCCGTTTCCAATGTCGGTAACGGTGACCTTCACGGTCTCGACGTGCGTGTCGTAGGTGATGTTGTCAACGGTGTACTTGTTCTCTGCAGTTGCACCTGCGGGCAGGACTTCTCGAATCTGATAGGTGTATGCCCGAGAAGCCGCACCCTTCAGGTCAGCAAGCGTGTAGGTGATGGCTTCGAATGTCGCAGTTTCGCCCTGCTTGACGCTTGCACTAGTCTGAAGGACCTTGCCATCTTCATCCAGCAGCTCAAACTGGAAGGTCTTCTCCCCCAGCTTCGCGTTGGCAGCCTTCTTTGCGGAGAGCACCGCCTGGCCCTCAGCCGAATAGGCGTTGGTGAAGTTCACCGCATCGATAGCTGCAGGGCTGTCAGGAGTTGCGGTGGCGATCAGCCCACCCTCGCCGTCGTCCTTCACCTCAACCTTCACGGTGACCGTCGAGGTCGTGTTGGTGACGCCCGGCTTGGAGTCGGCATCTTCGGAGACCACGTAGGTGTGCTCACCCGCGGAGGACAGGTTGGGATAGACGATGGCGTCGAAGGTGATGGTGCCGTCAGCTGCGGACGTACCCGTGGAGACGACTGCATCGCCCTCTTTGACGGTGAACTTGAAGCCAGAGAGGTCCATGGTTTCGGGCTTGTCGGTGATAGCCTTTGCGCCAGACAGCACCAACTTGCCAGAGGCTTCATACGTGTTCACAAAGTCAAGAATCGAATGATTCTCGGTTGCGTTGACGGTCAGCGTGCTCGTGCCGTTGTCGATGACGTAGACACCAACCTCATAGGTAGTGACATCGCTCTTGATGCCCTCAGAGTCAACCACGGCCTCACGCACCGTGTAGGTATGAAGGCCTAGATCGGCATTGCCCTTGGTGGCGTTCAGCTCGTAGGTGATGGTCGGGTAGTTGATCTTGCCTGTAGCGTCATTCGTAGCGGTAGCGATAACCTCGTCGTTCTCCAGAATCTCGAAGGTAAAGACGTCCTCTTCGGTCAGCTCGCGCTTGTCGATGGACTTGGTTCCAAAGAACTCTACATACCCCGTAGCCTCGTGCTTGTTCTGGATCTCGTAGCCAGCCTCAGGCATGTCCGATGCAACCGTCAGTTCACCACTGCAGTTGTCGGTGACGGTAACCTTTACGGTAATGTCTTCCATCTTCAGATAACCATCGCTCTCAGCCTCGGAAATGGTGTAGGTGAATTCCTTGGTGGAGTTAGCCACCACACCGTCCTTACCCAGCTCGTACTTGAGCGCAGCGAAGGAGAAGCTGCCGTCAGCATTGGTAGTCGCCGTCTCGGTGACGCCATTGCCAGACAGCGTGAACGTAAAGCCAGACAAATCCGTCAGGGTACCCACGTCGATAGACTTGACGCCGTGGATAACAATCTCGCCCTTGGCGGTATAGGTGTTCTTGAAGGTCTCGCCAGCAGCAACAACATCGTCAATGGCATCCTGCCACAGCGCGGTGTCACTGCTGTCAACGGGAGCGTACGTGACAACGATGGTTCCATCGCCCTTATCATGCAGCGTAACCTTGACCTGCACCTTCTTGGTGGCATAGGTCACACCAGGCAGCCTGTCTTGCTCACTGGGGATGACTTCCTCGATGGTATAGATGAGCTCAGTGTCGGCGTGAGTTCCATCTGGATTGGCGGTCATATCGTCCAGCGTGTAGTTGATGGTGTCAAATACCGCGCGGCCATCGATGTTAGTGGCAGTCACGCCAGCCTCGGGTAGCTTCGGGCCCGTCAGCTTGAAGGTAAACTCGCCGTCCTTGAGTTCACGGCCTGAGAGCTCCTTGTCGGCAAAAAACTTTGCAGAGCCAGAGGCTTCGTAGTCGTTGGTGAAGACGGCGCCATCGTCGTCGTAGTTGGTAGTGCACTCAAGCTGAGAGCCGTCACCCTTGTCAACAACCGTAATGGTCACGGTCTCCACGTGAGTGTCAAGAGTCACTCCCTTGACCTCGTGTGCAGGCTCAAGCTCGGTGATGGTGTAGGTGAACGTCTTGGTGCGCGAACCGTCGGGAGCAGGAACAACGTCAGCGAGGTCTGCTTGCACGAACGTGATCTCGGTAAACCCGACCACACCGTTGGCGTCGTTGGCCACGATCTCGGATCCGTCCTTAACGTTGTGACCCTTCAGCTCAAACCGGAACACGCCGGCGCCATAGGTGGCCAGGCTCGTTCCCGTAACATGCTTGGTAGCCTCAATCTTGCCCTTGCCGTCTGCATGGTAGGTGTTGGTGAATTTGATGCCAGGGTTGACCTCGGGAACGTCCTCAGTGTTAACCAAGATGGTACCCGCCCCGTCGTCCTCGGCAACCACGGTAAACGTGTACTCATTCTTATCCACAGTAATGCCGCCACCATCGGTGCTGGTTTCCTTAATGGTGTAGGTCAACGTGGTCTCCAGATAATTGCCACCTGCATCCTTGTCCAAATCATCCAGCGTGACAGGGATGTTCGCACCACTGGCATAGGTAAAGGTGACAGCGCCAGTCGCGTCATTGTGGCCCGTTGCCACAACGTCGCCGTTGTGGTCAATCACGTCGAAGGTAAATACCGTGCCACCAATCTCGCGGCCCTCAAGCTTCTTGGTGACGCCTGCGAGGGTGAAGCCGCCCTTTGCGCTGTAGGTATTGGTGATGGTAAAGCCCTCCGTGGCATCGCCGGTGATTACCGGCGTGACACCGGGAAGGTCCACCTCTTCGACCGTATACACAATTGCGGTAACGCCGTCAGCCTGGTACTTGGGCAGATCGGTAAACTCATCTGACCGCTTGTTGGCGCTCAGGGTCACGGTCTTTTGCGTATCAACCTTGTCAGCCAGGAGTTTCACCGTGACGCTCTCAATACCTGCCGGCCACGTGGTAGAACCGTCAGCGTTCTTCCAAGCCTTGGTGACGGGCACCTTTGTCGTTTCGTAGTTATTGGTGATGGTGGCAATCACAGCTTCCTCGCCAGTCTTGCCAGCCTCGACGGTCACCTTAACGGGGTTATCGCCGCTGACCTGCGTTGCGTTGTTCGGCGAGGTTTCCTTAACCCAATAATCACCCACGGGCAGGTTCTGAATCTCTTCACTCGTGACAGGAGCGCCGTCATCAGCAATGGTCAGCGTGATAACGAGGTCGTTGCCGTCCGCATCCTTCGCAGGTGCCGTGCACTCAGCGTTGGTATAGACCTTGAATTCGTAGTCACCGGCAAGAGCGGACTTTGCAGAGGACGTCGTCGGCTCAGAGCCGTTCTCCTGGACCACTTTCTGAATCTTCAGAGACCCACATACACGCGTGTTAGTGAAGACATGGACGATAGCCTCAGAAGTGACTGTCGATTCAATCTTCCCCTCCGGAGGATCAACCGTAAACGCAGGATCGCTCGTCTCCTGGACTTTGTACTTCGTGTTCACCGGAATGCCCGTCGCAGTCTTCCTCTGATCGTGGTGCAAGGTGAACTCACACACCCCGTTCACGAAGGTCATCTCGCCAAACGTCGCGTTATAGCTGGTGTCGACAGAGCCGTCATCCTTGAGAAGCGACACGCTAAAGGAGAACTCCACGTCCTTATCGGCCTCGAGAGGAGACTCCACCTTCTTGAGGACGGTCAGGCTACCCTTTTGAATCTCGTAGTTGTTCGTAAACTCAGCGGTCTTGACCTCTGCAGTCTCGCCAGCTTCGACGGTAATCTCGATGTCGTTATCGCTGATCAGGCTCACGCCACTCGGGTTCTTGGATGTGTCCTCAGAAACGGTGTAGGTGCCGGGAACGAGGCCGTCGACCGTCACGGTGTTGGACTGGCCGTCATCGATGGTGATCGTAGGCTCAGCCACGACGTTGCCGCCCGAGTCCTTCACCTGGAACGTGTAGGTGCCGTCAGCGAGCGGGCCCGTGGTGGGCTCACCGTCCACCTTGACGTTCTTCTTGATCTGCAGGCTGCCAGTCTCCTCAATCTTCGTGTTGGTAAAGACAATGACTTCGTCTTCCTGAGTGAGCTGGCCTTCGTGTGAGGTTGCGGTTTCCGTCTTGTGCTCAATAACGTGGCCCTCATCATCAAAGACGTCGTAATCCACCGCAACCGTGTACTGCTGGCCGTCAGCGTCCGTCAGGACTTCTTCGACCCGATACTTGGTCCCCTTGAGGAAGCCCCAGAACATCTTCTGCTCTTTGTTCTTGAGCTGGAACGTGTACTCGCCGTTCACGAACTCGTAGTCATCAGTCTTCTCATTGAAGTCGGTGTCGACGCTGCCATCGTCCTTGAGGATGGAAATCTTGAAATCGAAGTACCTCTCGAGGTCATCCGGATCGCTGCTCTCTACCTGCTTTTCGACAACCAGGCCCTCGAGCGGCCAGTTTTTGATCTGCATCGCGTCGTTGTAGTAGTAGATGTAGTGACCGTAGTCGACCAAGCTCATGTTATTGGTCAACGTGACAAGGTAGTCGAAGCTAATCGTGCCGTAGTTCTCAGCTGGTTCCACCTCTTGGACGTGATAGCACTCATTGAAGTAGAAGTCGTATTCCGCTCCGTCAAATTCAATCACGCCGTTCTCGTCGGTTGTCAGGGTGATTTCCTTGGCATAGCCCGACTTCTTCCCGAAGTTCAGATCGGGATTCTCGGCAAACACCTTGAATTGCACGCCTTCGAGCTTCTTGTTGGCGTCAAAGCCGTCAACCTTGACGATCTTGAAGCTCGCAATGGCACCTTGGCCCTCGCCCGCGCTGCCGTAATCGTGCGTGTTCTCAATCGTCTCCTCTTTGTCGTTCACGACAACCTTGTTGATGATAGTTTGTGACCCGTTTCCTCGTACATCGGCGTCGTAGGTGATGACTACCTTGGTGGAATCGGGAATGGTATACGTTGCGACGGTCGTCCCGTCGGGCTTTCCATCGGGACCCACGCCACCCTTCAGCGAATACGGCACCGAGACGCCTGCGGGTTCCGTTGTAATCTGAATGGAGCTGTAGTCAATGCTCAAGTTCGCACTGAGCGTATCCGTCATGGTCATCGGATCGCCGCCGTTGAGCGTGGCCTTGGCGGGATTGAAGGTAATGCGATACTGCGCCCTACGACTTGTCCCACCAAGTTCGTCCCCGTTCAGAAGCTCCTTGGTGAGGTAGTCATATTTCGTCACATAATCGAAGTCATCCTTGTGGTCGCCCCACCGAGCGGTGTTGATAAGATGGTACTCGCCGCCGTTGGCAATAGCCAGCTGCTCGAGGTCAACACCCTCCTTGAGCCTGAGGTAATAGCAAATCCGATAATACGGATAATAGGATCCGTCAGGCTGCATAGGCACCGAGTTGGCCGTAAGCAGAACGCCGTTATCGGTCTCCGAATACGAAATGCCCATCTTGCCGGCAATCTGACTGTACTGGGTTCCACCCCAGATCTTCATGTGATCTCCCCATGCACCCGTCTGGGAGGTATCAATTTCCAGCAAGGTCGTGTCGAAGGTATCCGCGATGCTTACGGGCACCTCGGACACGCCGGAAAGAAGAAGGGTGTATAGGAAGGAGCCATCAGGCTGACGCTCCGCCGTCTTCTCGATGCCTGGCTTGCCAAAGATTACCGTGGCGGTATCGGCCTTTCCGTTCAGGTCAATCGTGTTGGTGTGATTCTGTACGCGGCCACCAACCTCATATCCCTCCTGCAACCACTCCTGATTTACCTTCGTGGTCAACCTTACGGTGATGGTGTGACCGCCCGGCGTTCCCTGTAGGCCATCCTGCTGCTTTGCGCTGTCCTTATAGAAGGTGATGACCACTGGCCCCGTGGTCTCTGTCGAAAGGTCTGGTGAGACGGTGTAACTCTCACCAGGCAGCAAGCCGGTGATGCTCAGCGAGTCGACCTTGTAGGTGTCCCGGTAGATTGTCGTACCGTCATCCAGCCGGATCATCGGCAGCGTGTCCGTGACAATTGCCTGAATCAGTCCGTCTTCTGGAATCGACAGCGTCGTCACCCAGTTGATTTCTTCGGTCGTGAAGGATTCCACGTCCTTCACGACGCCAATCTCGTGCTCGGGCGAGACGTTAACACCGCCGTGGCTCCCGTTGGCATCGTTGTCCAGGTATACCGTGACGCCACCCTGGTTGACCTTGCTCATGTCAACCACGGTCTGGTACATGATGTGGTAGCTGTACGGCGTAACGTCTTCTTCAGGGATGACATAGGTCCAGCTTGAGTCGCTGTACGCTGGCAGCTCGTCGTAAGGGACGTTACGAGTCTCAACGAGATTGCCATCGTGGTCTCGCACCTCAATAGTGATGCCGTCTCCGTAGTACTTCATGTACTCGGCAGAAGCGCTGGAAATAGAATCCGTTATCGTGTCGCCGCCAGCTGCAGCAAGTGCCAGCATGTTGTAGTCAAGCGTCCACTCGATGATCTTGTCACCAGTCTGCGTAGTGCCTGCCTCAGTGCCGCCGTCCTTGTGCGTGGACTTAAAGACAATCTCGCGCGAGTATTCACTGCTATGTGGATCACCGCCGTCAGGCTCGACGGTCACGGTGTTCTTGGTCTGATCAACCGTAATCTTGCCGTCCCCGTCGCTGTCCTGGGAGAAGTCAACATTGGCGGAGTAGGTGATGGTGATGACCTCGCCTTCCTGCATAGAGATAAAGGTGTAGTCAAAGCCGTTTGGCGCATGGTTGTCGATATAGTCACTGCTATTACCCGTGACCCGCACGTCATTGTTGAAGATGAGCGCGTTTCCGGTGATGACGTCCCTGACGTTGACGTCAGTCACCTCACCCGTAGCCGTCACCGTGATGGTGTAGTTGAACTTGCCCGTCGTTTCATCGAAGGTTGCCGTCTTCTCGGCGAAGGCCTGGGCGGGCTCTGGCTCATCAAATACGATGTCTCGCTCAATTTCGTCGTTGAACTTGATCTTCGTGGCAGTGCCGTCAAATTCGGCGTGGTAGGTAAACCGGAAGCTGACGTTGGTGGACTCTACGAGCCTCGGGTAATCTGGGTCGGTCTCATCAAACTTGACTGTGAGATTGCCATCGGTATCGAGGTTGTAGGTCGCACCGACCTGATAGGTCCTGCCTCGATACACGATGTTGATGTTCAGCGGGCCGCTTTGATCGGTAATGACCGTGATGCCGGTGGGCATCGTGTATGTGAGATCCGCGTCGTTCTTGAACTGATAGGTGGAGTTCTCGGCAAAGGTAAGGATGATGTCGTATTCCTTGCCCTGCTCGACCTCATATGCACCGCTCTCGTTCTGCGTTGCACCCGTGATGATTGCATTCGTTAGGAAGTTGCTGAGCTCCGTGCTTTCCTGCACGTCGGTCACGGTGATCACGTACGTCGTGTTACCGCACTTGATGCTCAGCTTGTAAACGCTGGTAAAAGGCACGTCGGAATTGATGAACCACACCCCATCGGTCTGGGTGAGGTACAGGTCGCCCTCGATGGCAAGGCCCTCCACCAGCTCAAGCGTCGCGCTGTCAACGGCGCCGTCAATGCCGAGCGCCGCGAGCACGTCCGCCAGCGCGTAGCTGCCTTGGCCCGGGAACCGATAGGTGTATCCGTCATAGGTGAAATCAACGGTGTAGCTGAACGCGAACACCGAGAAGGTGTCAGTTGTAACCGTGATGCTATCTTCGCCACTGGCGAGGGTAGAAAGGGGCTCGGCTTCAATGGTGCCGT
Source organism: Coriobacteriales bacterium (assembly GCA_030533135.1). Classification (GTDB taxonomy): domain Bacteria; phylum Actinomycetota; class Coriobacteriia; order Coriobacteriales; family Atopobiaceae; genus UBA1367. The sequence continues at coordinate 9,708 of JAUNJR010000067.1, forward strand.
CGACCTCAGGAAGATGTGTGACTTCGACATCGGCCGCACGTTCGGCTTCGATATCTCCGGTCAGCTGCTGTTGCTTGAACTCAAATGTCACGCGTACGGAACCCTCAGATGGCTCCACCTCTATGGTCTCGCCGTCAACTTCCACCATAAAGGTCACGTCGTACAGCAACGTATTGCCCTCGTTGTAAGGGTTCTCGCTCACGGAGCCGTTCAACGCATCCATATAGGCGTCGTACCGCTCGTCCCCCGGAGCGATAGCCGTCACGACCAGCCTTGCGTTATCGGGTACGGCGGCGGGGTCTTCCACCGTGGCAGTCACCTTGATGGATTTGTCCACGTAGGTGTAGACGGTCTTGGTGGGTGCCTTTTCCTCGACGTCAACCTGTTCGTCAGCTGCCTCAGTGGGCTCATCAGCTTCGGCCGTGTTGTCCGCAGAGGCTGTCTCCCCGTCATCTGCTGAGACAGGCTCATCGGTAGGCGCTTCTTCCGAAACCGCTTCTTCCGCAGGCTCGGTTTCTGAAACAGCCTCATCTTCAGTCGAATCACCCGCTGTGGTCTCAACAGGCAGCTCTTCCCCGTTTTCCTGCGCATACGCGCGCTGGAACGAAGCTGACTGCAACACCATGCTCATGGCGAGCAGCAACGTCAGGAATGTGCGAACAAATTCCTGCAGCGCTCTCTTCTGTGCCTTGCTGGGCTTCACGTTATTCATTTCTACCCCCATGCTCAAGGGCGTGTGCCTTGTCCCGTGCGTTTTAGGTTAGTTCTCGTGCGTTTTAGGTCGGTTTTGGTCGTACGATGCTGCGAGCCACACAATGCGCAGGTCAGCACCCCAGAGACACTCTATCGTTATATCGTATCAAAATACGCGTACCTATGCATAAAAGCTTAGTAAAGGTCAGGCCGACGGGCGTGATGCTTCGCGGCCGTTAATCGTCGCAAGTTTCGGGCCACCCGAAAGGTGCGACGCTTGGCGCACGTAATACGTCGTAGTTCTCGGGCCGTCCGAAAGGTGCGACGTTTCACTACTGCATATCGTCGCAAGCTTCGGACGTGCCGACTTGCGTGATGCTTCGCGGCTGTTAATCGTCGCAAGCTTCGGACGTGCCGACGGGCGTGATGCTTTGCGGCCGCAAAACGCAACAGGTTTCGGACGTGCCGACCCCCGCGACGTTATCTTCCACGCGGACGCGCTTT
>JAUNJR010000163.1 GCA_030533135.1 Coriobacteriales bacterium
TGACCACGTCGGCATCCGTCTCCTCCTCAATGCGGCGGAAGCGGTCCTTGATGGCATTGGTGACATGCGGGATGACCTGCACCGTGCCGCCCAGGAAGTCGCCTCGGCGCTCGCGCTCGATCAGCTCTTGGTAGATGAGGCCCGAGGTGAAATTGGAGTGCGCAGTGAGATTCTCGTTGATGAAGCGTTCGTAGTGGCCGAGGTCGAGGTCGGTCTCCTTGCCGTCCTCGGTCACGAAGACTTCGCCATGCTGGAAGGGGCTCATGGTACCGGGATCAACGTTGAGGTAGGGATCAGCCTTCTGCATCATGACGTGAAAACCGCGCGACTTGAGTAGGCGTCCCAGCGATGCCGCCGTGATGCCTTTGCCCAGCGCCGAAACGACGCCGCCAGTCACGAAGATGTGTTTGGTCATGATTACCTCCCGTAGACGCAGCCGCTTCCTACGGGATTTCATGATACCGCGCCATGATGCCACGTTTCGGGCAATCGCCTGAGCGTTACCAACCAGCAAAAGAAAAGGTAATCACCGCATTTTGCGGTCATAACGAAATCCCGGAAAGATTAATCCCACCTACATCTTGGGTTAATTCACGAAGGGTATACCTATGTAAGTCGCAGGGCATGGGGCCCTGCAAACGACCTAAGGAAGAGATAACCGTGTTCGAGATCCTGTTCATGCTTGGTTGCCTGTCTGTGCTCCCTGTCCTGTTCTGGGTGCTGGGGCTCTTCATGAGGGTGCTGGGATGGACGCTTCGTACCGTCTTCTCAATCCTCGGCATCTTCCTGTTCCCGCTCTTCATCCTGCTTGGACTTGCACCCATCGCGGTCATGTTCCTGTTGCCGCTTGGCGTGTGCTGGCTAGCCTACTCCGTCTTCTTCGCTGATTAACCTCAGAGCGCAGGAGGTTCGGCGCGACAAGGACCACTAAACCAACGAGACCCATGCCCGCCGCTATCACCACGATATCGGCGGGCATGCCGTTATTGATGCATATGGTTTGCAAGAAACCGCTTTCCGATATTCTACTATCTAGTATTCATTACTAGATATATACTAGCGAATAGGTTGTAGAGGGAGGTGCGCTATGGGAGCGCAAGAAGCTACTGTCCCTACACAGACAAAAGGCTCGCTGCCGCGTTATACCGTGGGTGAAGAGGTCGCCAATGCCGTATCACATGGTGTGGGTTGCGGTCTTTCAATCGCGGCGCTTGTGCTGCTCGTCGTCCGTGCAGTACATCACGGAGCTGGCGTTCACCTTACGGCAGCGCTTTTCATGGGCATCACACTTATCATGGAATACCTTTTCTCGACGCTCTACCACGCTATCCAACCACGTCGAGCCAAGGCGATTCTGCGCATCCTTGACCACGTGGGCATCTTTTTGCTCATTGCGGGAAGCTATGCCCCGTTTGCCCTGGTCACGCTGGAGGGTCATGGGGGGTTACGGCTGTTCGTCTTTGTGGGAACGGTCGCACTTGCCGGTGCCATAGCGGAGGCTTTCCTTCAAGAGCGCCAGCCGGGATGGCTCTCAACCGCCCTGTACCTTGCGATGGGTTGGGTAGTGATGCTGCATGTCACCGACGTTATTGAGCTTTTGCCCTCCCCCGCCTTCCGGCTGTTGGTTGCCGGTGGGCTGTGCTATACCACCGGAGTGATCTTCTACGCGATGACTAAGGTCCGCTACATGCACTTCGTGTTCCACCTGTTTGTGCTGGCGGGATCGGTGTGCATCACACTTTCGGCTCTTCTCTTTGTGATTTAGCCCCAAGGGACGGTTCCGATGTCCGCACGTCACAGAATTACCGACAACTGACCGAAAGCCAACGTGGTATCTGGTCTTTCTCTTCTCAGGTAGACAGTTGTTGGTAATCCTCGTCCAGACGTATCTCCAGCGTGCTTAGTTGTTCACGCCATGCTGCACCACGGGACTCGTGCGACTGATTGCCTCGAAACTGTACCCCAGCGCTTGGTAGTACTCGATGATTCGCGGCAGAGCCTCCACGGTCGACCCCTTAGTTGCCGAGTCATGGCAGAGCAACATGATGGTATCGAACCCCGGATCGGCTGTGGCAAAGCCCACGATCTCGTCGGCCGTATGCTCGGCGCCATCGCCCGTGGACATGTTCCAGTCGTAGTACTGGTAGCCGCGCTCCTGCACCGAATTGGTCAGGGCGCTCATAATGCCAAGGCAGTAGTCAGCTGATATCTCGTTGGATGCGCCACCTGGAAAGCGGATGAAACACGGGACATAGCCGATCTGGTCGCTCACCACCTGACCGATGGCGTCGAGGTCGGCATAGTATGCCTCCTCAGACGCGTAGACCTGCGCATAGTCGTGTGTGTAGCTGTGCAATCCGATGGTGTGGCCGCGACGGTAGGCCTCACCGATCATGGGGTAATAGTCAGGAGAGGCGCCCACCACAAAGAACGTCGCCTTGCATCCATATTGGTCAAGGATGTCGAGAACAGCCTGCGTGTTTTCACTGGGGCCGTCATCAATGGTGAGGTATACCACCTTGCGGCCGTCGCCCTCATAGTTCCAATCGGTACGGGCTGGGTCAACCGCAAAGTCCTTGTCACGCCACGCAAGGTCCTCCTGTTCCTCACGCTCGCCTTCGCCCTGTGCGCTTAAGTCAAAAGTCTTCCGCGCACCTGACACCACGACAAACGCAAGTAGGAGACACCCGATTACCGCCAGTGCCCCACACAGCCAGTCCATGGGCTGTGCACGGTTTGCACGCCCTCTCCGCGTCACACCGCGGACAGCTGCCGACGAGCGTCGCGCGGCATAGCGAGAGGGATCGGTGCGTGACGAGCCACGCACCGACCTTCTTGGTCGTTCTTCTCTCATGGACCCTTAGCGCTCGCTGCGCTCCACATAGATGTTGTCGTAGTGGTCATCCACGATGTAGGGAGCAGGGTCGCCCTCCCAAATGACCGAGCCGTTCACGATGAGCTTCTCAAGGCCGTCAATCATCTCGCATACCTTGGAGATGGAGGGACGCGACCCATGCGGATAGTCAGACGAGAACGAGGCGGAGCAGATGCGACGGATGGTCGGACGCTCGTGCGAATGCGTGTGCACGATGGGGATCAGGTCGATGCCGGCAACGAAATGACCGTCTTCGTCGGTCTCCTCAACGAACGTCTGAAGCTGCGCGTGCGCATACTCCTGGTCGGGGTCGTAGATGGTGTCGAACGAATCGATGAGGCCATCGTTGTAAACAAGCAGTACGCGCATGATTTCTCCTTTGGTTGCACTTCACCAGTCAGGGGTCAAATGTGAACGCTGACCTCATTCTACTGTGTTGCACCAGCTGCCTGAAAGGCCATGACAGATTTTCGGTAGGCGTCCTCGTTGGTAATCTCAAAACGATGTGCAGCCCTGACGGGGAGTCGACGTGGTCACCCCTTGAGGCGCAGGTTACCACCACCGGGGCGGCACGAACATCTTCAGCTGCAACAGCATCGAGAACAGCACCGTGCAGAGAATCATCATCTGATAGTAGAGGCCTACGCTCATTGCCGCGCTCATGCCGCCCAAGGCATACGCCAT
>JAUNJR010000164.1 GCA_030533135.1 Coriobacteriales bacterium
AGTGCATAAGCAGGTTCTGCCAGATGTAGAAGTGGCCGATGTCCTTCCAGCCCATGACACGGCGCTTGGGCAGTGCGAAGAGGTAGTCGATGGTGCGAGTCTTGCCGTCCTCGACATGCTCGTACACGTAGTTAGTAATCACGAGGTCAACGCGCGTGCCAGACTCGTCAAACTCACGCAGCGTGCGCAGGAGCTCCTGAAGGCTTTCGGCATCAATCCAGTCGTCAGAGTCGACGACCTTGTAATACACACCTTCGGCTTCCTCAAGACCCTTGAGCACCGCCATGCCATGACCGCCATTTTCCTGGTGAACAGCCTTCACCAGATGGGGATAGCGGTCTTCCCATTCCTTGGCCTTCTCGAAGGTGTTGTCCTTGGTGGAGCCATCGTCCACGATGATGACCTGAACGTCATCGGCGTAGCCGCTGCCAGCCAGGATTGACTCGACACAATGGTCCATGTACTCCGCCGAGTTATAACACGGAATGCCAAAGGAGATTATCTTCTTCATACCTCAAAAACCGTTTCGTCCAGGGGCGTTTTCCGCCCATTGACTATCAAGCACCTCTTCCAGAGCTACAGAAGCCGTGCTATCCGTAGGGTGCATCATAGCGACCCACCCTTAATTGCGCCTTAAGATTGTATGAATCCTCAAGGCATACAAATCTGCAGGATTCCCTAGCGGTTGGTGGCGATGATTTCGTCGGATAGCGCGAGCGCAGACGCAACAACGCCGTCCATATCGTAGTAACGGTACTCCGCAAGGCGACCCACCACATAGAAGTTCAGCAGCGGCCTGACACGATCTCGGTACGCCTGATAAAGCTTTTGGCTCTCGTCCTCAAGAATCGCGTAATACGGCGTCTGCCCGCTTCCCGGCTCGAAGGCCTTGGAGTACTCGCGCATGATGGTCGTCTTGCCCGGCACAACCTGACCAGTCATGTTCTTGAACTCAGTGATGCGCGTGAAGTCCTCACTTGTGGTGTAGTTGACCGTACCCACGGGTTGGAACTGGTCCTGATCGAGCGTTTCGAACACCATGTCAAGCGTGCGGTACGGCAGGGCACCCAGATCGGAACCGAAAAGCTCGTCGAGCGGACCGGTATACACCACATCGCCACCATAGGGACGGCCACAGACAAGCAGCGAGTCAGAGTTGACGGAGATAAGGTCACGAGCATCAACGTCCAGGAATACATTGATGAGGTCATGGTCGAGCAGGCGCTCAAACAGACGGGTGTAGCCCTCTGCCGGCATACCCTGATGCGGAGCTGCAGGGAAATAACGGTCATCATCACCCACGAACACGGGAACGCGGCCCGTGATGGAGGGATCAATCTGGTCGGGCGTCTTGCCCCACTGCTTCATCGTGTAGTACAGGAAGATGTTTTCGTATACGTAGTCTGCAACCTCGGAGAGCTCGGGGTCATTCTTCGAGCGAAGCTCCATGATGGGGACCTTCTTGTTTTCACCGAAGGTAGCCACGAGCTTCTGATAGAGGTGCTCGCCCTTCTCTTCGCCAAAGGCAAGCTTCAAAGAAGCGTGGTTGAACGGAACTGGCATGAGCTGGCCATGAATGTTGGCAAGCACCTTGTGCTGATAGTCAGTCCACTCGGTAAAGCGCGAAAGGAACTGGTGCACGCGGTCGTCCACAGTGTGGTAGATGTGCGGGCCGTACTCGTGGATAAGGATGCCAGCATCATCAAGACGGTCATAGGCGTTTCCAGCGATATGCGGGCGACGCTCCAGAATGGCTACCTTATAGCCACATGCCTCTGCAAGACGACGGGCACAGGTTGCGCCGGCGTAGCCAGCTCCCACGATAATGACGTCATAGGCGTCGGGATTGAACGACTGTGGCAAACCACTCTGGATGCTCATGGAGTTCCTTTCGCTTGGGAAGGTAACGACCCCTTTGGGTATACGAAAGCGTCAGAACCGCAGGTTCAGGCCGCAACTTGCTGTAAGATTCTATCATGCATGTGCAAAGTCTGACTCATGCGCACCAAATGACCAGCGCACGTGCATAATAATGGCAAGCGTTTTGGACGTCTCACCTGCATAGACAAGGAGAGTTTCATGAGCGAGTTTCTTGATCGCATGAAGTCTTTGGCCAAGGCCGACAAGAAGACCATCGTCCTTCCCGAAGGCGAGGACCAGCGTACGATTGACGCCGCCAAGATCATCGTCGAGGAGGACCTTGCCAACCTGGTCATCCTGGGCAACCCCGCAGAGATCGACGCCCCGGGCGCCGTCGTGATCGATCCGGCCACCTCCGACAAGCGCCAGGCCTACGCCGACGCCCTGTACGAGCTGCGCAAGGCCAAGGGCATGACCCCCGAGCAGGCCTACGAGCAGGTTGCGGACAACACCTACTACGGCACCATGATGGTCAAGCTGGGCGACGCTGACGGTCTAGTCTCTGGCGCCTGCCACTCCACCGCCAACACCCTGCGCCCCGCGCTCCAGATCCTGAAGACCGCCCCGGGCACCAAGCTCGTAAGCTCCTTCTTCATCATGTGCACCCCCGCCACCGAATACGGCGAGAACGGTACGCTGCTGTTTGCTGACTGCGGCCTGAACATCGCCCCAGATGCCGACCAGCTCTCCGAGATCGCCATCTCCTCTGCCGCTACGTGGAAGTCCCTCATGAGCGACGAGCCGGTTGTTGCCATGCTCTCCTACTCCACCATGGGCTCCGCCGGTGGCGACACCGCTGAGAAGGTCCAGGAGGCAACCCGCCTGGCCAAGGAGAAGGCCCCTGAGCTCGCCCTCGACGGCGACCTGCAGCTTGACGCAGCCCTCGAGGCGAGCGTCGGCCTGCTGAAGGCCCCCACCTCCAAGGTTCCGGGCAATGCCAACATCCTCGTCTTCCCCGACCTCGCCGCTGGCAACATCGGCTACAAGCTCGTCCAGCGCTTTGCCAAGGCCGAGGCCTACGGCCCCGTGCTGCAGGGCATCGCCAAGCCGGTCAACGACCTCTCCCGTGGTTGCTCCGCTGAGGACATCGTGGGCGTCGTCGCCATCACCGCCGTCCAGGCTCAGATGGCATAGAGTCCAAACGTTTCGGATTCCAGAAAGCCCTCGGTTTACCGGGGGCTTTCTTCATTACGAAAGCTTAAGTTCTGCGCCGCAATAAACAGGCATCAATTGCCTCCATGCAGTCAGACCATCGTGAACCTCGACGTGAGGCAACTTGCTGAGAATCCTGACGACGAGGATGTGGACCTCCTCGACGCGTACGCATTTAACGGAACCATCCGCGTTGAATGCGATGGCTATCGAACTTTCGAGACCTCTCTCGTGCGCGTCGAGGGTGGAGGTGGACTTATCGTCCCCATGCATCCCATTGATTTGGCTGGTCCCTATCCACATCGCGTCTCTTTTGATGAGTGGGATGTCCTGTATACCAATTTAGTCTCTTGAATCGTTACAACCCTCGGGAGGCCCGAAAGTCGTGACGCCCAGGCGACCCACATCGTCATAGGTTTCGGTAGGCCCGAAAGTCGCGACGCCTTAACGGCCCCAACCGTCGTAAGTTTCGGGA
>JAUNJR010000013.1 GCA_030533135.1 Coriobacteriales bacterium
ATCGCGCCGGTCTTTGCCGAGGAGCTCTGCCGTCAGGAGCTTGATGACGACACGCAGTACGTGCCCATTCCCGAGGGCATTCGCGAGATGTACAAGATCTACCGTCCCAGTCCGCTCTGCCGTGCGTATAACCTGGAGCAGGCCCTGGGCACTCCCGCCAAGATCTACTACAAGTTCGAGGGAAACAACACGAGCGGCTCGCACAAGCTCAACTCCGCGCTTGCCCAGGCGTACTACGCCTACCAGCAGGGTCTTTCCACCATCACCACCGAGACCGGCGCGGGCCAGTGGGGCACCGCCCTCTCCGAGGCGGCGGCTCGCTTCAATCTGGAGTGCGACGTCTTTATGGTGCGTGCAAGCTATGAGCAGAAGCCGTTCCGTCGCTCCGTGATGGAGACGTTTGGTGCACAGGTGACGCCGAGCCCCTCCGACACCACCGAGATCGGCCGCAAGATGCTTGAGAATCCCGACAACTACACCGGTTCGCTGGGCACGGCCATCTCCGAGGCTGTCGAGCGCGCGCTGCACGTGCCTGAGAACCGCGGCCGTTACCAGCTGGGAAGCGTGCTCAACCAGGTTCTGCTGCACCAGTCCATCATCGGCCTCGAGTGCGAGACGGCCTTCCAGCAGCTGGGCGAGTATCCTGACGTAGTGGTTGGCTGCGCTGGTGGCGGCTCCAACCTGGGCGGCCTCATTGCACCGTTCATGCGCGACAAACTCACCGGCAAGAAGCCCGACACGCGCTTTGTGGCCGTGGAGCCTGCAAGCTGCCCGAGCCTGACGCGCGGCCGATACGCCTATGACTATCCCGATACGGGCAAGACCGCCCCGCTCTGCAAGATGTACACGCTGGGCAACGGCTTCATCCCCAGCCCCGACCACGCCGGTGGCCTGCGCTTCCACGGCATGGCCCCCATCCTCTCCCAGCTGAGGGCCGACGGCTATCTTGAGGCCATCGCCGTCAAACAGACCGACGTCTTCGAGGCAGCCGAGCTCTTCGCCAAGCTCGAGACGATCCTTCCGGCGCCTGAGAGCGCGCACGCCATCCTCGGTGCCATCCGCGAGGCCGAAGCCTGCAAGGAGACGGGCGAGGAGAAGATCATCCTCTTTGGTCTGACGGGCACTGGCTACTTTGACATGACCGCCTACGAAGCCTACAACAACGGCACCATGGTTGACCACATCCCCACGGACGAGGAGCTCGAGGCGGGGTTTGCCAGCATTCCAGCTGTCCCGGGCATTCAGGCTGCTGGAGGACTACCACTGGCGTAACGCACTGACATAGCTGTGAAAGCGGGTCCGGGTTCGGGCCCGCTTTTGTGTCACGTCTGCCGCACCTCACGCAAATGCGCTATCCTTCTCTGGAGTGAAACGTTCTGGCGGAGCAAGAGGGGAGTTGCATGCAACCGCTGTCGCTGCTGTTCATCCTCTTTGTGGGAGTTCTGCTTGGCATCTACTATTTGGTAGGTCGCACCTCTGCACGTGATCGCCAGTGGGTCGCGCTCTTGGTGGGAAGCCTTGCCTACTACCTCTGGTGTGGGTGGCAAAACATCGTGTTTTTGCTGTTCACGAGCTTCTCTACTTGGTTTGTTGCGCTACGCCTGGCCACGCTCGAACGCCAATGCAAGGAGGCGTGTTCCGCGCTGTCGCGCAAAGAACGCAAGCCGGTACGCCAGGCGTTTCAGCGAAGGAAATGGCTTGAGCTTCTGGCTGCGTTGGTGCTCAACTTTGGCGTTCTTGGCTACCTCAAGTATTGGAACGTCCTGCTTGACTACGTTGGGCTGGGGAGTTCCTTCCTGGCCTCCCACCTGTTGCTGCCTCTTGGCATCTCGTTCTACACGTTCACGTCGCTGGGATATCTCATCGACGTATACAACGGCAAGGTGGAACCAGAGACCAGCTATCCCCGCTACCTGCTCTTTGTGAGCTGGTTCCCCCAGCTGGTGCAAGGACCCATCAATCGGTGGGCAGAGATGCGTGACCAGCTGCTGCCTCCGCACGATTGGGACCTTGAGCGTACGCGCCGGGCACTCCTTTTGGTTGGCTACGGCATGCTCAAGAAGTTTGTCATGGCCGATACGCTCGCAAGCCTCATTTCAACTTGTCTTGACAAAATCGATTTCAGCACGCCTGGCATTGCCATCATTGTCGGTATCGTTTGTTACTCCCTGCAACAGTATGGAGACTTCTCAGGTGGCATCGACATCGTTGAGGGAGTATCTGAGCTCTTTGGGGTGCATATGGCCCCCAACTTCCGACAGCCGTACTTTGCCACCTCGCTTGCTGACTTCTGGAGACGTTGGCATATGTCGCTGGGCGAATGGATGCGCACATACGTCTTTTATCCTCTTGCCATGCGCCCCTCCATGATGAACCTGAACAAGTGGGGCACGCAGCACCTCGGAAAGACGATTGGCCGAACACTTTCGGCCTGCATCGCCAACGTGGTGGTCTTCGTCCTTGTGGGCCTTTGGCATGGTGCCGAGGCGCACTACCTGCTTTGGGGCCTTTACAACGGTCTGGTGATTGCGTTCTCTGATATGTGTCGCCCTCTTTTTGAGCGTGGTAAGGCGTCGCTTCACATTCGCGAGGACTCCGCAGCTTGGCGTCGATGGTCCATCGTGCGCACTTTCATTCTGGTCAACATAGGTCGTTACTTCGATCGTATCAACGACCCTGGCACCATTGCCCTTGCGTTCAAGAACACGTTTACCAACCTCCAGCCAATGAGCCTGGTTTCGTGGGTAACAGTGGTTAACCGCACGAATCACAACAAGCTTGGGCCGATCTGTGCGGCTATCGCATGCATCATAGTTCTCATGGTCGACATAAGGCTTGAGCGCGGTGAGGATGTGAGTGGTCAGTTCCTCGCGTTGCCCCTGCTGACTCGTGTGGCAACTTATGGGATCCTCGGCGCTATCATCATGCTCTCCCTCTCCATTGCGACGACGGGAGGAGGGTTCCTCTATGCAAACTTCTAAAGGTCTTATGTCTCGCATCGCAACGTGTTGTTTTGCAGTGACGCTGCTTATCGCGTTTGACGCGCTCATAACCTTCGTTCGTATGCCGTATGGAACAAAGAGTCAGGTGTCGTGGGTTGACTATGGTCAGGTACCTGACGGGGAGTTGGACACGATCATCATCGGCACATCAACCATTATGGCGGGTCTTGACCCCCAAGTACTTAACAACAGGCTTGGAGCTACCGCGTATAATCTGGGCTCACCGACACAGTGGATTGAGGAGTCCTATATTGCGCTTAAGACGGCATATGAGGACCATCACGTTACCCGGGCAATCCTGGGCATCACACATGTCTCTGCTTCACGTGAGGGTGTGCCCAACACGGGAAGTACGTTCATGTTCATGCGCTCGTTACAAGTGAGCCCGAAACAGAATTTCGAGGCATACAGCTACCTCCTCACAGAGTGCGACACTATTGGAAAGCCTGAGTCGTTAGGTTTTATTGCCCCGTGGGCTTATGGCTCGGTCGATAACGACCTGACTGACCTTTACACGAACGTGAAGATGAAGCTTGATGGGACGACGCTCTACGAGGCTGCTCGTATCAGTGACCACCGATGGGCCTATCAAGGCAATGGGTTTGGTCCCTATAATGCGAACGTCAAGTACGACTGGGTGGGACCGTACTATCGGATGGATGACATCGCTGATGATGTGGACAACCTGGGAAGCTCTGTCATAGACCCAAGTCGTGAGGCCGCCCTCATTAAGCTTTGCAATTACTGCGAGGAGCATGACATAGAGCTCATCGCTGTCGTGGTGCCCATTCCTGCCTATCGCATCATCGAGTATGGCAAGGGATATGAGGTGCTCGATGACGCCATGAAGAAGTTCTTTGAAGAGCATGGAGCACAATTCTATGACTTCAATTTGGCGCGACCCGAGTTGATGGACCTTTCGACTGAGATCTTCGGTGACACAGAGCATCTCAACACCGTAGGCGCCGAGGCGTTTTCCCAAGCGTTTTGTGACGTGGTGGAGAGCGTGCAGGCTGGGAACGACGTGGATGACCTGTTTTGGACTATCGAGGACTACCTTCGCTCCGTGGACTATATCGCGGCTGTCTTTCTTGATCGTGAGCCACACGAGGACGGAATTCATCTAAGGGCTCGAGCAATGGCAGGCAGTGACGTGGACGTCGAGTACCAGTTCATGGTCAAGGCGGGTGAGACATGGGTCGTCGTGCGGGACTGGTCACGAGACAACACGTTTGTCTATTATCCGGAGAATGGGCGGCGCGGAGAGGTGACGCTCTGCGTTAACGCTCGGCAAGTCGGTTCTGATGAAGAATACGAGCGCTATCGAGTGATACAAGCCATGTATTAATCGTCAGGTTGTGGGCATAGGTATGCATTTTCGCTTCTCGTGAACCCCTCTACCTGCGATAGCGCATGACAACCTGAGGAAGCTCCTCTTTTCCGTCTATGTAGTCGATGAGGGCTTCCTCGGCAGACCTGCCGTGGAAGAGCGCGCAGTTTCCACAGAGATCGCAGTTTGCGATGCAGGCAAAACGCTTCTGTACATATGCGAGGCGCTCGTCACGCGTGCTGCTGTCGATTCGTGGTGCCATAAACCCTCCCTGACAACGGTGTTCAATAAGTATGACACGTCTGCGCAGATGGTAACGGCATGCGTCACAGGTACTCCACCAGTTGCGAACAAAGGTTTACAGCGTGGCTGCGATGCATTACCGTAATGCTACTCGTCAAGAGGCGCCTGCAAAGGTGCATAGAGCTGAGGGACCGAGCCCGATGACGCTCCGGCAACCACCCAAAGAGGGAACGGTGCCAATTCTCGGCAGGCCATGCGATGTGGCCTGGAAGACGGGGAGCATCGAAACGCCACTCGAAGCCCCCTATGAGCGGGGCTTTTTTCATGCCCAAGAGTTCCCGTGGCAACGGGAGAAGGGAAGCAGCTTAATGGCTGGTAGAAACTACCTCTTTACCTCTGAGTCGGTGACGGAAGGTCATCCTGACAAAGTTTGTGACCAGATTTCGGATGCGGTGCTTGACGCCATTCTTGCAAAAGAGGCGCGCCTTGAGTCTGAGGGGTATATATCACCGACAGGTGTCCCAGCATGCGTTGACAATGTGCGCTGCGCCTGTGAGACGTTTGTGACCACGGGAACGGTCGTTGTCTCAGGTGAGATTCGCACCCAGTCCTATGTGGACGTTCAGCAGATTGCCCGCAATACCCTGCGTCGCATTGGCTATGACCGCGCTAAGTACGGGTTTGACTGCGAGACCTGTGGTGTCATCAACATGATTCACGAGCAGAGTCCCGACATCGCACGTGGGGTCGACGAGAGCTTTGATATGCAGGCGGGGAGTACCACCGACGAACTGGACCTCATTGGCGCGGGCGACCAGGGCATGATGTTTGGTTATGCTTCGGACGAAACGGACGTCCTCATGCCAATGCCCATCTACCTCGCACAGCGCTTGGCGCTGCGCCTGTCTGAGGTCAGAAAGTCAAAGGAGGTGCCGTACCTGCGTCCAGATGGCAAGACGCAGGTGACCGTGCGCTATGAGGATGACGAGCCGGTTGAGGTCACGACGGTGGTCATCTCGACACAGCATGACCCGGTGATCGAGGACATGAGCGTAATCCTGAATGACATGGTTGCTCATGTGATTGCACCCGTGCTTGATGAGGCGGGCATCAACTGGGAGAACGCAACGATTTACGTGAACCCCACCGGTCGCTTTGTGGTGGGCGGACCGATGGGCGACACGGGCCTGACGGGCCGGAAAATCATCGTTGACACCTATGGTGGTATGGGCCGTCACGGCGGTGGTGCTTTCAGTGGCAAGGACTGCACCAAGGTTGACCGTTCTGCTGCCTATGCGGCTCGCTGGGTGGCAAAGAACGTCGTTGCGGCGGGGTTGGCTCGGCGTTGCGAGGTTCAGCTGGCGTACGCCATTGGCGTTGCGCATCCTCTTTCCATCATGGTGGATACCTTCGGTACCGGTAAGGTCGACGAGGAAATGATCACTACCGCCGTGCAGAAGGTGTTCGATCTCAGACCGGGTGCCATCATTCGTGACCTGCGTCTTCGTCGTCCTATCTTTGAGAAGACGGCTGCCTATGGCCACTTTGGTCGAGATGACGAGGACTTCACATGGGAGGCTTGTAACCGCGTGGACGAGCTTCGTGCGGTCGTGGAAGAGCTGTCCAAATAACTAGATCGCCGAGAAAGGTGGCGCGCATGAGGCTTTTCGTGGCGGCTGAGCTCCCCGCTGAGATGCTGGAAGCTCTGTCAGAAACATCGGCGGCACTCCGCTCGACCGTGCGGGGAAGATATGTCGCTCCTGACCGCTTTCATGTGACGCTGGCTTTTCTTGGCGAGGTTCCTGGGTCTTTAGTCGCGGATGTCATCTCCGCTGTCGAGCAGGGGTGTGAAGGTCATGCGTCTATGTGCGCATCCCTTGGCGCGCTAGGAAGTTTTGGGCGCGCGCGGTCCGCAACCCTCTGGCAATCGATTAATACGGGCGATTCTCTGCCCGCCCTGGCGCGCGATGTACGTGAGTCATTGCGCGTCAAGGGCTTTTCTATGGATGAGAAGAGCTTCTTGGCCCATGTGACGCTGATGCGAGCGGCAGATCTCTCGCAGGCTGTCTTGCCGATGCCAGTCGTGGAAAAGGGCACCATAGATACGGTGACGGTCTTCAAGTCTGACCTTTCGGGTCCCCATCCCGTCTATACCCCGCTCGAACGCATCTTGTTGGAGGACGTTGAGCCCGTTTCGTTCTGACGTGCGGACAAACCGCCTACGAGCTCTTTGTTTTCTTGCGCCTCTTGGGGCGCTTCTTCTCGGCCTTACGCTCTGCCTCTTCACGTTGTCCGGGGAACAGATTGCGCTCGTTAAACTCTGCCTGTACGGTTTTGAGCATGAGAAAGACGTCGTCAAGGCCCAGATGTCGCTCGGCTTCACCTGCGGCTAGGGTGCCCCTGCGCTGCGCCCAGTGCTCAAGGGTGGCCGGGCCCGACTCGCGTGGTAGAGAACGCACGTCAGGATCGATGCGACGGCAAATATCTCGTGAATCGATGAGGGTGATTTGCCCCGCCTTGCGCGCCTCGGCATAGCCATCAAGGTGGAGCATGAGCCACGAATCCTCAAAGGCGGCGTTGTGTGCCATCAGGGGGTATGTTTTGAACGTGGCGAGAAGTGCCTCCTGAACCTTCCGATCCTCACGGAACGGGCGCTTCCCCTTCAGATCGCTCCAAGTAATGTGGTGAATCTCAGTCAGGGGCACGCCCTTCTCGGCATACATGTCGGGGATTCCAAAATAGGCGACGTGCCCATCATGTGGCATGGCCTTGGGAGTCAGGTCCATGAATGCCAGTCCGAGGTTGATAATATAGCCACGGTCGGGATCTTTACTGGTAGTTTCGATGTCAAAGCCGCAAACCTTACCATAGACGGGCTCCTCGACGTAGGCAATGCCCAAGTCACGCGCCTCAAAACCAGCAGTCTTGGCAACTTCCGCGTCGGGGCGCCCCTGCATCCAGGCAACGCCATGCACCAGATCAGCCACCGGTAGACTACGGGCGAGGTTAAGTCCCGAGAGGTCGCGCAGACGGTCTGCTCCATAGCTGTCGCACAGCGGTCTGTTGCGATCAGCCAGCTGTCGAACCAGGTCATAGGAGAACTGCTCAGATCCAATGGGGGCCTCCCACCACGCGGCCGAGAGCAGCTGGATGGCCTCTTCGTTTCTGCGGCGCTCCTCGTCAAGCGCAGCATCATCGGTCAGGAATCCCGGGAGGATAAAAGCGTTGGCGAGCTCGATGGCTTGCGGGAGGTTCATGAGGCGCTCCATGTTCGATACTGGGTACGATGCGTCAAGTGCGGACTATCCATGATAGCTGGTTGCCGCGACGCTCGCGTCCATGATGTGACGCGTTCTTATCGACCATAGATGGCGAGCGGCTGTGGACGCCGCAACGGATGAGCTGGGCTATCATAGCAAGCCACAACAGGTGAAAGAAGGAGGTGCCTCATGCGCTACGCACAGGTTGTGCTCGACATACCGACGCGCCAGCTAGAAGGCGCCTTTTGTTACGCCATCCCTGACGGCATGGAAGACGATGCGCAGGTGGGGGCTACCGTGCTCGTGACTTTCTCGCATCGCACTGCCGTTGGGTATGTGGTGGAAGTGTTAGATCAGCCGCCCGCTGGCCTCAATCCAAGCAGGATTGCGTCGCTTGAGAGCGTGCTGGCGGGGTCTGCCTTTGATGAGGCGCGAGCCCGTCTTGCCGTTTGGATGGCCTCTGAATACGCCTGCCCACTCTCTGAGGCAATTCGTCCCTTCCTGGCGCCTGGCCAGGGCTTTCGTGTCCGTCGTGTCCATGACGGGGGACCGTGGGAGCTCGAATCGGTGAAGTCGGGCCCCGTTGATGAGCGCTGGGTGCGGTTGACCGAGGAAGGTAGGTCGTTTGAGCCACGACGGACGGCGGCCCGCCAACGCGCGCTCATAGCCTCTCTTGCGGAAGGCCCGGTACGCATGGCGGAGCTATCGGTACTTATGAGTGGTGCCGCTAGTGTCGTTTCGTCACTTGAGAAACGTGGTGTGGTGGCTGTTGAGGAGCGCCGACGCGTGCGTGGTGGTACGGTGACCACGCTCTCGTCAGCCAACGCGCCTCGTCCTGAAAAGCTCACGGCAGGACAAAAATGCGCTCTCGCCGCAATTGCAAAGGCGCGAAAAGCCGCGCGCGGTGATGTGGTGCTCATTGATGGTGTGACGGGTTCGGGAAAGACCGAGGTTTATCTGGATGCCATTGAAGCGGCCATCGCTGACGGAAAGCGTGCGCTCGTCCTTGTCCCAGAGATCTCTCTTACCGCTCAGACGGTGGGTCGTTTTCGCTCGAGATTTGGCGATGACGTGGCAATTCTGCACTCACGACTCTCGGTTGGTGAACGCTTTGATCAGTGGGACCTTGCGCGGCAAGGCTTAGTGCATGTGGTGGTCGGCGCTCGGTCGGCCCTCTTTGCGCCACTTTCAGATTTAGGACTCATCATCATTGACGAGGAACACGAGCATACGTATAAGCAGGAGAGTGCTCCGCGGTACCACGCGCGTGACGTTGCGGCCCAACTTGCTGCAGAAACGGGTTGTGCACTCGTGTTGGGCTCCGCGACGCCAAGCCTGGAAAGCATCAACCGCTGTGAGGCTGGCGTGTGGCGTAATGCCAGCTGGACGTGTGTCCAGATGCCTGAGCGACCTGGTGTGTCCCAGCTCCCACGCGTCAGTGTGGTGGACATGACGCAGCAATTCCAGCAGGGAAATCGCTCCGTCTTCTCAAAGCCCCTGACAGAGGCCTTGCAAGCGGTGGCACAGCGCCGTGAGAAAGCTGTATTGCTCCTAAACCGGCGGGGCTTCGCAACGTTTCTCATGTGCAGGGACTGTGGCTGCGTACCTGAGTGCCCGCATTGCTCGACATCCCTGACCTATCACGAACGCACACGCGAGCTGATGTGCCACACCTGCGGAAGAAGTTGGCCACAGAGGGCTTTTCCCGACCCAATGACGAGATGCCCCAACTGTGGCAGTCGCTACATGGCGGCCTTTGGCGTGGGAACGCAGCGCGTGGAGGACGAGCTACGCATGCTCTTGCCCGAAGACGTGGACATCGTGCGCATGGATGCCGATACGACGCGAACGAAGGGCGCCCACCAGCGACTGCTTGAAGAGTTTGACGCGAGCGAATGCGCGGTCCTTGTTGGCACGCAGATGATTGCAAAGGGCCTCGACTTTCCCGAGGTGACCTTGGTTGGCGTCGTAAACGCTGACACGACGCTCAAGATGCCCGACTTCCGAGCCGCGGAGAGGACTTATGACCTCCTCGAGCAGGTAGCTGGTCGCGCGGGACGTGGCGTCCGTGCGGGGGAGGTCATAGTCCAAACCTACTGGGCGGGGCATCCCGCCATTCAAGCCGTGGCACGACATGACCGTGACCTCTTTTTAGCTGCCGAGGAAGTTGATCGGCGTGATGGTGGGTACCCACCATTCTCTCGTTTGGCAAATGTGGTCATCTGGGGAAAGCGTGCGAGCGAGGTCCGTGCGAGCGCCGACGAGTTGGCAGCGTATGTCCATCAACAGGTTGATGGTCGCGCTGGATGGGAGGTCCTTGGCCCTGCGGACTGTGCCAAGGCCAAGGCAAAGGACAACTATCGGCGTCACGTCTTGGTGAAAGCCCCCATAGATGCAAGCTTGGGAGAACTCTTGGGGTCTTGCGCTCGTCAGGTGAAGAGCAGGCCGGGCGTGAACCTTGCCGTGGATGTAGATGCATACGACCTGCTGTAAAGAGGCCGGGCGTGTGGTGGAAGGCGTCGGAATGGCAAAGAACAGCGAGACAGCAAACCAAGAACTCTGCCAGACACTGGGCAAGCGGCTTGGCGCATGGAAGACGTTTGTGGTGCAAGAGCTACCGGCGGGCATACGGGAGGCGTCGGTAGACTCGCTTGCTCTAACCATTCCAGTAGCCTGCAATGACCTCAAAGCCCTGGCACAGCAGGCGAGGGACGCTGGGAGGCCGCTTGTTGTTCGAAACACGGCGACGTGGGCAGGGTGTGCTGCGATTCGGCTTGGTGCGCATCTCTCCTATGAGCATCTTGCCGATGACCTGCTGCTCGTTGGACTGTCGAAAGATGCTGAAAGCGTGCTTCCCGGCATGGTGGAAAAGATGGTGCAACTTGCCACACCCCCTGACAAGGAGTGCCATAAGATTTTGGATGAGCTGCCAAAGTTTGAGGCTGCGTGGCATTCGGCAAGCGACACGGCGCAGGTGGTGGCAACCTACCTTGCGTGCCATCCACGTGTGACAACGGTGCGCTATCCCGGTCTCAAGGCGGACCCCTCCTTTGCGATTGCCGCGCGAACGCTCGTGGGAGGTTTTGGTCCGACGGTTGATTATCTCTGTGAGGCTGATGGGCATTGGCATCGTGTGAGCTATGGAGCTGGGGTTGACCCACGTGAAGCAGTGATCACGCTTGAGCAAGCCCTTGAAGCGATGGGTTCGTGACGTCGGTGTTGGTGTGCTAAGCTTCTAATGAATGAGCATGTGTAAGGAGGATGGCATGAGACGCCTGTTTTCGCTTCTTTTGGTCGCGTTAGTGGTGATCGGGCTGGTTGGTTGTGGGCCTAGTCGGGCCGACGAGGAAGAGAGCATTCGTGCGAAGGTGGACAACACTTTTGCCGCTCTTCAGGACACGGCTGAACATGACGTCACAACCTATATCAACGAGCAGGTGGTAGAAGAGCTTGCAACGTATGGTGTGGACACCAATCAATTCTTCGCAGCACTGCTCAAGAATCTCAGTCACACCATTAACGAGATCACCATCGAAGATGGGACGGCTCAAGTCGCCATGACCGTCAGCAACGTGAACACCGATGAAGTCATGAAAGCGACGCTTGAGGATTTTGACGCATGGACCGAGACGGACGAAGCGGTCACAGTCTACAAGGAGAATGGAGAGGCTGGGCTGTATCAGAAGCTCTTCGAGCTGTTCTATGCGCGGATTGACCAGATGGCGGGCGACGCCGCCACGGCTGATGTGACGCTTAACCTGCAGAAGCTTGAAGATGGTACGTGGAACCTTGCTGAGTCGGGCAACGAGGGGTTCTACGCTGCCGTGTATGGTGGCGCGACGTTTAAGTTCTAGACATCACCATAAAGCATGAGACGGAGGCACCCCCTTGCACGTATCTCTGCAAGGGGGTCCTCCTATGTATGGACGTGCCTATTTGTGAAGGTATGTGCGATAGGTGAACGAAACCCCAGCGTCAGTGGTTCCGCCAGGCGCCTCTTCGGCAAGCTGCCAAGAAGAGTCCGCATCAAGGTCGGGGAAGCTTGCGTCCACGGGGACTGTGACGTCGTTGTACGTCACGTGGACACGGTGACAGTAGGGAAGGAGCTGCCTATAGATGCTCTCTCCGCCAATAAGCCAAACGGTGTCGGGATCAGAATCGGCAACGGATGCTAATGCCTCACTCACGCTGTGCACGACCTCAGCGCCTGGTGCAGTAAAGCTTTCGTTGCGCGTAATGACTAGATTGCGACGTGCCTTGAGCGCGCCGCCTGGGAAGCTCTCAAAGGTCTTGCGTCCCATGATTACGGTGCCAAGCACCTCTCCTGGCGCGGCATCTTTAGGACGTTTTCCACCACAGGTGAGCGCCACAAAACGACGCATGTCAGCGCGATTGTCCACCACAAGACTGCCGTTGTGGCCGATACCCCAATCACGAGTTACTGACACAATGGCGTCCATGTGAGTCCTCCTTGGCGCACGCGATCGCCTAGACGGCGATGGGGATGTTTTTGACCTGCGGACCAGTGACGTAGTCCTCAACGATGAGGTCGTCAGTCGTGAAGGCGTAGAAGTCCGTGACCTCAGGGTTCAGGTACACGCGCGGTGCGGGGTGGGTCTCACGGGTAATGAGCTCGCGCACGATGTCAACATGGCGATCATAGATGTGGGCATCGGCAATCATATGCACGAGCTCCCCGGCAACCATGTTGCTTGCCTGTGCAACCATCATGAGCAGAATGGCATACTGACAGACGTTCCAATTGTTGGCAGCGAGTACGTCTTGGCTGCGCTGAACAAGCACCATGTTCAGAGTAAGGCGACCGTCATCACGCTGGTCATCCGTGACGTTGTAGATGGCGTTGTACGCACAGGGGTACAAATGCATCTCAGAGAGGTCCTGTACGTTGTAGAGGTTTGTCATGATACGACGAGAGAAGGGTGTCTCGCGAAGGTCCTTGAGGACACGATCCATCTGGTCGTAGTCACCGTCGCTATAGTGGCTGACAACGCCGACCTGGTAGCCATACGCCTTACCAATGGAGCCGTCCTCGTCAGCCCACTCATCCCACACGTGGGGCTTTAGGTCACCGATGTTGTTTGACTTGCGCTGGTAAATCCAGAGAATCTCATCCATGCAGCTCTTGAGGGCCGTGCGACGCAGCGTCAATGCGGGGAACTCCTCACGCAGGTCATAGCGGTTGCAGACGCCAAAGCGCTTGATGGTGTATGCCGAGGCGCCATCCTCCCAGTGGGGACGCACGGCTTGCCCCTCGGTGGTGGTCCCGTTCTCGATGATGTCAGTGCACATGGCGATGAAAATGTCGTCTGCCCTGCTCATGCAGACCTCCTCAGGATCGTATGCTCAAGCTGGCGTGCCGGTTTAGACGCGATAATCAAAGCTGCCTTCGAAGTTGAAGGTATGGCCCACGTCGAGGTCGTACTCCGTCCCATACTCATCGAGGTTGTAGTCTTCAAGGTACTCATCCCAGTTGGTGGCGATGATGTCATCCTCGACCAGGTAATAGAGCGATTTAACGGCCATGGACACGCAGCCGCCCATCACTGTGGAGAGGAGCATCAGACCGACAAGCGATGCCGCTACGATGATATAGGCACGGTTTCCGGAATTCACATTGTCCGGCGAAGTGGTAGCAGACGCCGTCTCGACGACGTTGGACGGTGTGGTTTGGTCGTTGTACATCATGCAAGCTCCTTAGGTCGTATGCCGCCTGACGCTGCCTCAATCATAACCCTTTGCATGCGCTAGAGATGGCTTGGGGAGAAGACCTCGTCCCAGAATGCACCGAGCTGAAAAGCCACATGCTGGTCAGCGCCGAGCCAAGTCACGTCCATGAGATGCTCGTGATCAAGCCAGCGAACAACATCGTGCTCGGTGAGCGTCGGTTCTTGCAGGCCGTCGAGGGGACAGACGAAGCAATCCATCGAGAGGTGGAAGTCGGGGTAATCATGCTCGACGGTATCGAAGAACCACATGGTCGAGAGCCGTAGGCTCAGCTCTTCGGCAATCTCGCGTCGGAGGGCTTCTTCGGGCGTCTCGCCTTCTTCGATTTTGCCGCCGGGGAACTCCCAGCCGACGTGGCCGTGTGCTCCACTGCGATGCGCCGCGAGGATGCAACCATCTCTCGTGATGATTGCCCCGACCACTCGAAGGGTCCTCATGCCCGCCCCTCCAGCTCGATCGTTGCATAGGGACTGCCGTCCGCATCGCAGAGCTGGACGCTCCATGACTGATCAAGGTCATACACGCGCGGAATGACGACGTCTCCCAGATGCGCCTGCTGCTGGTACTGAACACAGATGCGGCTCGGAACAAACTGCTGATCAAGCGCTTGAAGGGCCATGAGGACGTACTGTGCATTGTTGACATGGCGATTGGTGTCAAGGTGTTGCTCGGTCACCACGAGAGGGGAGCGCTCTTGATATGCGCCCTCACAGGAGAGCTTGCGCCGCGTTGGAGGCATGTCCATACGAGGCTCATTGGTAAGATACGGTGCCTCTGACGCAGGAATGCGGATAGGCTTGCTCGCCTGAGTATCAAACGTGAACCAAATGGAGTCGGCACGAACGCAACGGTTGCCCTGCGCATCGGTGATGCAGAAGTTGCGGAGCGCGTACGTCCGGCGCATGTCATAGCACCACGTGCTGACGGTGATTTGCTCGCAGAAAGAGGGAAGGCGGTCAATCTCTATTTGCCACGCAGCTAGAAGCCACGCAAAATGATGCTCGGCCAAGAAGTTGATACCAAGTCCAAGGCTCTCGGTATGGAAGGTAGAGCAATCCTGCAGGTAGTTGATGAGTGCGACGATTGAAAGTTGTGCGTGCTCGTCACATTCGCTGTATCGGACCTTCGATGAAAAGGAGTACATCAGGCTCCCTTCCTTTGTTGGCGGTCAAGTCCGTCAAAGAACTCTTGAAGGCTGCAAATCTTGTCAGCAAGACAGATGAGCCAGCCTTCGCACGTTCGTGGCGGGATGGGCGTAAAGGGAAACATGTGGCGAGAAATGATGTCACGCTCAGTCGACGTCAGGTCAGGAAAGTCAGCCTCGGCATTTCTGAGAGCATGCCCGGGGTGTGTGAACCCATGCCACCGGTCAAGCGCTTGGTTGGAATCGTGCCAGTCATACAGGTAATAGTCATGCAGAATGCCACCACGCACCAACGAATGCTCATCAATATGCAGGCGAAGGCCCCGCGCCATGGCGAACGCTCGGAACGCGACTCTTACGGTGTGGTCTAGCGTCGAGGTGGTTCCATGTTGGGTGAAGGAAGCCATCTCATGAACGCGCCCTTTACCAAGCACGTCGTGAGTGAGGGGGTAAAACTGTTTTTTTAGACCATCAAGTGACATGGTTCTCCTTTGTTGACCATAGCACTATACCCGTTTCATGTAACGGCAATGTGGCGCCCAGAAATCTGTGGGGTGTTCTGTGGGGTTTTCAGGCCTGTATTGCGAAAAGCACCTGACTAATTCCACAGAGCACCCCACAGGGCACGTACTTGCTTATACGCTATTAACGGGCGTATCGGCTCATGGCATCACGGATGATGGTGCAACAACTCGGAAGCACCTTGGCTTCCCAACTCAGCACCTCTCCTGACGCGACGTCTCCGTCTACCTCAAGCTTCATGGGTCGATCCGAGACCACCTTGATATGCTTGCCACGATACGACGTAATGTTGGGGCGAGCCACATCGCGCCCCTTTGGGTCAACGATACCTGCGAGCACGGGACGAATCAGCTGGGCTGCGTCAGTCGTCTCGAGTACGATGACGTCGAGCAGACCATCATCCATGGTGCAGTCCGCAACGATCTCGATTTCACCCTGCATCATGGCGTTGTTGGCCACCATGCATGAGATACCGTCATGTTCGTGGACAACACCATCGATGGTGATGGTCAGATGGAAAATGTCGGGCTTGAGGTTATTGAGGACTGCGGTGAAGTAGGACGCCTCGCCAAACAGCTTCTTTGCGGGGATGGCGTCATGCATGAGTTGCGCATCGAAGCCCGTGCCGGACACGATTGCAAAGCCTTCGACATGTGATTCGCCATTTGTGTCAACCCAGTGCATCTCGCCCAGATCGGCTGTGAAGGTGTTGCCCTGCTTGCAGGCTTTTGCCAGAGCTGCGGGCTCGGTGGCATTGCCAATGTTTGCCGCAAGTAGGTTGGCCGTTCCGGAGGGAAAAACGCAGGTAGGAACGTTTCGGTTCCGGAGGGTGTAGAGCGCATGGGAGACGGTGCCATCTCCACCAGAAACTACTACGAGGTCATATTCCTCTGCGTCAGCTAGGCATGCGACGTCATGCTCACGTTCAGTGA
Organism: Coriobacteriales bacterium; assembly: GCA_030533135.1. Lineage (GTDB taxonomy): Bacteria > Actinomycetota > Coriobacteriia > Coriobacteriales > Atopobiaceae > UBA1367. Next base: position 16,179 of record JAUNJR010000013.1, read on the forward strand.
GAATGCGCAGGACACACTCATCTCCATCCTCCATGAGTGCTCGCTCAAACTCGTAGATGGAATCTGAACCGAAGCCAGCCTTCGGGTTATGGACTATAAGCGTGCGCACGCACGCCACCTCCTTCGTTCGCTATCATGGTGCAGGCGCACAAGCGTCGCCCACCAAATATGGTAGCCTTTTCAACAGCCGGAGACAGGACTGAATCCCGGCAAGAAACGAGATTGACCAGTGTACCTATCTGACAAGGAATCGCTCGATGCGTTCTGTGAGCGGGCATCTAAAGCCCGCGTTATCGCCGTTGATACCGAGTTTCTGCGTGAACGGACATATCATCCAAAGCTCTGCCTCATTCAGGTGGCAACATCAGAAGAGTCGGCGGCCATTGACCCTCTGTTGATCGACGACCTGTCGTCGTTGGTAAACCTTCTTGTTGATGAGCAGATTACCAAGGTTTTCCATGCGTGCACACAGGACCTCGAAGTGATTCTCGATGCGTTTGGCTGCTTGCCAACGCCCGTCTTTGACACGCAGGTAGCCGCGGCTTTCTTGGGCCAGCGTCAGCAGATTGGCTACGGGGCGCTTGTTGAGTCCTACTGCGGTGTGAGGCTTCCCAAGGCGGAGTCGTTGACGGATTGGTCGCGTAGGCCGCTCGACCAAGATCAGCTTCGTTATGCGGAGGATGATGTTATTTACCTGCCGCGTATGTATGACCGCATGATTGCGGAGCTGGTCCGCCTCGATCGGTGGTCATGGATTGAGCCCGAGATGGCTGCGCTGACCACGGCTTCAAGAACTGCCCGGGATCCAGAGGAGGCGTACAAGCACCTAAAGCGCTCGGGCTCGCTTACCCGTCGTCAACTTGCGGTGGCTCGCGAGGTGTGTGCGTGGAGGGAACGTACGGCTGCTGCGCGAGACCTGCCCAGGAAGTGGATTGTATCTGACGAGGTCCTGGTCGAGACCTGCAAGCGCACACCACGAACGGTTGAGCGTCTACGTACGGTACGTGGCACTGAACAGCTGTCTGAGCGCGATGCCAGGGCACTTGTCGCTGCGGTGATACGAGGGGTGCAGTGTGACCCAACGCAGTATCCCAAAGTTCAGCATCGTGACCGCCCCTCACAGGAGATGGAGAGCGTGCTCGACCTCATGTACGCCATGCTGCGTATCGTGTCCGACAAGAGCGGTGTTGCTCCGCAGGTCATTGCATCCCGTGACGACCTGTATGATTTGGCCCTCGGTCGAGAAGGTGCACGGCTTGCGACGGGATGGCGCTATGAGCTTGCCGGAAAGACGCTCTCTCGCCTGTTGACTGGCGAGGTTGGCCTGACGGTCAAGGATGGCCGCCTCGAAGTGCTGTAGACAAACTGTCATGTTGGGGACAGTCCCCAACGTGACAGACAGGTGGCTTTTCCTTCGATGCATACAAGCTGCGAATTGTCGCATTGAGCGTTGAGTCAAGAAGTTGTCCTCCGATTGCGCTACTCTTGGGTACAAACATTAGGTAGCCGTTTGATTGGAGGTAGGTATGTACTACTACGGGTATGGCGCCAATATGAGCTACATCCTGCTCATGTTGATTACCATGGCGCTCGGTCTTGGCTCACAGGCATACATCAGGAGCGCATATGCAAAGTGGTCTCAGGTGCCTTCGTCAGGAGGCCATTCGGGTGTCGATATGGCGCGTCGCATGCTTGAGCGCGATGGTGTTCATGGTGTCTCTTTCGGCCATGTTCCTGGACGCTTGACCGACCACTATGATCCGCGCACTAACACACTCAACCTCTCTGACGATAACTACACAGGCGGATCGGTCGCGTCGGTTGCTGTGGCGTGCCATGAGGCGGGTCATGCAATTCAGACTGCTCATGGATACCTTCCTGTGCAGATTCGCACCGCCATCGTTCCGGTGGTAAATCTCACGCAGCAATTCTGGGGAATCCTGTTCTTTGGCGGAATCATGTTCAACATGATGGGTCTGGTACGTGCCGCCGTCATGATGTTTGCCTTCTCGGTTATCTTCCATCTGGTGACCCTGCCAGTAGAGATTGATGCTTCTCGTCGTGCAGTCGCCTACCTGAATCAGTATGGTTCTGAAGTCGACCAACAGGGTGCCAAGCAGGTGCTTACTGCCGCTGCGCTGACCTATGTTGCCGCGGCGCTGTCGTCCATCCTGCAGCTGCTGTACCTGTTGAGCAACACGCGTCGCTCGAGAAGCTAATATGGTCGAACAATCTGCGCCTCTTTCGGTAACGAGGGCGCTTGAAGACGCAAAGCTTTGCTTGGGGTCACTACCCCTCATGGTGGTCGCAGGCGAGGTAACGGGGTTTCGTGGCCCTAACGCGAGATCGGGGCATTGCTATTTCCAGGTCAAGGATGATCAGTCTGCCATGGACGTCATCGTCTGGCGTGGAACATACGCAAAGTGCGGCTTTGAGCTGCGCAATGGGTTGACCGTGCAGCTCACTGGCGGGTTTGACGTGTATACCGGCAGCGGGCGCATGTCCTTCATCGCACGAAAGCTCGAGGCTTCGGGGGAGGGACTGCTTCGTCAGCAGGTTGCCGCCCTTGCGCGAAAGCTGCAGCAAGAGGGGCTCATGGACCCTGCCCGCAAACGGCCTATTCCACGGTTTTGCACGCGTGTGGCGGTTGTGACGTCACTTTCGGGTAGCGTCATCGATGACGTGAAGCGAACGCTTGCACGAAGAAACCCCCTCGTGGAGCTACAAGTTGTTGGATGCCAGGTTCAAGGACCGGGAGCACCCCTCACGATAATGCGAGCGCTGTCGGTTGCTGCCGCAGCTCGTCCAGATGCCATATTGCTGGTGCGTGGTGGCGGCTCATTCGAAGACCTCATGACCTTCAATGACGAAGCGCTTGCCCGTGCGGTCGCATCATGCCCCGTGCCAGTCATTACGGGTATTGGGCATGAGCCTGATACCTGCATATGCGACATGGTTGCCGATCGTCGTTGTTCCACACCAACAGCTGCTGCAGAGTCGGTTGCTCCCGCCATTGACGAGCTTGCGCAGGTGACGAGGGAGAGGCAAAAGCGGCTTTGCACCTCGATGGGACGCCTGGTTCAGCAGCCTGGCGCCGCTCTCGAGGGACTGGGCGAACGTGCGACACGAGCCATTTCGAACGATTTGACACACCATCGTCTTGGCGTCGAAGCCTTGGCAGGAAGGCGCTGTCTCACCAATCCGCATGTCATTCTCGATGACCGCCTCTCAGCAGTAGAGCTGACAGCGGAGCGCCTTCACGCGTCATTGCCGCGTTTTCTCGATCGCAAGAAGGATGCCTTAGGCGCTTCGGCATCGAGGATTAGTGCTGCATCCCAGCGGTTGCTGGTGCCCTACGAGGCGCGTGTTGCACGGTATGCCGCGTCTCTCGATGCCCTGTCGCCCCTGAGAGTCTTGGCTCGTGGCTATTCCATCACAAAAGATGAGTCGGGACATATCGTATCGAGGGCCACTCAGGTCTCACCCGGAGACGATGTCTCCGTAATGCTTGGCGCGGGCACCATCCACGCCACGGTCACATCGGTGACAGAAACCGCATCAATCTAAAGGAGGAAGCATGGATAATCAGCAGTCTCGTCCCGTAGAGAGCCTGACGTTCAAAGAGGCTTCGGTGGAGCTCGAGCAGATTGTGCGCGCCCTTGAGGCGGGTGACCTTGAGCTTGAGGATGCGCTTGGCCGTTATGCTCGTGGCGTTGAGTTGCTGAAGAGCCTCCGCGAGCGCCTTGCCACGGCAGAGCAGAAAGTTCAGGTGCTTATGGACGCGACGGATGCTACCATGAGCGTCGTTGACACGACGGCTGCGCCTTCGACAGCCTTCATTAATGAGTAGCTTCGACTGAAAGGATCCTCCATGTCACAGCACGAAGATTGCATTTTCTGCAAGATTGCCAACCACGTAATTGAGTCGAACTACGTGTACGAGGATGATCTCGTAGCAGCTTTCCGCGACATGAGTCCGCTTGCACCGACGCACGTGTTGGTTGTGCCCAAAGACCACTATGAGCACATCGCTGATGCCGTGCCAGCAGAGACCATTGCGGCCATGGTCCATGCGGTGGATGAAGTTGCCAAGGCTGAGGGTATCGACCACTCTGGTTTCCGCGTGGTTGCCAACGCTGGCGATGATGCCGGTCAGGCTGTGCACCACCTGCACTTCCATGTGTTGGGCGGGCATCGTCTGGGTGATGACTTCGCGTAAGGCATGTTTGTAGGAAAACATTCCAGTTCATATTGTTGTTTCCCGATAGGGAGGGGTATCTCGCACACATGGATGCCCCTCCCGTCGTATCATTCATATTGGTGTATTTCATCTGTGAGAGGAGACCCATGAACGTCTTGGTCATCAATGCAGGTAGCTCATCGCTCAAGTTCCAGCTTCTTGATGTCGATACAGCTGAGGTTTACGCAAAGGGCAACTGCGAGCGCATTGGCATCGACGGCTCCTTTGTGGGCTATGAGTCCATCGCCGTCGCGGGCAAGCAGAAGATCGAGGCTCCGCTGCCCGACCACAAGACTGCCATGCAGTATGTCATCGAGATCATCAACGCCACTGGCAAGGACTTCATCGGTATTGGCCACCGAGTCGTTCAGGGCGGTTGGTATTTCCCCGAGTCCAAGATCGTGACGGACGAATCCCTGGGTTGGGTGCGCGAGGTTGCACCGCTGGCTCCGCTGCACAACTATGCCGAGGCTGATGCCATCCAGGTTTGCCGCGAGCTCTTCCCTGACAAGGGTAACGTCGTCGTTGCTGACACCTCCTTCCACTACGCCATTCCCGAGCGCGCCCACCGTTACGCCCTGCCACGCGATGTCGTCAACAAGTTGCACATCCGCAAGTATGGCGCTCATGGCACGAGCCACCGTTACATCTGGCGTGCCACGAAGGAGTTCCTGGGCGACAAGGTGCACAAGCTTGTCAGCTGTCACCTCGGCTCCGGCGCGTCGCTGTGCGCCATTACCGATGGTAAGAACATGGACACCACGATGGGCCTCACCCCGCTTGATGGTCTGATTATGGGAACCCGCTGCGGCACCATCGATCCGGCCACCGTTTGCTACCTGCAGCGCGTTGGTGGCTATACCGTCGACGAGGTCGACACCATGATGAACAAGCAGTCCGGTCTGCTTGCCATCTCTGGCCTTTCCTCCGACTCCCGCGACATCGAGCTTGCCGCTGACGATGGCGACAACAATGCTCGTATGGCCATTGAGATGTTCGCTTATCGTACCGCTCAGCTCGTGTGCGAGATGGCCCAGGCCAACGAGGGCGTCGACACCATCGCCTTCTCTGCTGGCATCGGCGAGAACTCCGCCACCATGCGTGCCGAGGTCTGCAAGAAGCTTGCTTGGCTTGGCGTCAAGATTGACGACAAGAAGAACCGCATGCGCTCTGGCGAGGTTCGCGAGATCTCCGCTGCCGACTCCAAGATTCGCGTGCTGATCGTTCCGACCAATGAGGAGCTCATGATCGCCCTCGATGTCAAGGAGCTGCTCGGCTAGTTTCTCTGGTTCACTCGTTATCAAAGCAAAGGGGGCCTGTACGGTTACGTACAGGCCCCCTTCCTGTCACTAGCTATGAGCTTGTTTTGCTTAGAGCGGAATCATCCGGAAGGCATAGACAGACGTCTCGCCGGGCTCCAGGAAGTCCATGCCCTGCTTGTGCTCGAAGATGTCATCCTCGTCGGTACGGGTGGCGGTGCCGCGCCACGGCTCAAGGGCAACGAACGGAGCGTCGGGAGCGCTCCACACGCCGAGGAAATCAAATCCGGGGAAGTCGACGCGCATGCCATGTCCAGAGGGACCAACGAGGCTTACCGTGCGTCCAGGTACATCCTCGAAGGTGAGCGTGTCGACGTCGAACAGGCGATGATTCAGCGGAAGCTCGTCCTGATCATCAACAAGCGTAAAGCGGTTGCCATAGTCTAGCAGCCCAGTCTTGGTGGAGATGGTGGGGGAGGCATAGGTCCACGGGCGGGAGAAGACCAGCTTGTAATCGGAGAAGTCCTCATCCTCGCAGCCAGGTGCCGGAACGTTGAATGCCGGATGTCCGCCAACTGCAAAGGGAAGCGTGACGTCGCCCGTATTGGTGACGGCAAACTCCTGCTCGAGGGCGTCGCCCACGATGCGATAGGTCATGTTCAACTTGAAGTCGAAGGGGAAGGCCGCACGCGTGTTGTCGTTGGAAACGAGCTCGTAGGTGACGGAGTCCTCGAGTGCCTCGACAACCTTGTGCTCATAGTTACGAGCAAGGCCGTGGCGGCCAAAGCGTATTTCACCCTGTGCACTGTCAGCACGGTCGTCACGCAGGTTGCCCACGATGGGGAACAGCACTGGCGCGCAACGAGGCCAGAACTCAGGATCACGCTGCCACAGATACTCCTTGCCGTCCGCCTTCAGGCTCATGAGCTGTGCGCCGGCAGAGTCAATCGTTGCCTCGATTCGTCCCATTGAAATAGTGGTCAAAGCCATGTTTGCTCCTCTCGCTAACGCTTTGCAGTATGATGAGGACGTCACGACGGGCCATGAGGAGGAACCATGCGCAAGTTCCGGCAGGTCGCAACTACCATGATGATACTCTTACTCTGCCTATTCCTTGTAGGCTGCGGCGGTAAGAGTGGTTCTGATGAACCGCAGACGGAAGTCGACGAGCAGCAGGTCGAGGCTCCGGATGAAACATCGACTGAGGGTGATGAGACCACCAAGGATGGTGGTGAGGTCGAAGCTGACGTCGATGCTGGCGTGGTCACGTCGGGTCAGATGAAGGTTGCCTGCCTTGAAGGGTCATGCGAGGACGAGGTTGCGCTTGTCGAGAGGGACTATGGCTGCCGCTACTGCAAGTCAGTCGATGGCCTTGCCCGCTCAATCATTGATGCTGAGGTGGATCTTGCTATTGTTCCGCCTGATGTGAGTGCCGCTCTCTACAACGCGACGGGCGGATCAATCATGGCCATTGATGCGGTGACGGACGAAAATGGTGCCCCGAGTGCCGTATGCGTTATCCGCATCCCATATTTCACCACAGACCCCGAGTCTGTCGTCTCCTTTGTGGCGGAGCACCAGAAGACGGTTGATCACATGGTGGGTGAGGGCAGGTTCCTGCGTGGCTCTGCCATGCAGCGCGAGCTATCTGCTTCAATCGCTGACGCATATGTGGAAGACGCGTCAAGTGTTGGTGGAGCGCTTCCACCCGACAATTTCTATTTCTTGGGGTAAAGAATTACCTGTGGTAAACTCTCCAACTGCTGTCTCGTTGGTGTCAGTCCCCATAAACTACATCAAAATCAGCAGAGTGTTACGGCTTTTATGGAGTCGGGTATTATGCCGTATGCTCTTTGTTGTCAAGTGGGCGGCGGTAACAGGCTTGTGACCATCGCCTAACGGGTAAGGAGGAATCTATGCCCAATATTCATGAGCGTATCGACACCATCATCAACAACGTGATGGCTCGCGGCGAGGGTAGCCGCGGTGCGACTGTGCACGATTTGCTCGCCATTGGTGGCATAAATGGATGCCGTGGCGCCGTCATCATGGACGAGGCGCCTGCTGGTCTTATCGAGCGCGCCCTGCGTCGTAACGAAGGCGTCCTGACTGATACGGGTGCCCTGTCTGTCGAGACGGGAAAGTATACGGGCCGTTCGCCCGAGGACCGCTTCATTGTTGACACGCCTGACGTGCATGATGTCATCGCATGGGGCAGCGTCAATAAGCCCTTCTCCGTTGAGAATTACGAGAAGGTCAAGCATGCCGTGACCGAGCACCTTCGCACGCGTGACCTGTATGTCGTGCGTGCCATTGCCGGAGCAGACCGCCGTTGGTGCCGCAAGTTCCTGATTGTGTGCGAGCGTGCGAGCCAGGCGCTCTTTGCACGTCAGCTGCTCGTGCGTCCTTCCAAGCGTCAGCGCAACAGCTTCTTCCCGCAGGACTATACCGTGCTTGCGGCGCCTGACATGAGGCTGGATCCGATGAAGTATGGCACCAATTCCGAGGCTGCCGTACTCATCAACTTTGAGGATCGCACCATCATCGTCGCTGGTACCGCGTACTCTGGTGAGATTAAGAAGGCCGTCTTCTCCGTCATGAACTACGTCATGCCGGTGGAGGAGAACGTGCTGCCCATGCACTCGTCCGCCAACATGGATCCGGTCACGGGTGAGACGGCTGTCTTCTTCGGTCTCTCTGGCACGGGCAAGACCACGCTTTCCGCTGATACGCAGCGCGTCCTAATCGGCGACGACGAGCACGGCTGGGCGCAGAACTCCATTTTCAACTTTGAGGGCGGATGCTACGCAAAGGCCATCAAGATCACTCCGGTTACCGAGCCGCAGATCTTTAACGCCATCCGGTTTGGTGCCATCTGTGAGAACGTGGTGGTCAATCATGTCACGCGCAAGCCTGACTACTTTGATGACTCCATGACGGAGAACACCCGTGTTGCCTATCCGGTGGACTACATCGATAACGCAGCCGTCATGGGCCAGGGCCGCTATCCCAACGTGGTCATCTTCCTGACCGCTGATGCCTTTGGCGTGCTGCCTCCCATCTCGAGGCTTGACAAGAATGCGGCTATGTACCACTTCCTGTCAGGCTTCACGAGCAAGGTCGCGGGCACCGAGCGTGGCATTACCGAACCGCAGCCTACATTCTCGACGCTTTTCGGCGAGCCCTTCATGCCGCTTGACCCTCTGCACTATGCTGATATGTTTGGTGACCGCATGGAGCGCTCTGGCACCCGCGTGTACCTCATTAATACTGGCTGGACGGGTGGCCCCTATGGTATTGGCCAGCGCATGGACCTTGCCTCCACGCGTCAGATGGTGACGGCTGCGCTGAACGGCTCCGTCGAGGATAGCGACTTCGTGCGCGACCCCATCTTCAACGTTGACGTTCCCCAGCATGTTGATGGTGTCTCGCGTCGCGTGCTGAATCCGCGTGATACCTGGGCTGACAAGGATGCCTACGACAAGACTGCCCGCCGCGTGGCAAAGATGTTTGTTGACAACGCGGCCAAGAAGTACCCAGATATGGCTCCTGAGGTGCGCGCAGCTGGACCCGTCACGGAGTAGTCACACAACGAGAAGCATGAAGTGGTACACCTTTCATAAGAAGGTGTACCACTTCTTTTATAGAGGGGTAGAAAGGGCGACGATGTTGCTTGACAAGCTGCTCAATCGGAATCGGAGCGCAGGGCCTCATACGGAACAATACGAATGGATCGTGAAGCAACTGTCTGCCACGAGCTCTGAGCGGGCTCATGGAGGGTATAGCGCTGATTGGTGGCACGAGCTTACCGAAGCGGAGAAAGACGAGTTAGAGGCTAAGATTTGGCGGAAGTATCCGGACGATTCTCGCCTTGCGGTATTTCTGCCGAAACTGACACATTACGATGGGCTCGCCAGACTGGATAGAGATCTTCGAAATGCGACATCCATAAGCACGAGGGTGGAATTAGCGGATGTCCTTTTCCGTGAAACCGGTGAGAAGCGCTATCTGGACGTGTTGCGGCATTGCTGTAGCGAAGAGTGCGGAAACGGGATTCTTTCGGGGTATCGTCTTGTAGCGGTAGCGCTTCAGGATTACCCTGCCGACCCTGAAGTTGAAGCAATCCTGCGTGATGTCTATCAGGGAAGCTCTGACGGCGCGACGCTAACAACGGCGTTGATAGGCATCCTCCACCAACGAGGTATCGTCCATGACGCAAACGACTTTGCGGAACTCAATGTCCTGCTTCCGAAGCTACGGCACCTCGATATGGAGAATCCGGATGGTCGAATGGCACGACTGGACCAGTATCTCGCGACTGCCACATGAGCTGAGATGCCCCTCGAGTAGAACACTTCTTACAGAACAAGACCCCCTCGTGAACGTATCACGAAGGGGTCTCTTCATCACATGTAGTTTAGACGTTACTCTTTGCAGCAGTCATCATCGCAGCAGCAGCCATCGCCCTCGCCATGGCAGCACTCGCCCTCGCCGTGACCTTCGCCGTGGCAGCACTCGCCATCCTCATGGTGCTTGCGACCCTCGTCATGGCAGCAGCCGCCCTCGCCATGTCCGTGGCCGTGACCGCGTCCGCGACCATGGCAGCAGTGGTGCTCCTCCTCATCCTCGGAGACCTCAAGCAGCTCAATCTCAAAGTTGAGCGCCTTGCCGGCCATCTCGTGGTTGAGGTCAAAGGTGATAGTGGTGTCGTCCATCGCATAGACCGTGGCAGGCATCGGTTGTCCCATGGGACCACCCAGGACCACGCGCATGCCCACGCGCGCATTCTCGGCGCCCGGCATGTTAGCGATAGGCACGCTGACGATCATGTCGTCGCGTCGCTCTCCATAGGCCTCGGCCGGCTCAAGACGCACGTTGACCGTCTGACCAACCTCCATGTCGCGCACAGCCGCATCGAAGCCGGCAATCATCTGGCCAGCCATGCAAATGAAGTCTAGGGGAACTCCGCGGTCACGCGAGGAGTCAAACTTCGTTCCATCGTCAAGCGTTCCCACATAGTGGACGCTGACCTTTTTACCCTCGTTGCTCATGCATGTCCTTTCATATCACGATAGAAAGCAAACGCGGGTGAGTTTACCCAAAGTGCAGCCCTAGGAATGGCACATGCCCAACAATCTTGAAGAAATCCAAGCACAAGATGGGCGCCATGCGATTGTTGGTTGTCAAAGCATCGTTATCTTCGGATTATCCGAAGGTTGCGACGATAGGGGTCGTCAGGGCGTCACGACTTTCGGTCCTCCCGAAACTTATGACGGTTGGGGCTGTTAAGGCGTCGCGACTATCGGGCCTACCGAAACCTATGACGATGTGGATCGCCTAGGCGTCACGACTTTCGGGCCTCCCGAGGGTTGTGACGATTCAAGAGACTAAATCTCTGACAGTGCCGGTCCATAGACACATCTCACATATCAGGTTGTCACTGCTTGTCAGATGCAGCACCTTCCAGGCGCTCGTTATGTGCTCGACGTCGTTCGTAGGCAAGAATGGCCGCACCGGCAGTGGCAAGCCCCATCTCCAACCCGCCTGAAGTCGATGAATCGCTCGTGTCGGGCAGAATTGGCTTTACTCCAGGGTAGGTACCACGTTGGCCGCCAGTATCCGTCACACTCATCGGGGCAGGTGAGAAGGTGTTTTCCGCTACCGTTGCCTGATCACCCTCCTTCATGAGGAATGGCGCATCAAACACGGCGCTGGCTGTTCGCGCGCTTGCATCTATGGTGGCGGAAGCACTCGCGCGCGAGACGCTCTCGCCTTCTACCCATAGCTCGAAGAACATAGGGCTCGTGGAGGCCACATCCTTGACAACCACCTCTAAGGTGTGATCGTCTGCATTGCTGACGCTTTC
>JAUNJR010000165.1 GCA_030533135.1 Coriobacteriales bacterium
TGCCGACGCCCACGGACAGCGCGTACGCAGGAACCTTCTCCGGGTCGTTGCCGAAAAAGCGGGAGTTGACGATGCGGGTGTCGGTGGTGAGGGCGCGCAGGCCGGTACGGGAGGTCAGGCTCGTGTAGGGCTCGTTGAAGGCAACGTGACCGTCAACGCCGATGCCACCCATGAAGAGGTCGATGCCACCATAAGAGGCAATCTTCTCCTCGTATGCGGCGCACTCGGCTTCGGGGTCCTCAGCCATGCCGTTGAGGATGTTGATGTTCTCAGGCTTCATGTCAACCAGGTGATCGAAGAAATTGTCGTGCATGAAGTACCAATAGCTCTGGTCATGATCATGGTCGAGACCCACATACTCGTCCATGTTAAAGGTGACAACATTGGCAAAGGACAGCTCGCCAGCCTGGTTCTGGCGCACAAGCTCCTGATAGACGCCGATGGGGCTTGAACCCGTGGGGAGACCGAGCACGAACGGACGGTCTTCCTTGTGATTACGGATCTTGTTGGCGATGTAGTCGGCCGCCCACTTGCACATCTTCTGATAATCGTCCTGAATGACAACACGCATGATGAACTCCCTCACTATGCGGCATTGACCGCGTTTGGTTACGTTAATCAGTGTTGAAAGAGCCTCTGTTACAGTGTTGATTCTGCTTTTTACTCTCTTTCTTACGACCCACTGTGTCGCTGGCCGTGGCAGCACCCGCCGAGTCTTTCGATAACTGCCAACCTCGTCAACCGTTCATGGTCCAGGCGCTAACAGACTCCCCTGCTCCTCCTTCCGATGGGGCAAGCTGTTTTACAGAGCAGTATTTAAACACGAGTACTAATACGTACAAAAAATCCCACAGTTAATTTACGCAGCCTTATCGCTCGTGCTCACAAACGGACCATTAATGCTCACAAGCTGCTTTAACGTGAGTCAAATGCCTCAGACGCTCAGCTCATCGCTTCTAGACATTGAACATGAAGTGCATCACGTCGCCGTCCTGCACCACATACTCCTTGCCCTCCATGCGCAGCTTGCCGGCGTTCTTGCAGCCCTGCTCGCCACCAAGCGCAATGTAGTCATCGTAGCTACAGACCTGTGCCTTGATAAAGCCGCGCTCGAAGTCAGAGTGGATAACCCCAGCCGCCTGCGGTGCCTTTGTCCCCACAGGGATGGTCCAGGCCTTGACCTCCATCTCTCCAGCCGTGAAGTAGCTCTGAAGGCCCAACAGCTTGTAAGCAGCTTGTGCGAGCGTTGCCAGACCACTCTGCTCAAGACCAAGGTCTGCCAGAAACTCTGCCGCTTCCTCAGGGTCAAGTTCGATGAGCTCAGACTCGACCTTCGCGCTGATGGGAACCACCATCGCACCGTCAATCTCTGGGAGTTCCTCGCCGAGGGCGTCTTCGTCGATGTTGGCCACGTACAAGATGGGTTTCATGGTCAGCAGGAAAAGGTCGTGCGCGGCGGCACGCTCTTCGTCAGTCATGTCCAGGTCGGCAGCACGATGGCCGTCGTTGAGCCACGCCTGAAGGCGCTTTGCCACCGCAACCTTGGGTGCAGCCGTCTTGTCGCGACGCACCTCCTTCTCAAGCCTTGGGATAGCCCTTTCAATCGTGCCAAGGTCGGCCAGCACAAGCTCGGTCTGGATAGTGTCTATGTCGCTCTGGGGGTCATGGCTGCTCTCGTGGCGGATGATGTCTGGATCGGAGAAGTAGCGCACGACCTCGCAGATGGCATCCGTCTCGCGGATGTTGGCTAGGAATTGGTTGCCCAGACCCTCGCCCTCGCTGGCGCCCTTCACCAGGCCTGCAATGTCCACAAACTCGACGGTCGCCGGCACGATACGTCCCGGATGCACGATGTCAGCAAGGGCCTGCAGGCGATTGTCGGGTACGTCAACGATACCCACGTTGGGATCGATGGTCGCAAAGGGATAATTTGCCGCCAGTCCACCTTTGCGCGTCAGAGCGGTAAAGAGCGTTGATTTGCCCACATTGGGAAGGCCAACGATACCAATTGAAAGCGCCACGTTCTCATCTCCCAGTCGTTTGTGCGGCCAACACAAGGCCGCGTTATCTCTTCAGGCGCCAAGCACTTGCAGGCTTGGCATCGGTTATTCATCTGAAACTGCAAGACGTTCGACCACGTCCAGGCCCTTCTTGAGTTGCTCGCGCGCTGCAGCCTTGCGCTTCTCTAGCTCCGCTCGGCGCTCCTCGAGCTTTGCCGCGTTCTCATCAGGAATGACTAGTTCCTGTGGGTCGCTTGGTTCCATCTCGATGCAGCACTCAGGACAGACGATCATGCAGGCCTCGCAGCCAATGCAGTACGCTGGCTCCACCGAGAAGTGCCCACTCGAATCAATGTCACAGGCATGGAACGGGCAAGCCTTCGCGCATTCGCCGCACATGGTGCAGAGCGACCAGTCGCAGACTGGCACCTTGCAGTGGAAGTTCTCGGCAAGCTCCGGCCGCTTCTGCAGCGCTGCCAGAACGAGCTTGCGCTCCTGCGTCAGAACGCGGCGTTTGCTCAAGTCCGTCTTTGCGCCAACGGCCTTCTCAATCTGCCGCTGCACGTCCATGAGCTGCTGACCGTGGTCTTTGATGCGCTTTGCCACGAGCTGGGCGCCTGCCAGTACAGGGACACCCTTGGTGGCCACGGTCATTCCCGCGCGAGCCATATTGCCCACAAACTGGCTGCGCTTGTAGGCACGGGTATATTCGTGGGTCAGACTTGCCTCGTCGACCTCAAGGCCCACGGAATTATTGCTCAGTTCCTCAGCTTCTGAGATATGGTCTGCGTAGACCGACTCGCCTGTCAGGGTCCGGCAGCGATCACAGATGCCCAACGGCAGATAGACGCTCAGGTTGCCATACTCCGTCAACAAGGCGAACCACACGTCTCTTGGGACGGCGCCCACGCACGGAAGCACGATTTCATTGTCCTTGGGCAAACGCCCTAGCGCACGCGTGCAGGTTACATACGCCTGTTCATAGGCAGCGGCCACGCGTGCGATGCGATCATAGAGAACCTTGGCGGCAAGCCTCGTCGTCAGGAACGTGCCTGCTGGACAAACCGATGAGCACAGCCCACACTTGCGGCAATCTTCAGTAATCGTCACCTTTTTGGGAGCGGGCTTGATATCGATGGCCGCGGTCGGGCAGACCTCCAGGCACCGACCACAGACCTCGTCAGACTGCGCGGTCACTTGCAGGCAAGTCACCGCATTGGTGCGAGGAACCTCTTTGTACTCGCCCGGATCCCACTGCTTCACCTTGCTTGGATCCATTGTGAGGGTATCTACAACGCTACCAAACGGGTTAGAGAGCGCCTGCCAGTTTTCAGAGATGTCGATGAGGTCATCCAACATGTCGCGCTGTTCGGCCATTGAACCCCCTCTCATGTGCGTGCGAGTCACAAATCATGATTGTACCAACATAAAAGAGATGAATTAAGGCAGGCGCCAAGCGAAGCGTCGGTGCCCCGCAAAACTAAGCAAACATTCCGCAGAAAGGGGG
>JAUNJR010000068.1 GCA_030533135.1 Coriobacteriales bacterium
TGGAAGCGGCGCCGTCAGTACCAAGGCATACGTTGACACCCGCAGCGACCAGCTCGGGCACCGGCGCGAAGCCATTGCCCAGCTTCATGTTGGAGGCGGGGTTGGTGACCACGCTCACGCCGTTCTCTGCGAGAATGGCTCGATCGGATTCTTTCACGCGGATGCAGTGCGCGGCAATGGTCGGCACTTCAAAGATGCCCGCGTCGCGCACGTACTCGACGGGCGTGCAGTGGTGCTGCGCCCACATGTTGTCGGTTTCGGTCTGGGACTCGGCGATGTGGATGTGGATGCCCATACCTTCACGCTTGGCAACCTCGGCAACACCGCGCAGGTAATCAGGCCCGCAGCTGTACGGAGCGTGGGGTCCCAGGCGGAAGGTAAGACGGTCGCAATCGGCGAAGGCGTTACGCTCTTCCAGAGCCTCGCGGATGCGGCGCTCGTTGAGGTCGTATGCATCGCCCACCAAACCACGGCAGATGACGGCACGCATGCCCGACTCGACGACGGCGCCAGTGGTCTGATGAATATGCATCTGTTGGTCGTTGAAGCAGGTGGTGCCCGAGCGAATCATCTCCATCTGGCTGAGCAGCGATGCCCAGTACGAGTCCTTGGGCTCGAGGCGGTCCTCGATAGGTTCGATGGTCCCAAACAGCCAGTCGGGAAACGAGAGGTCATCGGCCACGTTGCGCATCATGGACATGTAGGTGTGCGTGTGCGCGTTGATGAGGCCGGGAATGGTGAGCAGGTTCGTGCCGTCGATGGTCTCGTCAGCCACGAAGCCTTGGGGAGCATCGTCAATACCCGCGATGACAGTTCCCTCGAGATACAGGTTGTGACGTGCGACCGAATGCCCGTCGCCTTTGGGCAGAACGGCAAGCGTGTTGCTGACTAACAGTCCCATGAATCCTCCTTTTGATGCGTAGTGTTTCAGCATACCAGCAATTTATAGCTTCACTGGCAATGCATGCACTGGACAAACCGACAGGGCTGGGCATTAACGTCGTTTACGAGACTGGAGTCAGCTGGTCGTGCTTCTCTCAGCGCTCTACCCGTCATCCAGGTTGCCGATTTGCACGTTAAGTTGCCGATTTTCGGGCATTTGGTGAGCGTTGGACAAAAAACGCGAGCTTATGCAGATAATGCAGAAACTGATATTTAGATGACAAACCTTCTACCTGCGAAAACTCGGAATACCACAGAGTATCGATTACTATGGTTTTGCAGCTGGCGCCCTTTTGCTCCAGAGCTTGGGAGGCGCCTCAGAAGAGAAGATAGAAAGCTGCAGGTAGGAGCCATGTCTTCATTTCATCAGTAATTGAATGAAATGCATAAGCTCGCGTTTTTTGTCCAACGAGGGCGGAAACATGTGAAAACCGCGAGATTAACGTGCATCGTGAGGATTGCTACCACGCTGTAGGGTACCGAAACCCGCAATTCAGGGCAGCAAACTTGGCAAATGAGTGATTCAAGTCCGATGGGTGAGTGCGAAGCGTTAGTATTAACCTGTGTTTTCATGCTGTGGGCCCTGCGGTGTATGCGGGGCTGGGAGAGAAAGGAACCAATCCCATGGACCTGATCGTTTCTCGTCGTCAGATGCTCAAGCTCGGTGCTTCCGCTTTGGGCGCCATCGTTCTCGCTGGGTGCGGCAACTCCACCGCTGGCACCACCACCACTGATGCTTCCGGCGACATCAAGGACCTCACCTTCACGCCCGGTAAACTGACGGTCGCCACTGGCAATCCTGCTTGGACTCCTTGGGTTATGAACGACGATCCTGAGTCCGGCGAAGGCTTCGAGGCTGCTCTGATTTACGCCCTGGCCGAGAAGATGGGCTTCGCCAAGGAGGACGTGGTGTGGGTCCGTACTGACTTTGGCGAGTCCTTTGCTCCTGGCACCCATGATTGGGACATGAACATCCAGCAGGTCTCCATCAACGAGGATCGTAAGAAGGCCGTTGATTTCTCGCCCGCATACTTCCGCACCACCCAGGCCATCGCTGTCCAGAAGAGCAGCAAGTACGCCACCGCTACCACCCTTGCCGACTTTGCTGATGCCACCATCGCCGTCATGTCCGGCAGCACCGCGTACGATTACGTCATCGACCTCATCAAGGGCGGCTCTACCGAAGGCGTTGACGTCTTCAATGACAACTCCGATGCAGCCGCTGCGGTTTCCGCTGGTCAGGCCGACGCTATCGTTACCGACACCACTGAGATCGTCTACATGGTCGAGTCCGAGCAGGTCAAGGACGGCGTCGTCGTAGGCCAGATTCCTGGTTCCGAGGATCCCTATGGCCTGGGCATCACCCTTGCCAAGGACAGCCCGCTCACCCCGGCTGTGACCGACGCCATGAACGCCATCCTCGATGACGGCACTGTTCAGGGCCTCATCGACAAGTGGCTGGCTGCCTACACGACCGACATTCCGACGCTCTCCTAAGTTCCATTCTGAGCTAGAGCGACCGGGCACCTGATGTCCGGTCGCTTTTTTTATGTCTGCATCTCGGCTCCGTTGTCTCCTCGGGTTTGCGCAAAATGCACGGGGATGCCTAACACTTGGCTGTCTTGGGCGCGCTTATGGCTGCTAGAATGGATGTCACCGCATCAAAGAGATAGGGGTGTGTGTCAGGATGTCCGATACAACGATGACGGGCGTCAGCGCCATCGAACAAGAGCGCGAGGCGTACCGTCAGAAGGAACGCCGCCGTTCGGTTTTCACGAGCATCGCTTCTTCGATAGCGCTTGCGGCGGCTTTGTTTGTCGTACTCAAGCTCTCGCCTGGTTGGCCGCGCGTCAAAGAATCGTTCTTTTCTCCAGAGTACTTTGTACTGGCGTGGCCACAGGTGGTTGAGGGCCTTTTGCTTAACATCCGCGTGTTGGGTGTGGCTCTCATTGGGGTGGCAATCCTTGGCACGTCGCTGGCTCTTATCCGCATGACAACCTCGGCGGTTATGTTCCCCCTACGGGTGCTTGCGCGCTTCTACACGACCATCATGCGCGGCATTCCCATGCTCGTTGTGCTCTATCTCATCGGTTTTGGCATCCCGGGCCTCGGCCTCTTTGGTCGTATTGACAAGGCGGTGCTGGGAACCATTGCCGTGGTCATGAGTTACTCTGCCTACATCGCCGAGGTGCTGCGCGCCGGCTTCGAGGACGTGCATCCCTCGCAGCGTGCATCGGCACGGTCACTTGGACTCACGACGGTACAGACTATGTGGTATGTCATCATCCCACAGGGTTTGCGCAAGGTGGCTCCCGCCCTCATGAACGACTTCATCGCCATGCAGAAGGACGTGGGCCTCATTTCTACGCTTGGTGCCGTAGACGCGGTCCGCGCTGCTCAGATTGTGGTTGCAAAGACGTACAACTTCACGCCCTATGTGGTCGCGAGCATTCTGTTCATCCTCATGAGCGTCCCGTTCATCATCTTGAATGACTGGTATTCCGAGCGCCTGCGCAAGCGCGAGCAGACGGGAGGCATGGTCTAATGGCAACCGAGTCCACCTCGTATGACTCCTCTCGCTTTGGCGAGAAGATCCTTCGCCTCGACAACGTGGTCAAGCGCTTCGGTGACCTGACCGTGCTTGATCACATATCCTTTGTCGTGCGCAAACATGAGACCGTGGCGTTGCTTGGCCCCTCCGGTTCGGGCAAGTCAACAGTGATGAAGTGCATTAACCTGCTGGAACAGGTAAACGACGGCCAGATATGGCTAGGCAACACCGACATCACCGATCCGACCGAGGACCAGGACAAGATTCGCTCGCGTATCGGCGTGGTGTTTCAGCAGTTCAACCTCTTCTCACACATGACGGTTTTGAACAACGTCACGCTCGCTGCCCGCAAGGTGCACAAGTGGCCTCGCGAAAAGGCCGAGGACAAGGCCATGATGCTGCTAAAGCGTATTGGCATGGACCACAAGGCCAAGGAGTATCCCGACCGCCTTTCGGGTGGACAACAGCAGCGCGTAGCCATCTGTCGCGCCCTCATGATGGAACCGGAGCTGCTCCTGCTTGACGAGATCACCTCGGCTCTCGATCCGCTCCTGGTGGGCGAGGTGCTCGAGATGGTCGGCGAGCTCAAGCACCAAGGCGCCACCATTCTCATGGCAACGCATGAAATGAGTTTCGCGCATGACGCGGCCGACCGCATCGTGCTTCTTCGCGGTGGTCATATTGCTGAGAATGGGAGCCCCGAAGAGGTCATGGACAACCCAACCGACCCCGAGACGCAGGCATTTTTTGCTGCCTACAACCGTGTGTAACGGTTGAGTGGGCTCGCGGTCGTAGCGGGTGATAGTAACGGAGAGGAGTGCACAGCCTTGCTGCCAGTGGTTTGGTCGTGCTTGTGGCACTTTGCGCTCTACATTCTGCCAGTGGCAGCCCTTCTCTTCTTCATCCATGACATCTTGCCGGTTCCGCGAGAGTTTTTCAGAAAGCTGTTGCATGGTGCGGCCTTCACGTCGACACCCATCATCATGTGGATTTCGAAGGACTGGCGCGTAGCTGTTCTGACGCTCTTCATCGTAGGACTTGCGGTTTGGCCAATTCTTGCTGTGGCTGAGCGCTATCCCAGATATGCGGACCTGTTAATCGAACGGCGACAGCATGAGGTGCGTCGGAGCATGCTCCTCCTTTTCTGGGGCAACGCTGCGTTAGTCGCCCTCTGCTGGGGTCTTTGGGGAAAGCCCGAGATTGCGTCAACCGCCATTCTCATGTGGGGCCCTGGAGATGCGGCTGCGGCTCTGATAGGGAAGCGATGGGGACGCCACCACACGGGACTGCCCTTTGCTGACCCAAAGAAAACGTGGGAGGGGACCATTGCCATGTGTGTCACCTCGACAACGATGGGCGCCATCTGTCGGGTTCTTGGGGGAGGCTTCTCGTTACCGGCTGCGTTGTGCTCTTCGATCGTTGCGGCTCTGGCGGGTTCCTACGTTGAGCTCATCACAAAGCGTGGATACGACACCATCACGGTTCCGTTCGCAATCGCCGCTGTGTTACGCGTCCTTACACTGACGTTCTTCGAGTAGCGCGACTCACAAGGAGTGAGGCCAATGGCCATCAAGCTCGTGCTCTGCGACATGGATGGAACACTGGTTCCCTTTGGGTCTCGCGGCGTGTCCACCCGCACTATCAACTCAATTCACGCGCTCATGGATGCGGGCATTCACTTTGGCCCCTCGAGTGGCCGTGCGCTCTGCGACCTCGTCAGCTTCTTCTCTGGTGACGAGGCATGTATCAATACCGGCATCCTTGCGAACGGAAAGCTTGTCTTTGTGGATGGCGAGCTGGTTTATCGTCGCCCCATTCCAAGAGTTGCCCTGTCGGAGTTGGTCGAAGCGCTCTACGGCATCCACGATGCCGTATTTAACTTCTATCTGCCAGTTGATGAACACGGTCGAGGGCCAGCTGGCTTTGGAGCGGCTGGTGCGTCGCCACAGGAGCTTGCCGCCCTGTCGTCCGCCATTGGCGAGCCGTTCTCAGGGGGACTTTATCAGGAGCTCCCCGATGGGGACATCGTTGCGGGAGCCGTACTGGTAAATCCCGAACGAGTGGGCCTGAACGAGGTGCAAGCCCTCCTTCGTGAAGCGTGCCCTGATCTGGACTTTCCGTTCTCCGGGCCCTTCGTGATGGACGTGGTCGAGAAAGGCTGGTCAAAGCTCAACGCTCTCCCCGTGATCCAAGAGGCGCTCGGTGTCGAGCTTGACGAGATTGCCTACTTCGGAGACTCGCACAATGACCTGACGATGATGGAGGCAATTCCCAACGCCTTTTGCCCATCCGGTGGTCTTGACGAGGCCAAGGCTCTGGCTCGTTGGGTTATCGGTGCGTGCGAGGATGACTGTGTCGCCCAAGTTCTGGATTCGCTGGTTGCTCATGGAGGAGAGCTCGTTCCCTCCGACTGGTCTTAATCAATCACCATGCAAACAGCCCGCCCCGCTTGCTTTGGTTTCCCAGCAAACGGGGCGGGCTTTTCCATGTGGATGAGATTTAGTGGAACTTAGCGGCGTTGGTTGCGGAGGCACCCCAGTCCTGATCGTTGGGTCGCGGCATGTGGCCACCGCCCAGAATATGGATGTGGAAGTGCTTCACACTCTGGCTCGCGTCATCCCCCGTGTTGACAAGGATGCGGAAGCCGTTGACGAGGCCTTCCTGCGCGGCGATGGTCTTCACGACACTGAAGCAGTGACCAAGCGTCTCGGGCGGCACGTCATCAGTGATGTCACGGTAGTGATCCTTCGGAATGATGAGGACGTGTGTAGGCATGAGTGGCTCCATGTCGCGAAATGCGATGCACTGGTCGTCCTCGTAGACCTTGTTGGTGGGAATCTCCCCCTGGCCAATCCGGCAGAAGATGCAGTTGTGGTCAATCATGTCGGCTCCTTCATAATCGGGGCTTTACGCATGGCAGGATACCCCTCTCATGGGTCAAGGCCGCCAGTGTTTGCCTGTATCGAAACAAAGCGTTGTAAGATGGCTGTATTGGTAGGCGACACGGCGATGCGGAGTGACCATGGGACTGCTCTCCTTCATGCGCGAACTTGCAGGCATGGGTGGTGGCTCAGATGAGGATCGGCTTATGAAGCAGGAGCTTGAGCAGGTCAAAACGATGGCGGAGGCAGCCGAGCGCGGTGAGCAGTCAGCTGCTGGACAGCCGTTGGGCCCCAAGATTCGCCGCCGGTACCGCTTTGTGGGCAGCGTTCAGGGCGTTGGCTTCCGGTGGACTGCCACCAACCTTGCCAATTCGGTAGGAGCGACTGGTTGGATTAAAAACGAGATGGACGGTTCGGTCACCGCCGAGATCCAAGGCATTGTCGAGCAGGTCGACGCAGTGATCTCCGGGCTAGATCGCTACTACAACGGCAGGCGATGGATGGGCGGTTTCAGCATCGCGTCGGTGCAAGGTGTCCCGACGACGGAAGGCGAGCTCGAGTTCAAGCCCGTGTACTAGCGATGTCGGGACACCCGTTCAGGACTGCAGTCCCGCCCCTGTTACGCAAGGTGCAAGACGTTGATGAGTAGGAACCAGCTGAGGCTGTAGTAGGTCACCACGGCGACGAGGTCGTTGATGGTGGTGATGAGAGGGCCGGACGCCACTGCGGGGTCGATGTTGATCTTCTTGAAGAACAGCGGGACAAGCGTGCCCACGGCGCTTGAGAATACCATCGCGACCAGCATGGCTGCGCCGATGCAGCCCGACACGGCGAAGGAGAACAGCAGGGTCCTCTGTTTGACGAGGAAGATGTAGAACCCGACGAAAATGGTGGAGATGATGCCGAGAATCAGGCCATTGAACAGGCCTACGCGCGTCTCCTTTGCCACGAGCTGCGCCTTCTGGCCAAAGCTGAGGGTCTCGTCCATCAGTACGCGGATGGTGACAGCCAGTGACTGCGTACCCACGTTACCAGCCATGTCGAGGATGAGCGACTGGAAGGCCATGATGAGCGTCAGCTGAGCAACAACCTGCTCGAAGGCGCCGACAACTGTTGACACGACGATGCCCAGTCCCAGAAGCGTGAAAAGCCAGGGAAGACGCTTGCGCATACTCTGGGTAAGCGGCTCGGACAGGTCTTCCTCTGCGGTCAGGCCTGCGAACATCGCGTAGTCCTCGCCCATCTCGTCGTCGACCAGCTCGATGACGCTTTGTGCGGTGATGACGCCAAGGAAGCGGTTGTTGTTGTCCAAGACGGGGATCGAGTCCTCAGAGTAGTCCTTGATGCGCTCGATACAGTCGTCAATCTGCTCGGTCGCATAGACATAGGGGAAGGATGTGACCATGAGGTCTTCAAGCTTCGCCGAAGCACGGGCGGTAATCAGGCGCTTGAGGTCGATGGCGCCGTAGAACTCGTCGTTATCATCAACGACAAACAGCGTGGAGATGTTGTCATTGTCCTCGGCTTGCCTGACAAGCTCCTTCATCGCGCCGGGAATCGAGAGGTCCTGGTGAAGCAAGATGTAGTTGGTCGTCATCTTGCTACCAATCTCGTCTTCATCAAACGAGGCAATCATGCGGATGTCGTTCCGGATGTCGGGTCTCAGCGCCTCGATGATCAGTGCGCGCTTCTGCTTGTCCAGCTCCCGAAGAATGTCGGTTGCCTTGTCCGCGTCGAGCTCCGAGATGATCGCTGCAGCTTTCCAGAGGTCAATCT
Source organism: Coriobacteriales bacterium (assembly GCA_030533135.1). Lineage (GTDB taxonomy): Bacteria > Actinomycetota > Coriobacteriia > Coriobacteriales > Atopobiaceae > UBA1367. The sequence continues at coordinate 8,152 of JAUNJR010000068.1, forward strand.
CGTCGAGGTAGGCTCCAGCCTCCTCCTCGTCGAGATACTCAAAGGCTTCCGCCAGAAGCGGGGCGGAAAGAATCCTGAACAGCCTCAACCGTTCCTGCGGCGTAAGCTCATCCATGACCTCGGCAACGTCGTTGCCGTGGTAGTCCTCGAGCTTGTCCTGAACGACCTTGGGGGAGTCGTTTCCCCTGATAACAGCGATGATCTCGTTCTCGTAATCCGGGATCTCCTGCTGTTCGATGTCAGCGACGTGCGCCTTCTTATCGTTTGCCATGCCGATGTCCTCCGTTGTGGCATCAAGGTGGGTACCAAGGATGCGAACGGAAAACAGCAAAAAGCCTCCGTTGACACGCGATCAAACAGAGGCAGCGTTTTTCACGAGGAATGCGATGCTCAACGAGGTGAAATGACATGCAGTGCAGTCATGTCATTACTATGGGCGTCGGTCCCGTGTTTGCCGTTTCCGCCTGATCGATGACTGTCACCGTCTGTCACGTATCTCACCTCACTTAAATGTGTGATTAACCCTGTTAAAGGTAGCCCTCTGTAGCCAGATTGTCTAGTAAAAAAGTAGTCCTTTCTGTCTGAGGCGGTGTGTTGGCATCCCACCTCAATCTTCTGCGCATCACCAGGATGCTTAAGACAAAAGTGACAAGTGGGCCTCCTGTTGTTTGTGACGTTTTGCCATGGTGTGCCCTGTGGCCGGAAACTACCCTTTACTCAGGTGGTGAATACGACAAAAGGTAGGATGCGCAGGGCAAATATGCACAATATTGAGCATTCGAAAACGGACTGCCGCTCACTAAGCTGTGGATAAGTTCCAAGATTTGCATGACGTTATGAAGAGGCTGCTAGTAATGGCAACACGTAGTGGGTAACAATGTAGCGGTAAGCCGGGCATGAGCAGCGCCCATTACGAAGAAGAGTCCCATTCAGGCAAAGGAGCCAAGATGGCAGAGTACAAATCCGATATCCAGATTGCACAAGAAGCTACGATGCTTCCTATCTCCGAGGTTGCTGCCAAGGCTGGTCTCTCTGATGATCAGCTTGAGCACTATGGCAAATACAAGGCAAAGATCGACATCCACTCCATGCAGGATATGCCGAGCAAGGCAAAGCTGATCCTTGTGACGGCTATCAATCCGACCCCGGCAGGCGAGGGCAAGACCACCACGTCCGTTGGTCTTCATGACGCACTTTGCAAGATTGGCAAGTCGTCGATGCTCTGCCTGCGCGAGCCGTCACTTGGTCCCGTGTTTGGCGTCAAGGGTGGCGCCGCGGGCGGTGGCTATGCTCAGGTCGTTCCCATGGAGGACATCAACCTGCACTTCACCGGTGACTTCCACGCCATTGGTGCCGCAAACAACCTCATCGCAGCGATGCTTGACAACCACATTAAGTGGGACAACAAGCTGGGCATCGATCCGCGCCGCGTCATTTGGCGTCGTTGCGTCGACATGAACGACCGTCAGCTGCGCAACGTCGTGGATGGCATGGGTGGCATTCCTGACGGCGTACCTCGTCAGGACGGCTTTGACATTACCGTGGCCTCTGAGGTCATGGCGGCCTTCTGCCTGGCAACCAGCCTTGATGACCTCAAGGCTCGTCTGGGTCGCATGGTCGTTGCGTACACCTATGACCGCAAGCCCGTCACAGTGCATGACATCAACGCCGAGGGCGCCTGCACGGCGCTGCTCAAGGACGCCATCAAGCCCAACCTGGTCCAGACGCTCGAGAACAACCCCGCGTTCGTCCACGGCGGCCCGTTCGCCAACATCGCCCACGGCTGCAACTCCGTGATGGCCACCACCACCGCCATGAAGATGGCCGATTACGTCGTGACCGAGGCTGGCTTTGGTGCAGACCTGGGCGCCGAGAAGTTCCTGGACATCAAGTGCCGCGCCACGGGCCTCAACCCGAACGCCGTGGTCATCGTTGCCACCGTTCGTGCCCTGAAGTACAACGGCGGCGTGCCCAAGACCGAGCTCACCAAGGAGAATCTCCAGGCGCTTGAGGCTGGTCTGCCCAACCTCCTGCAGCACGTCTCCAACATCAAGGATGTTTACGGCCTGCCGTGTGTTGTCGCAATCAACGCCTTCCCGACCGACACCGCCGCAGAGCTCGCGCTCGTCGAGAACAAGTGCCGTGAGCTGGGCGTCAACGTGGCCCTGTCCGAGGTGTGGGCCAAGGGCGGCGAGGGCGGCCGTGCGCTGGCTGCCGAGGTTGTCCGCCTCTGCGACGAGCCCAACGACTTCCGTTTCTCCTATGACCTCAACATGAGCATCGAGGAGAAGCTCAATGCCATCGCCACCAAGATTTATCACGCTGATGGCGTCGACCTGGTTGGCCCTGCGCGCAACCAGATGAAGCAACTGGAGGAACTCGGCTTTGGTGGCCTGCCCATCTGCATGGCCAAGACGCAGTACTCCTTCACGGATGACCAAAATAAGCTTGGTGCGCCGCGCGACTGGCGTCTCACGGTGCGCAACCTGAAGATCTCCGCCGGTGCCGGCTTTATCGTGGC
>JAUNJR010000069.1 GCA_030533135.1 Coriobacteriales bacterium
GCGGCATGAATGACCTGGAAGAGCGCCTTGTTGGTGCGCGCGGTCTCGCGCCCACCCTTCAGAACGGCGCAGTTGCCGCTCTTGAGGCACAGCGAGCTGATCTGAACCAGTGCGTCCGGGCGCGCCTCAAAGATGACGCCGATGACGCCGATGGGGCAGCTCTCACGGTACAGCGTCAGACCCTCGTCCAGATCGCGCGCAAGAAGCGTCTTGCCCACGGGGTCGGGCAGGCTGATGAGGTCCTGAATGCCCGCGCAAACGTCGGACAGCTTGTGGTCATCAAAGCGCAAGCGCTTGACGATGGCCGGGGCCACGCCGTCTGCCTCGGCAGCCGCAAGGTCAGCCGCGTTTGCGGCAAAGATCTCGTCCGCGTTTGCGAGCAGCGCCTCGCGAATGCTTGCCAGAGCCGCGTTGCGTACCTCAAGCGAGGTTGCGGCCATCACGGGGCTCTCGAGCTTCATTTGTGCTGCAACCTGGGCAATATCGCTCATGTCAACCCTCCTACCTAGTGTTTTGACTCACGTCATTCTATCGTGGGATTTTCCCTCTCCACAAAACAGGACCGTTCTTGTTACACGAAGCGGCAAAACGCCAGCAACGTTTTGGCGCGGCAGCCGTCACAAAGCAGCAAAACCCTCTCCAAGGCAAAGGCGCTCATGGGCACTTAGTTATACTTCAACACGTACCAGCGAGCACATGTACTCACGGCTGCGCATGCACGATAAGAGGAAAAAACGCTTCCAATCGAGAGGAGCCATCATGGAGAAGGAACGGCGCGAGAAGAACGTCAACGCGCACAGGGAGGGTACGCTGCGAGCGGGCGCCCGGCCGCATCGCCGCGAGACCTCCTCACATGAAAGTTCCCAGAACCTGACACAGATCGTCAACGACTTTGCTCACGGTTTGCTCGGCGGCACCTGGAACGAAACCTATTGGGGTGCAAGCTTGTCCAAGAAGGAGCAGGTCGCACGCAAGCACTTCCGCGTTCCCGATGGCGAGGCGATTGCCCTTATCCTTGACACTACCATCCTTGGGAGCTGCAAAGTTGGCCTTGCCCTGTGCAATACCGGCATCTATTACCGCGACGAGCGTGGAGAGCGGGGGCACATCAGCTGGAAAGAGCTGGACAAGTTCAAGGTGGACTTTGATGGAAGCGTGCTCACCATCGGCGATTACCGCTTCCTCTCGAAGGACGGCAAGGACCTAAGCCGACTCATCCAGAAGCTCCAAGAGGAGCTCTAACGCCGTCCATCCGGGGGAAACCATCATGAGACACCGTTTGAACCGCATCCTTACGATTTTCATGGCACTTGTGTTTGCCTGCACAGCGCTTGCGGCATGTGAGGACGAAGGCGAGACCCTCTCTGAACGCGTCGCCTCGGGAAACGCCGTCCAAGTTGAGCGCGGAACCGGCTCGCTTGACATCAAGCGCACCACCCCATCTGGCAAGCGGCCCAAAGGCATCGAAGACGACACGTGGACCGTGCTCATCTATCTCTGTGGCTCTGATCTTGAGTCGGATAACGGTGCCGCGACGGCCGACCTTAGCGAGATGGTTGCCGGTGCCGGCAGTGAACAGGTCAGCTTCATCGTTGAAACCGGTGGCGCCAAAAAGTGGCAAGGCGACGTCAAGAGCAACAAGATGCAGCGCTTCCTCATCCAAGACGGCTCCATCATGGAAGTGGGCAAGACCAAGCAGGCCAACATGGGCGAGCCTGACACGCTCGTAGACTTTATCTCTTGGGGCGTCGAGAACTACCCTGCCGACCACCTGGCGCTCATCCTCTGGGATCATGGCGGCGGCTCCATCTCGGGTGTCTGCTTTGACGAGCGCAGCGACTTCGACTCTCTGACCCTTCCAGAGCTGAGCGAGGCGCTTGCCAGCGCCAACGACAAGCTCTGGCAGAAGTTCGATTTTGTAGGATTCGACGCATGTCTGATGAGCACGCTTGAGACTGCCAACGCGCTCGCCTCCTACAGCGACTACATGATTGCATCGGAAGAGACCGAGCCCGCGTCCGGATGGGAGTACAGCTCCTTCATGGAGTACCTTGCGCAGAACCCCTCTGCCGACGGTGGCCAGATCGGACGCGCGCTCTGCGAGTCGTACCTTGACTCGCTCGACCGAAGCGATGCGTCGAACGCGACCCTCTCGGTTGTCGACCTCTCCCAGATCGACAACCTCTTGCAGAGCTTCTATCACTTCTCGCAAGAGATGTATGCGGCCGGTGTCGACCAAGGTACCCTTGCCGCCATGTCGCGTAGCATCAGGTCTGCCGAAAACTATGGTGGCAACAACTGGCTCGAGGGCTACACCAACATGGTTGACCTCGCTGGAATTGTCGACGCTTGCGCCGAGGTAACCCCAAGCGCAGAAGAGGTCAAATCTGCGCTCAAAGCAGCCGTACCCTATCAGGTGCTGGGGCGTCGCCACGCCGAGTCGTGCGGCATCTCCACTTACTATCCCCTCAGCTTGGACGACGCGGACGAGCTCGTCGCGTTTACCAAGGTCGCTGCCAACCCATCCTATCTCTCGTTCGTCGACCGCCTGGCACACGGCGCCACATACGACGGTGGCGACGAATACGAGAACTACGACGACGAAGAGTGGTTCGAAGGCAGCTTCTGGGAGTGGCTCTTCTCGGACGAGGAGCTCTCTGAAGAGCAAGAGGAGGCCGTCCAAGAGGAGGCGACCGAGTACTGGAGCTACGTGAACGACCATACGGGCGAAAGCCATCTCATCAGCTTTGACGAGGAGCCGCAGATTGACGAGGAGGGAACGTATTGGTTCCGCCTGGACGAGCATGGCCTAGACAACACCGTCTCGGTCAGCGGGTTGGTCTATGCGCTCTCTGATGATGGTGAAGACTGGTTTGCCCTCGGAGAAACGTATGACGTCTACGGCGACTGGGACACGGGCGAATTCTACGACGGCTTTGACGGCATGTGGTTATCGCTTCCCGACGGTCAGAACCTGTGCCTTTACGTTGAGGCAACGGACGAGGACTCGGTGTTGTACACCTCCCCCATCTCACTTAACGGCGAGGACTGCTACCTGCGCCTGACACAGGATTTTGACACGGGAGAGGTGACGGTCGAGGGTGCTTGGGCAGGCATCAGCGAGAATGGTGCATCGAGCCGGGGCACCACACCGCTGTCCAAGGGCGATGTCATCGTTCCTCTCTACAGCGCATTCTCTACTGTTGATAATACGCGCGAAAGCATCTATGAGGGTGAGGCGTACAAGGTGCAGAAGGGTGGCCTCACCGTTGATTACGACTATCTGCCCACGGCAACCTACCGCTATTCGTTCCGCATTGAAGACGCCTTCGGCGACAGCATGATTACCGACGAAGTCGAGTTCCAGATCGATACAGACGGCAGCATCTACTTCTTTGATTAGCCTCATCACGCATGGGCACTGGAAGGCCGGGTTCGTGGCATGTCCACCACGAACCCGGCCTTCATCAAACGGGCACCTTGAAACGAGGGCTTTACGCCAGTTCTTGAATGAGAACGGCCAGCTTGTCTGCCATCTCGTCAATCTGGGCCTCGGTCACAACCAACGGCGGCAGGAAGCGCAGGATGCTGTCGCCAATGTGATTAAGGACGAGGCCAACCTCAAGACCGCGCTCAACAAGCGGCGTCGCGATGGGAACATCAAGCTGGGCACCGCGCATCAAACCATGGCCACGGACCTCGGTCACGTGCGGCAGCGCAGCAAGGCGCTTTGCCAGGTACTCGCCCGTCGCGATGACGTACTCCCCCATCTGCTCGTCAACGAGGGTCTGAAGCGTAGCGCGAGCAGCAGCGGCAGCAAGGGCGTTACCACCGAAGGTCGATCCGTGGTCGCCAGGGACCATGAGGTCAGCCAGCTCGGCGCGAGCAGCCACGGCGCCCGTGGGGAAGCCGTCAGCAATACCCTTGGCCATGCTCACGATGTCCGGCTCAATGCCCGCAAGCTGGAACGCAAACGGTGCGCCACAACGGAAGCAGCCGGTCTGGACCTCGTCAACAATCAACGCAAGGCCCTTCTCGTCGCAGAGCTGGCGAACGAAGCGCAGGTAATCCATAGTGGCGGGCCAAACGCCACCCTCGCCCTGCACGCACTCCAGCATGACCGCGCAGATGGGGCCCGTGGCCTCGGTCGGGTTCTCGACCGCCTCACGCAGCGCTTCGGCATCGTTTAGCGGGACCGAGGCAAAGCCCGCCGGCATCGGGCCAAAGCTCTTGTGGAACACGTCCTGGCCCGTCGCGGACAGGGTCGCCAGCGTGCGGCCGTGGAAACTCTGACGTGCCGAGATAATGCCGGCAGCGCCGTTCAGCTTCTTCTCGCCCCAGCGACGGGCCACCTTGATGGCGCCCTCATTGGACTCAGCGCCAGAATTGGAGAAGAACGACTTCCAGACCGTACCCGTTGAGCCCGTCACGTGACCCTTCTCGTCGGTCGTCGTGGAAAGCAGGTCGGACAACAACTTGGCAAGCTCACCGCGGTTCTCGACGTAATAGTAGTTGCTCACCTGCCACACGCGGGCAAGTTGCTCCTTGAGCGCCTCGGCAACCTTTGGATGGGCGTGACCCAAGCTTGCGCAGCCAATGCCACTCAGAAAGTCAACGTAGCGCTTGCCGTCCACGTCAATGAGCTCAGCACCGGAACCGTCAACGAACTCGACCGGCAGGCGGCCATACGTATGCATCACATAGGCATTGTCAAGCGCAACAGCCTCGTCAAACGTCTTGCTCATGTCTCTTCTCCTCACCTGGGCAAAGGGGCAACCCTTTGCGTGAATTGCTAGCGATCGTTCTGCTTGAACATGGTGCCGACACCGCTGTCGGTGAACACTTCAAGCAGGATGGAGTGCGGGTATGTGCCGTTCAGGAAGTGGATGCGCTCAACGCCAGCCTCGAGCGCAGCAACCGAGGTCTTGACCTTGGGAATCATGCCGCCCTCAAGCTCGCCCGAATCGATGAGCTCATGAGCATCGTCAAGCGTGAGAGTCGAAAACAGGCTGTCCTTGTCCGAGAAGTCACGGTACAGGCCATCGACATCGCTCAGATAGATGAGCTTGTCAGCCTTCAGCGCAATGGCAATCTCGCTGGCAGCAAGGTCGGCATTGATGTTGTAGGCACCGCTCGGAGCCCAACCCACACCGGCGATGACCGGGATGTAGCCCTCGTCCAACACGGTTTCGATGAGCTTGGTGTTCACGTGGCTCACCGCACCGACGCGGCCGAGGTCGTTCGAGATGGGCACCGCCTCAAGCGTGCGCCCGTCCGCACCGGTAATGCTCACACCATACTCGCCGTAGGCGTTGATCTGCGAGACGAGCATCTGGTTGACCTCGCCCACGAGCGCCATCTGCACGGCGCGCATCGCCGGGCCATCCGTCACGCGCAGGCCGTCCTTGAAGTGAACCTCAAGGTTGAGCTCGTCCATCAGGCGCGAAATGGCCTTGCCACCACCGTGGACGAGCACCACGCGGATGCCCACCAGCTTCATGAGCACGATGTCGGCCACGACCTGTTTGCACAGGTCCATGTCCTCCATGGCCGAGCCACCGTACTTCACAACAAAGGTTTTGCCAGAAAACTGGTTGATCCACGGCAGAGCCTCGGCCAGGGCCTCAGCGCGCCGCTGGTTAGCCTGATCGTCAATGCGTTCACGCTTGAGCGCCATTGATTCTCCTCTCGATATAACTGTCACATTGGGGACAGTCCCCAATGTGACAACTGTCATGTTGGGGACAGTCCCCAATGTGACAGTTAGGTGCGGTAATCTCCGTTAATCACGATGTACTCATGCGAGAAGTCGCAGGTCCAGATGCGCGTGCTCGCATCGCCCTGACCCAAGTCGATGACGATAGAAACTTCTGGGCCCTCAAAGCGGCGGAGCATGTCCTCCTCATCCATGGGTACGGGTATCCCAGCGCGCAGCACCGGCACGCCGAGCAGGTCGATGTCAACGTCGTACTGATCAAACTCCACACCGCACTTGCCAGCTGCTGCAGCGACGCGGCCCCAGTTGGCGTCGTGTCCAAAGATGGCGGTCTTGACCAGCGGAGAATTGGCAATCGAGCGCGCCACGGTATCGGCGTCCTCGTCCGTCTTGCAGCCCAGCACGTCAACCGTCACCAGCTTGGTCGCACCTTCGCCGTCAGCCGCAATCTTGCGCGCGAGTGTCTCGCAGGCCACGCGGATGGCACCGGCAATCGCGTCAAAAGCGGGCGTGCCCTCGTTGATGGGCTCACCGCCAGCCGCACCAGTTGCCAGAAGGAAGCACGAGTCGTTGGTCGAGGTGTCGGAATCAACGGTCACCTTGTTAAAGGAGGCGCGGACAGCTGCCTGCAGCGCAGCCTTTGCGGCGGCTGCGGTCAGCGGAGCATCGGTCGTCAGCACGCAAAGCATCGTGGCCATGTTGGGCATGATCATGCCCGAGCCCTTGCAGAAACCGCCCACATGGACCGTCCGCGGCTTTTCGCCCTCAGCGCAGGGAAGTGTTCCCTCAAGCGAGACCTCCTTGGGCACCGTGTCGGTCGTCATAACCGCACGCGCAGCAGCGTGAGCATGCGCTTCATCGGAACCAAGCGCAGCGACTGCCGCCGCAGCGCCGTCCACATAGGGATCGATTGCCTGCTGCTGACCAATTACGCCGGTCGAGGCCACCAAAACCTGTTCCTCAGGGCACTCCAAAGCCTTAGCCAGAAGCCGGGCCGACTCACGGGCGACGGCCAGACCCTGATCGCCCGTCGACGCGTTGGCATTACCCGAGTTCAGCATGACCGCGCGTGCGACACCTGATGCCGCTCGCTCGCGAGAAATCTGCACCGGAGCAGCGCAGAAGCGGTTGGTAGTGAAGGTCGCCGCACAGGTGCACGCCTTGTAGGAGGCAACCACCGCGAGGTCAAGACGGTTGGGATCCGCACGGAAGCCCGCGTGAGTACCAGACGCCTTGATGCCCAGGGCGGAACAAACGCCGCCTTCACACGGAGCAAAGCCAAACGTTGCGGGATCCACAACGGGCGGCGTAAACGAAATAGATTCGAAGGTGGTCATGCTGACCTCCCTATGCAAATTCACGAATAGTTGATGTGAAAACCCTAGCATACCGACGGCTCGATGCATAAACCTGCATCGAGCCGTTCAACACTAGAAACAAAGCGCAAGCTGGGACAGAAGGGACTGTCCCCAATGTCCAAGGGGGAGTATCCCTTCCGTCCCACGACGTTACAGCATCAGGCCTTCAAAGGTGTAGCGCCCAGGCTCACTACCAGCCAGACGCTTGGCCGCGGCAACGGCACCGTTGACGAAAATCTGGCGGCTGGTGGCACGGTGCGTCAGGCAGACCTCCTCGTCAGGACCAAAGAAATGCACCTCGTGCGTGCCGGCAACCGTACCGCCGCGCAGTGCATGCATGCCGATCTCACGTACCGGACGGGCGCCAACCATACCGTTTCGACCGTTGGCGACGGCGCACTCCCCTTCGGGGTCAACCGCCGCAAGCAGCAGCTTTGCGGTACCACTTGGCGCATCGGCTTTCTGGTTGTGGTGCGTCTCGACAATCTCGACGTCAAAGCCCTCAAGCGCCTGGGCAGCCTCGGCCACCAGACGACGCAGGACGGCGACGCCCAGCGAGTAGTTAGCGCTCCACACGACGGGCATCTGCGTCGCGAGCTCATCGAGAAGCGCAAACTCGCTCTCGCCCAAACCAGTCGTTCCGCTTACGAGCGCCGCAGGATTCCGGCGCAGGTAGGCAGCCAGATGCGGAAGCATCGCCACATTGGTGAAGTCAATCACGAGGTCAGCCGCAGGCAGCGTGTCGCCTGCGTCCAGCGCGTCAACGTCCTCGATTCCGACCTGTCCCACCAGCTCAAACGCCGCGTCGGCCTCGACGGCGGCACGCACCAGCGCTCCCATGCGCCCGTTGCCGCACACCAGCGTACGAATCGCGTTACCCAAGGAGACCAGCTCCCTTCAGGGCAGCCTCGACACGAGCCTCGTTGGCAGGCTCCATCGGCCACAGCGGCTGGCGGTAAATGGGGCTGATGAGGCCCATCTTGCCCAGCGCGGCCTTCACGGGAATCGGGTTGACCTCGCAGAAGAGCGAGTGGATGAGCTCAAGGTTCTCGATCTGTGTCTTGCGCGCCTGCACGACGTTACCAGCCAGGTAGTCGGCGCACAGGTCGTGCACGGTCTTGGGTGCGATGTTTGCCCACACGCTGATGACGCCCGAGCCACCCAGCGACATGAGCGGCACGATGATGTCGTCGTTGCCCGAGAACATCTTGAAGTCGCTGCCCAGGTACTGCGCGCACATGGTGGCGTAACTGATGGAACCCGACGCCTCCTTGATGGCCCACGCATTGGGATGCTCGCGCAGACGGGCAAGGTTACGCTCGCTGATGGCGCAGCCAGTACGGCCAGGGATGTTGTAGAGGATGCAGGGCACGCTCACCTGGTCCATGACCGTGGTGAAGTGGCGATAGATGCCCTCTTCGTTGGACTTGTTGTAGTACGGCGTGATGAGAAGCAGGCCGTCAATGCCGCGCTCAACGAGGCCGAGCGACTTGTTCATGGACTCAGCGGTGGAGTTGGAGCCCGAGCCGCCGATGACGGGAATGCGGCCCGCAACGTGGTCAATAACGAACTTCGCAACTTCGAAGTCCTCGCGGTCGGTCATGGTCGAGCTCTCGCCCGTGGTGCCCAGCACCAGAATGGCGTCAGTTTCATTGGCAAGGTGGAACTCAACGAGGCGGTCAAGGGCCTCCCAGTCAACCGACTTGTCTTCTTTGAACGGGGTGACGAGGGCGACGATTGATCCGGTCAGGTTGGTCATGTCCATGCTGCTCTCCTTTACGGGTTTGGGAAACAGAGGTCAGCGCCTCCGCATCCCTACTGATGCGAGACGGTATTGGTATGCACGGTTGGCTTCAAATGGTGGGCACACACGGCCTTGCCCATGATCCATCCCCTCCTTCGCTGGCCCTTACGGGGCACCAGCCTCTACCCACTACGGGGATGAGGGGATAGCGCTCCCGCAGGAAACCCTGCAGACAGTCCTACGGGTATTCCCCGCAGGCCCACCACACGACCGCGCCCGGTCGGGCAGTTCGGCGGATTAGGCCTCCCGCGGAGTTAACGCCTGCCGGCTCGTCCGCGCTCATCCTTTCCGCGCCTCTATCACTGAGTACAAAGTACTGCGAATGTGCAGGTTGTAGGGCCAGTGGTTACACGATGGAAGCAAATGATGGGGCATACCCGCACGAGGGCGTACGTCACAGGCTTTCTGCCAACGCAACGATGGCATCGACAGTCTCGCGCTCCTGCTCCTCACGCGAGATGGACGCCGTCCCATCACCTTTCTGCTCCCCGTAGTTGCCGTAGTACGCATGGTTGCCGCCCTGGATAACCAACTCCTGGGCCGTCGAGGGAAGCCACGCCCACCCGTCGTCGTAAGCCGCCCGGTTGAGCACCTGGTCCTCGCTGCCTGAAATGGACAACGTTGTACCTGCAAAGCCCGAGAGGTCCGACGCAGGATAGGAGCCCAGGAAAACCAAGGCGTCGATTCCTTCGGGATGCTTGTCAACATACTGAGCCGCAGCTACGCCGCCCAAGGAATGGCCCGCCAGTATCCATTTCTGCATGTCGGGGAACTGAGCGATGACGTCTCGCGCTGCGGCACTGTCAAGCAGCGCAAAGTTGAGCGGAGGCTGGACCAGCACGCACAGCACCCGCCGCTCTGCGCAGCCTCTCAGCAGCGGCGCATACGCTTCTGGCTGCACCTTCGCTCCGGGATAAAACACGAGGCCAGCAATCGGATTGTGGGGAACAAAGGCCAGCTCACCGGTCGTGAGCGCGCGGACCTCCACATCATCAGTTGAAGCGGTTGCCTCAAGGGCCGTGACATCGGCGTGATAGTAATCACTGAAATAGAGTGCTCCACCGCCCACCACCAAGCTCAACACGAGCGCGATTGGCACGATGACACGGAATCGCAGCTTGCGCGTCTTGTGATGAAAGAGCAGCATGCCCAGAAACGCACCGAGACCACCACCAAGCAGCGCAATCGCGAGCAGGTTGCGCTCGGATATGCGCCACTGCCCGCGACCCGCACGACGCTTGTCCAAGCCATACAGAATGAAAGCAGCGACATTAACAAAGGCAAGGTAGATGCCTATCGCAATGGTCTCAACGCTCACCACGCCGCCCTTCCGAGCCACCTACAGTCCGCACACCACTTTACACCCGTATGCCCCCGACGAGGAGCTGCACAGAGGAACGCCCGCCTCGGCAATCGGCCAAGGCGGGCGTCTGAATTGCATTCTTGTACAGCACCTACCCTTTCATCCGGTGCAGCAGGCGCAGCTTGGCAGCACGAATGCGATCGGCGTACGCGCTCGTGAAGATGGCTCCCACAACCAGCATTCCCGCGGAAATGCCCAGTCCTACCCCCGCCAGGAAGTCATACGGCGCCGTGCTCGTAAGGTCCATGAACTCGAGGACCATGTACAGGGTAATCGCCACGATGCCTGCCAGGAACATCAGGTGAAGGCGCTTCGTGAACACGTCGCGCTCGTTGTTGGTGTAGTCGGCAATGCGGTAGA
>JAUNJR010000166.1 GCA_030533135.1 Coriobacteriales bacterium
GCCGGGGCATCCGGATCACCGGCATCCCAGTAGTGCAGCTGGACGTTTGGCTCGACATTGAAGAACTTGCTTTCGGTACGACTTGCAGACATGCCGCTCTCCTTTCGTTTCGCTGGTCACCACGTAATGGTAGCGCAAGCACCCGAGCAGGCGTCACCGGCACCATGGCCATATCTGTCCGACGGAGGTGAGAGGATACGAACAATAGTTCCCATACCCTTATGTGCCAGGAGGTGATCCCATGGGCGATCGGCGTGTCATCTTGCATTGCGACATGAACAGCTTCTATGCCAGCGTCGAACAGGCGGAGCACCCAGAGCTGCGCGGCAAGCCCGTCATCGTCGGTGGCAGGGAGGAAACGCGCCATGGCATTGTCCTCACTGCCTCCTACGAGGCAAAACGCCGCGGCGTCAAGACCGCGCAGGCAATTTGGCAAGCGCGCCTCGCCTGCCCTGACGCCATCGTGGTCCCACCGCACTTCTTGCTGTACATGCGCTACAGCGACCTTGCGCGGCAGATCTACTACCAATACACGGACCTTGTCGAGGCCTTTGGCCTGGATGAGTGCTGGCTAGACCTCACGCACAGCCTGCACCTGCACGGAGGCGACGCGCTGTTGGTCGCACGAGAGATTAGCGAGCGCATGCGCACCGAGCTGGGCGTGACCATCTCGGTCGGCATCAGTTGGAACAAGATCTTCGCCAAGTTTGGCAGCGACCACGACAAGCCCAACGGACTCATGGAGGTCACGCCAGAGAATGCCTGCACAGTGGTCTGGCCCGCCCCCGCAGGTGACCTGCTGTACGTGGGGCCTGCCACAAAGCGCAAGTTGGCGCGCATGGGCATCTACACCATCGGGGACTTGGCTTGTGCCGACGAATACGCCATCAAGCGAACACTGGGCAAGATGGGGCAGGTGGTGCAGCGCTTTGCACGCGGGCTGGACGACTCCCCCGTTCGCCCTCTCACTGTCGAGGAGTGGGAGAACGAGCGCCCCATCAAATCCGTCGGCAACGGCATCACCGTGCCCTTTGACGTGGAGGACGAGCGCACGGCGCGGCAGGTCATCTGGCTCATGGGCGAGAGCGTAGCGCAACGCCTTCGTGCCCACGGCCTTGCGGCGCGCACGGTAAGCGCCTACGGCCGTGACTTCAAGACGCTGGTCACGCGTGGCCGCCAAACGACGCTGGATCGCCCAACGCAGCTGACGGCGGAGGTTTGTCATGCGGCGGCAGACCTTTTGGTGCATGACTGGGACTTTGCCCACGGGGAGAAGGTGCGCTCCATTGGCGTGCGAGCCTCAAACCTTGTACCGGCGCACCATGTGGTGCAGCTGGACCTGTGGGGAGACGAGGCACGCCGTCAGCAGCTGCTGCAACTCGATCGAACCATGGACGACCTGCGGCATCGCTTTGGCAACGACTGCGTGCGGCGCCTCTCCGAGCTCACCGACGCACGCCTCTCCACGCTTAACCCCGAACGCGACAACGTGATTCACCCAGTCAGCTTCTTTGCATAGGAGGGGTGAGGATGCGTGGCATAGCAGGCAGACGAAAGCGCTATGTGACGGTCATCTCGTCAACTGACGAGGAAGGCGCCGTCACGCCCCTAGTGATCGTGTGGGGCGACGGTCGACGTTTTGAAATTGACCGGGTGCTGGACCGACGCCAAGCCCACTCGCTGAAGACCGGAGGAACGGGCATCCGATATACCGTGCGCGTGAGCGGGCAGGCAACATACCTGTGGTACGAGGGCCCGCGATGGTTTGTCGAAGCAAAGGAGACGGTCATGCCCGACTGAGGCCAAGGCGATGACGGCCGATACACAAAGGCGCATCCCCGCAGTCGCGCACAAATCGTGACTGCGGGGATGCACTCATCCGAAACGGTTGGTTCTGCCGCCTATGCGGTGCGGAAGTGACGCCCTTGTGCCTTCGCCTCGTTGGCTACGGGTACCTCCACCACGACGTTTGCCGCAGGAAGCTCGCTCCCCTGTCGCTCAAACAGCTTGAAGAGCCATGGCGCGATAAGCACGACGTAGATCATCTGGACAGCGCGGGTCACCACGTGTCGAGCTGGACTGGGCACCACAAGGTCCAACCCAGCGGTAACGGGATACAGCACAAAGAAGAGGCCGATTATCCCGATGACAGCACGGCCCATGCGCTGTTGGATGGTTCCCTCGCACGAGAACCCCACAAAGCGGCGCTCAATGATCCAACCGATGAAGAAGCCGAGGCCGATGCCCGCATTCTTGTAGGAATCCTGAGCCATCTTTGCTGGGTCGACCAGCACCTTGCCCGACGCATCGTAGTCGATGGGATAGCTCTTGAGTGCGGCGTAGGCAATGAGCGCGATGCTCACCGCGATGCCGATCAGGGCAAACCAGATGTCCAACGTGGGGTGCTTCTCCAGAAGCGACGTGAGGAAACGAACCGCGAGCGCCATGACCGCGCAGGTCGCAATGGCCACGATCACGTCCTGTGGTGTATGCACGCCCAGCCAGTTACGTGACAGGCCGACAAGCCCCACCATGAGGAACAATGAGATGCGCAGGAACCAGGAAACCTTTCGCCAGAGGGCCGGACTTCCGTAGACCGACATGGCATTGGTTGTGTGGCCGCTGGGGAACGAGTAGCCGGTTGCTTTTTCCATCGCTCCTTTCAGTGGCTGGATGCGCGCGTCTCGAATCCACGGCCGGTACACGCAGAAGGTGATCTTCAAAAAGCCGTTTGCCAGACGGTTCAGGCTGTAGGTCATCATGACAAACGTGGCAAAGGAGTTCTCGATGCACCAATACAAGATGCAGAGCACGATCATCACCATGAGCGACTCGCCAAAGGTTGTGATCTTGGAGAGCATCTCATCAAAGAGCCCGCCAGTAAGTGTTCGAAGGTTTTGCAAGAACAAGAGATATTCAATGTCCATAAGCGGTCCTTTTCCACGTCGTCGACCCATGCCCATTTATGGTAACGCCTTTTGTGCAACGACAACGCAACGTATTTGGGTCACTTAACACTCAGCGTTCGCAAACGTTTGCCCACCCACGGATACGCAAACGTTTGCCCGCCCGCGGATTAAAACCACCAACCGCCGAACGTGCAACATGCGACGGCAATCCCGCTGCGTTTCATCCCTAATCTGGAATCGTTCTCACAAGAGGACGTATGTCTCGCATAGCGTAAGCACAGGAGAGAGGACCCGGCCCATGACCATGCTCTACAAGCTCGACCCGAGCCACAACTGGCGTCTTAAGTATCACGTTCAGATGCCCGATGGAAACCTGACCGACCCCAATGGCCTCTCGCACTTCAAGGGCGTCTATCACATCTTCCACCAGTACGAGCCTCGCTGGCCCAAGGACATGGGCCATGGTTGGGGACACTGGTCCAGCCCTGACATGACCACCTGGTACTGGCATGGCGGCGCCATCATGCCG
>JAUNJR010000167.1 GCA_030533135.1 Coriobacteriales bacterium
ACGAGCGCACCATCGACTCCCACGTCAAGAACCTGCGCGCCAAGCTGGGCGACGACCCGCGCAACCCGCGCTGGCTCTATACCGTGCACGGTGTCGGCTACCGTTTCGAGGCCCCGGCCAAGGCCGCAGACGCCAAGTAGCATAAACGGTGGACGAAGACTTCATGACAGATGAGCAATCGCCCTCGTCGCGTGACGGGGGCGATTCTTCCAAGGGTTCGTACAACACGGTGCGACCCTCGGTGAAGAATCGCGCTTCTCAGACGTTCCGCGCGCGCCTGACATTCTTCTTTGCGCTGACGGCGGCTATGACGGCGGTGATTCTCTCGCTGGTCTTGGCCCATACGTGGGAAGGCCAGTTCAACACCTACACTCGCCAGAACATGCAGCGCCTTGCCGACTCGACGGCGCAGGTTCTGGCTACGCAGTATGACCGGCAAGAGGGTTGGACGCGCGGGGTGCTGGCTTACGCCACGGCTGCGTCGACGGCGTCGGCGGACGTGGGCGTGCAGGTCTTTGACCAGGACGGAAACATCCTGTACGACGACACATGGGCGCTGTCGCGCCGGCAGGGCTACACGGGACCGACGCCCATTACTGACCTTGAGGCGGAAAGCGACTCGGTGGTCACGGCAGACGTGATGGTCAACAGGGTCAAGGTGGGCACGGTGCGCCTGTGGGCCTTTGGGTCGGACGCCTTGCTGACCAAGAGCGACGCCGCCTTCCGCCAGAAGTCGTACGAGGCCATTCTTGGCGCGGCGGGTATCGCGGTGGTTCTGGCGTGTGTCATTGGCTACATCACCTCGCGCGAGCTGACCAAGCCTATCAAGATTATCACGTCCACGGCGGCGCAGATCAGAAGTGGTGACCTGACGGCGCGCACCAACCTGCGCGGCGACGACGAGATCGGCCGTCTGGGCGAGACGTTTGACGCCATGGCCACCACGCTGGAGCACGACATCAAGGTCGAGCACCGTCTGACCTCCGACGTTGCGCACGAGCTGCGGACGCCGCTCATGGCCATGCTGGTTACGGTGGAGGCCATGCAGGACGGCGTGCTGCCGGCGGATGACGAGCACTTTGAGATCGTGGCGTCCGAGACCAGGCGTCTGTCGCGTTTGGTCGATGCGATGCTGCACCTCTCGCGAATCGAAAACGGCAAGGGCAGCCTCAAATACGAGAGCACCGACATGGTGTATCTGGTGCGGAGTCTCGTGAGCTCGCAGCACCAGCTGTTCCACGAGAAGGGCCTGCACCTGCGCTTTGCCAACGAGACCGGCCGTGACGAGCTGTTTGCGGACGTTGACCCAGACCTGATTCGCGAGGCCATCGTGAATCTGATGTCCAACGCCATGCGCTATACCTCGACGGACGGTTGGATTCTGGTGACGGTTGCCTACGACCGGCCCGAGGTAATCATTTCGGTGCAGGATACGGGCATCGGCATTGCCAAAGAGGACATCTCGCGCATCTTTACGCGGTTCTGGCGTTCAAGTGCAAGCCGTGAGCGCGTGTCGGGTGGTCTGGGCGTCGGCCTGGCCATCACGAAGGAGATTGTCGACCAGCATAACGGCACCATTACAGTGGAATCCGAGCTGGGCAAGGGCACGACTTTCAGCATCCGCTTCCCACAGAATCGCAGCAGGCGATAGTGCTGTCACGGTGGGTGTCACGGTGGAGGCAGGCCCCAATGTGACAGCATGTGTCGAAAGGGCAGGGACGCTGACACATGCGCATATCTGTGCGTCCAACTGCTACAATGATGCAGTTATGCTGACAACTCAAGGAGACGTTCATGGCCCAGATGGAACTTAGGCCCGATAGCCGCGGCAAAGTTCGTGATATTTACGACTGCGGTGATAGCCTGCTCATGGTTGCGTCCGACCGCATCAGCGCGTACGACTTCATTCTTCCGGACGAGATTCCCTACAAGGGCGAAATCCTTACGCGCATCTCGCAGTTTTGGTTTGAGCGTTTCGCGGACCTCATGCCTAACCACATGCTGTCCATGAACGTCGCTGACTTCCCGGCAGAGTATCAGGCCTATGGTGACTACCTGATTGGTCGCTCCATGCTGGTCAAGAAGGCCCAGCCGCTGCCCATCGAGTGCATCGTGCGCGGCTACCTGACCGGTTCCGGCAAGAAGACGTACGACCAGAATGGCACCGTCTGCGGCATCCGCCTGCCGGACGGCTTGACCGAGGCCAGCAAGATTCCCGAGGCCATCTTCACGCCTTCCACCAAGGCTGAACTGGGCGACCACGACGAGAACATTTCGTTTGAGCGCTGCGCCGAGATCGTGGGCCTTGATATGGCCGAGCAGCTGCGCGACGCCTCCCTCAAGATCTACAACGCGGCGGCAGAGTATGCACTGACCCGCGGCATCATCATTGCGGACACCAAGTTTGAGTTTGGCCTAATCGATGGCCAACTTACGCTCATCGACGAGTGCCTGACGCCGGACTCCAGCCGCTTCTGGCCGGCGGACGAGTACGTCGAGGGCAAGGTCCAGCCCAGCTACGACAAGCAGTATGTCCGTGACTGGCTGACCGCCAACTGGGATATGACCGGCGAGCCGCCGCATCTTCCCGCCGAGGTCATCGAAGGAACCTCCAAGCGTTACCAGGAGGCCTTTGAGATTATTACCGGTTCCGAGTTCAAGCCCATGAAGGAGCAGTAAGCATGTCTCTGCGCGACACCATCGAAGCCGCCCGTCGTGAGGCCGAAGAGGCCGGCAGTGTCTTTGTCGGTAAGGACAAGAGCAAGGACGAGGGCAAGGACAAGAAGGAAGAAACCACGACCTACTCGCGTCGTTCTTCCGCTGCAAGCGCCAAGCCGGCGACATCTGCAGCATCTTCCGTGCGCGTTATCTCGGCAGAAGATGCCAGGTACGGCAGGACTGGCAAGAAGTCTTCCGAGATGAGCAAGGAAGAGCGTAAGGCGGAGCGCAGCCGCGTGCGCGACGTCGAAGATCGCCAGAACATGGCAGCCAACATTCTGCTCAAGCGTGACCGCGCTTACAACATGACGCAGAAGGTCTGGTGGATTTGCCTTGGCTCCGGCCTTGCGTTGACCGTTATTTCGTTTGGCATCAACTGGTGGCTGAACCGCGAGGGTACGGTGGTGAACCCGGACCTGGCTAGCAAGCTGGTCGTTGTCGCTCTCGTTTCGCTGGTGCTGGCTTACGTGCTCATCATTGGCGCGTTCATCTATGACCTCATGAAGGCGCGTCCCATCCGCAAGCGCGTCGACGCTGAGGTCAAAGGCATGACCAAGCGTCGCATTGACGCGCTGCTGCGTGAGGATGCGGAGGAGAAGGCTGCAAAGGCCAAGAAGTAATCCCTGTTCAGCAGCCCGTCAAGGTGCTAGAATTGCCTTCACGCCCTCGTAGCTCAGGGGATAGAGCACAGGTTTCCTAAACCTGGTGTCAGGAG
>JAUNJR010000168.1 GCA_030533135.1 Coriobacteriales bacterium
CATCCCCGCCTACGAGGAGGACCGCGGAACGGGCTGCCTGCGTCACGCCGTGCTGCGCTGTGGGTACGCAACCGACGACCTCCTTCTGACCCTGGTGACCAATGGACCCGACCTTCCGCAGAAAAAACGCCTGGTAGATGAGCTGCGCAAGGCTTGCCCGGGAGTTACTTCCATCGTGCAGAACATCAACGACCGGCGTACCAACGCCATTTTGGGGCGCACGTGCAAAACGCTGTACGGCCCCGGCATCATGCACGACCGCCTGTTGGGCTGCACCTTTGAGATTGGCCCCACCAGCTTTTACCAGACTAACCCGGCTCAGACCGAGGTGCTCTACCAGCTAGCGCTTGACGATGCGGCGCTGGCTCCGGGCCTGCGTGTACTGGATGCCTACTGCGGAACGGGCACCATTGGCATCTGTGCGGCTGCGTCAACCAACAACGTGCAGGTCACGAGCGTCGAGCAGGTTGGCGGGGCGGTCTCCTGCGCGAAGCGCAACGCGGCAGCCAATGGCGTTTCAGATCGCTGCGAGTTCATCCGCGCGGACGCCACGCAGTACTTGGTTAAGGCTGCGAAGGCTGGCGAGCACTTTGACGTGGTCATCATGGATCCGCCGCGCGCGGGCTCTACGCCCGAGTTTCTCTCCGCCGTAGCAAACATTGCGCCAGAGCGCGTGGTGTACGTGTCGTGCAACGCCGTAACGCAGGCGCGTGACCTCGAGGTGCTGCGCGCCCAAGGCTATCGCCTGGAGCGCCTGACGCCGGTTGACATGTTCCCGCACACCAAACACGTCGAGACGGTGGCTCTTCTGGCAAGAACGCGTTAGACGAGCCGGCTTGACGAGACACTAGGATAATCAGGATTGGAAAACGAAAGAATGACGCAGCAACAGGTCGCATTGTTAGAGCTAGTGCTTGTACCTGGACTGGGGGCCATCCTGTTCATTGCCGGCATGGTCATCAGTATCTTCACTGACAGGAGAAACAAGAGCTGCACCTCAGAGACCGTTGGAGAGGTTGTTGGTCACTCATTTAGGGGCGGCGGGCGAATGGCGCCCATCGCAGAGTTTGAGGTCGGCGGAAAACCATACACTTGCCAGAAGAGGTTCAATGGCGTCATAACGGTACGCGCAACGAACCTCGACGAGCCCAAAGCGTGGGAGGACGAACGGGGCTATCTGCACGTCAAGACTGGCGTCCTTGCGAATATGCGGCAGGTCGCACGGGAGCTCTGGCCAATAGGTTCGAAGATGGCCGTCCATTATGACCCTCGCAATCCCGAGGTCAATTACGCTGACAGGCCAGTGAGCAATGCGGCCTTGAGCATTGTTTTTCTCTGCGCGGGCGCTGGTATGGCCGCCCTCGGGATGCTTGTTTACTACCTGATGCTGCACGCGTAGCGAGACCCCAGAATAAACAGGAAAGAGAAGTGACATGAAGAAGCTGTTTACTGCAATAAGATCATCTGACCTTGAGATGGTAAGACAGCTCATTGAGAAGAAACCCGCGCTGGTAAACTGCGTGGCAAAGCAGCCGCCTAAGAAGGATGACGGGCAATCGCCTTTGCAGGTCGCACTCAAGACGGGCAACATCGCCATTGCCAACTATCTGCTGGATATGGGTGCGGACGTGAACTTTATCGAAGACGAGTCCTGCTGCAACGCATGGAGAACGCCGGTGCTTCATGATGCGATTAACTGTGCCGTGATGTGCAGCAGGTGGAATACGAATGATACGTACATGGGTTTCCGAGTCTTCTCAACAAAAGAGAAAGCTGTTGAAGCTCTCGCTGTCCTGAAGAGGATGCTTGCTATGGGAGCGGATGTGAATGCGCTTGATTCATACGGCAACTCAGGACTAAACCGGTTTGCACTTCAAGCCAAGCAGATACTGCCGTCATACAATTATGCGGAGCATCGTGAGGGAACCGATCGAGTCTTTACCGATGAGCTGCACGAAGACCTCAGGGCTGTCTTGCAGGCACTGAAAGACGCTGGTGGAGATGCTTCATACAAAGCTCCAAATCTGGGATATTCCATCAGGGAGTTTTGCAGCAAAGGATCTATTTCGATCTTATTTGATGAGGTGTTTGGGTGAGACGTAGGGTCTCACCTTGCAGCGTCGGGAACGTGCTGCGATGTGCTTACAGCGCGATGACATCGTACCGGACGGCCTTGCCACTGAGCACGTAGGACGGCTTACGACCTGCTAGATGTGGGCCTTTGGGCGGACGCTTGATGACAACCTTCCGCGGGTGAGCGGCCAGAGCTGCCTCGAGCAGGGCCTGCTCATCCTCGCATGGACTTTCCAGGTGGTGGAGGAGCTGGAACTTCTTCTTGACAGCCGCGCTTTTGGTGCGCGCAGGAAACATGGGGTCAAGTAGAACCACGTCGGGCTGGCACGACAGCTCGTGCAGCGCCGCAATGCTGTCTTGCTCGAAGAGCTCCATGCGGCTGACGATATCCGCGAGCTGAGGCTCGTTTGAAGCGCGGCGTAGCGCATCACGAAGGAGGGCGGCGATAGCCGGGTCGCGCTCATAGAGGTGCACCCGAAAGCCCGCGGCAGCAAGAAGCAGCGAGTCCTCCCCCAAACCTGCCGTGGCATCAACAGCAAGCGGCTCTTCCACACCTTTGATGCGCGCTGCCTTGACGAGCAGCTCCCCGCGCAGGCGGTCAACACGAAGACGCGGCAGCAGACGCAGGAAATCCCCGCAGAGCTGCATGCCGTCCCCGCACAGCGTCAGCGCGCCGTCAACCATCCGGAGCTCAACGCCTGGCGGACAGGCAATCTGGGAGTAGTCCTGCTCGTTCATCGTGTCACCTCCACTATCAACTTAGCACAGGCGCCTTCTTTGATTCACCGCGCAAAATAAAGGAAGGTGGGGCAAATCCTGTTTGCGGCTCGGCCGCGGGCCCGCCCATGCTGTTTTGAGCGTGGTGTACCCGCCCTCGTAGGGGCGCCGGCCTGAAAGAGGGCAGAAATGGCGGCCTTCGTTCATAAATGAGCGGTTCTGGGCTCATTACTACCAGAATATCCGCGAAATGCGAAGGTTTGTTTTGGTAGTGAGATTTCTTCCAACATGGCCATAACAAAAGCGCTGGTAAATTTAGTACGGCTTGCCAGCGATTTGCCCGGATTCACGGTGTACGAAGAACAACCTTCGCATTTCGCGGATATTCTGGTAGTAATGGCTTTCACATCGGTCATATTCGATATCTGGAGCCTATGAAGCCCCTCTGTTGAGCTGTGCGAGACCCGAAGATCGGCCCTCGTACAACAAACGGTGACGCAAAATGCTACGAAAAGCAAACAGGTCAGAAGCTCTAAGCCTCTGACCTGCAGTTCTTTCTGGTGCCCCCGAAGAGATTCGAACTCCTGACACCAGGTTTAGGAAACCTGTGCTCTATCCCCTGAGCTACGAGGGCGT
>JAUNJR010000169.1 GCA_030533135.1 Coriobacteriales bacterium
GGCCCTCCATCTTGGGCTGCTGTTCGACCGTCGCGAAGGGCTTCAGATCCTCGGCAAGGCGCTCGAGGACGTTGAGTCCCTGCTCAGGATGGGCCATCTCACGACCGCGGAACATAATAGTGACCTTGACGCGCGCACCCTTTTTGAGGAAGCGCAGCACGTGGTTCTTCTTGGTCTCGAAGTCGCCCGTGTCGATCTTGGGGCGGAACTTCATCTCCTTGACCTCGACACGAACCTGCTTCTTACGCGCGGCCTTGGCCTTGCGGTCCTGCTCATACTTGTACTTGCGATAATCCATGACCTTGCAAACGGGAGGCTCCGCGTTGGGGGCAATCTCCACGAGGTCAAGGTTCTGTTCATCGGCGATGCGCTGGGCGTCGCGGATGCCAAACAGTCCGAGCTGCGAGCCGTCGACGCCAATCAGGCGACACGTACGCGCGGTAATCTCGTCGTTGATGCGAGGACCCTCTTGCCTAGCTATCTCGTTCACACCTTCCTTCCTGCCGCGACGGCGAGCGTCGCGTCTCGTTGCGGCTTTCGCCGCATAGAAAAATCTCCCGGCACCGACAGCGTCCCAGGAGACAAAGCCCGCGCAAGGCGGGAGGAATAATCCGTTGTCTGACCAGGCAGCTGCTCTGATGGCGCCACGAGGTGGGAGCACATGTTCTGCTCCGCTTCATAATCACAAGGAGACATAATACCCTGCTTGCGGCTTCCGCGCAAGCACACACAACTTGCACACGCCTGCCCCAGCTGTCACATTGGGGACAGTCCCCAATGTGACAGCTGGGTTTACAAGGTCGACTACACCTGGATGCCGATGTCGGCGAGCATGGCGGCCAGACCGCGGTGGTTCTGGCTGCGGTCGGGCAGCTGCGGGAAGTCGTACGCGGCGAAGTGGTTGCCCTCGATAATGGCTGGACCGTCCTCGGTTACCGCCACGTCCCAGCCGATGTAACCCACGGTCGGGACGACACAGGCGGCACGCTTGACCAGCTCGCATGCCTCGGCAAAGTGCGGCACTTGGAAGCCCTCAAAGCGCACGCCCGTCATGGGGTGCTCCTCGACCAGCTCCTGCTTGTTAGTGTGACCAGGACCAGTGACAACACCCGTCTCCAGGTCCATGTGGCAGGCATAGCCGCCGTTTTCCAGGTTGTCCACAAACTTGCCGTGATTTCCGGTCTTGAGCACCGCGTACAGCAGATGGGACTGTCCCTCCCAGTACACCGTCGCCATGCGCATGCAGTTCACGGAGTGCGGATAGAGACGGCTCATCTCAGGATGCTGAATCAGCAGGTCCTCCACCACACCAAAGTTCTTCTCGGGCTGACGCAGGTAGGACACCAGGTCATCAATGCTCTCGAAATCGGCAACGCGGATCTTTTCGATGCCATGGCCACATTCGCCGTCGTTGGGCTTGGCAATCACGTACTCGTGCCCGTCAAGGTAGGCGGCGAGGTCCTCGTCGGTCACCTTTGCCAGGTCACGCCAATCACGACCAAGATAGTCAGAGAAATGCGCATAGAACTGGCTCTTGTCGTCAAAGATGGCGCAGTCCTTCGGATCGTTGATCATGTCATCGAAGCGCTTGTTGCGCATGCGCGTCATGTAGGTTGCGCGCTCCTCGTCGTTCATGTTGTAGAACTCGAAGATGAGGTAGTCGTAGTAGCCAGCGCCAAACTTGCGCGCACAATGCACGATGTCGGCCAGCAGGAGCACCTTGGGCTTGCCACAGCGGTCATGCGCATCGTTGACGCACTGGCGCAGCTTGTCCAGGCTCATGCCAGAGGCGACCCTCATCAGATACTTCAGCTTGGGCATCAAAACCCTCCCGTTTTGTTGCCGTGGGCATGCCACGGCCTCTCAACCAGCAAGTCTTCAATATGCAACGGTACCCCACATGCCGCAAGGACTAATGGAAAATACACATTCTGAGCAGCCCAGACATGCTGCCAGAAACAATGGGTATCATAGGAGCCGTCGAACGTTAACGTTTTGTTATAAGGAGCTTTTTCATGAACGAGACGATCGAGCGATACGAATCAAACGTTCGGTCCTATTGTCGCAAATGGCCTGCCACCTTTGCCACATCCAAGGGCCCGTTTATGTATGACGAAGAGGGCAATCGCTACATTGACTTCTTCGATGGTGCCGGCACGCTTAACTACGGCCACAACAACCCGTTCATCAAGCAGGCCGTCGTTGATTACCTGATGTCTGACGGTATCATCCACGCACTCGACATGACGACTTCCGCGAAGGTCGCCTTCATCGAGACGCTGCAGGAGCGCATCCTGAAGCCGCGCGGCCTTGACTACAAAGTCGCCTTCCCTGGCCCGACCGGAACGAACGCCAACGAGCTGGCGCTGAAGTTTGCCCGCAAGGCCACAGGCCGCACCGAAGTATGGGCACTCATGGGTGCTTTCCACGGCATGACGCTTGGTGCTCTTGCCCTGACAAGTGACACCTACTCGCGCGACGGCGCGGGCCTCCCGCTGGTGGGCACGCGTCACATGCCGGCGCCTTACACGCTTCCCGGTCTTGATGCCCTGGCGTACATGGAGGCCGTTCTGGCAGATGACCACGCCGGCGCATCCAAGCCTGCGGCCATCATCGTCGAGACGACCCAGGCAGAGGGCGGCATCCAGGTGCTTCCCAGCGACTTCCTGAAGGGCCTGCGCGAGCTTTGCACGCGCCATGGCATCGTGATGATCGTCGACGACATCCAGGTTGGCTGCTGGCGCACGGGCACGTTCTTCTCGTTCGAGCGCGCGGGCATCAAGCCTGACATCGTAACGCTGTCCAAGTCCCTGAGCGGCATCGGAACTCCGTTTGCCCTCACGCTGGTCGCTCCTGAATTCGACGTCCTCGGTCCTGGCGAGCATAACGGCACGTTCCGCGGCAACCAGTTGGGCATGGTCGCTGCCAAGGCTGCCATTGACTTCTCGCTTGATACCGACTTTGCGTCCACGCTCAAGAGCAAGTCCATTCTCGTGAAAGAGCTTGTCCAGGGCATTGCCGCCAAGCATGGCCTCGAGTGGCGTGGTATCGGCATGATCTGGGCAATCGAGATGAACGATGGCAAGCTGGTACTCGACACCATCCACAAGCTGTTCGACCGTGGCGTCATTTGCGAGGCTTGCGGACGCGGCGATTCAGCGCTGAAGCTCATGCCTGCTCTGATCACCGACGAGGATGTCCTGCGCGAGGGCTTCGCCGCCATCGACGAGGTTCTTGGCGAGGTACTTGGTCACTAAAGCCGCTTAGGTCCCTCAGCAAGGTGTAGACAAAAGAAGCTTTTGTCAGGACGAGTGGCACAACATCTGCTATAGTCAGGTGTCGCAGACAGGCCCGGATGGCGGAATTGGCAGACGCGGAGGTCTCAAAAACCTTTTCCGAAAGGA
>JAUNJR010000170.1 GCA_030533135.1 Coriobacteriales bacterium
GCGCAGGTCGGCGATGATGTCCTCGGGCACGCCCTCGGCCTTGCCGATGCCCACAACATGCTCGGCAGCCCACGTCAGCTCGCCGTCCATCTTGTTGAACTTAGCACCGGGGCACTTGCAGATGGGGCACTTGTAGTCGGCGGGCAGCTCGTCGCCGTCGATCTCCTCAACATAACCGCACACGGGGCATACGAACTTCATGAGATTCTCCTCTCGTTGGGGTGACGTTATTAGTCACACAGTGGCTATGATTTTACGGCAAGCTCTCGTGCTATTACAGACCGTCAATCCATTTCGCGAAGCTGTTTGATCGATTATCGCCAGATGTGCGCCACAGCCTCCCAAGGACGCAGCGTACCCGCAAGGATGGGCCCATCGTAGTTCCCAATCAGGACCTCGCCTCCCGGTGCGTCAAGTGCCGGCTGCTCCTCACCCGAGAAGTTGCACTGCACCAGCACCTTCACACCGTCCAGCTCGCGCTCGTAACCAATGACCTTGTCACTCGACTCGTCCACAAAGTGCACGTTGCCGATCTGAATCACCGGAAGCTCCTTACGCAGGGCAATCAACCGCTGGTAATAGGCGCGAACAGAATGTGCGTCAGCCATCTCGGTCTTGGCGTTGATCCACGCATGATTGGCTGGCAACCCGAGCCACGGCTCACCACTGGTAAAGCCGGCCTTCTCGCTTCCGTCCCATGCCACGGGATAACGTCCGTCGTCGCGCGAGCGGGCGTGCACGATGTCAAACGCCTCCTCAGGAGTGTGCCCTCGCTCCTGTATGATGCGGTAGTAGTTGTGGGTCTCAACGTCACGGTACTGGTCGATGCTCGTGAAGTCGGTGATGGTCTGGCCCAGCTCCTCGCCCTGGTAAATGTAAGGCGTCCCACGCATGAGGTGGGTGCAGGTGGGAAGCAGGGTGCTCGACTCGTACCAGTAGTGCTCGGTATCACCAAAGCGCGAGTTGGGACGCGGTTGATCGTGGTTGGACCAGAAGAGTGAGTTCCAGCCACCGCCAGCAGTCATCTCTTCCTGCCAATCGCGGAACATGTCTCGCAGCGAAGCAATGTCGGGATCCATCAGCTTCCACTTATCACCACCAAGATAGTCGACCTTCAGGTGATGGAAGCTGAAGACCATGGCGAGCTCGTGGCTGGAGGGATTGGTATAGCGGATGCAGTTCTCAATGGAAGTCGAGCTCATCTCTCCGACCGTCAGGAGGCCATCAATATCGCCTTCACGCACCATTTCCTGCAGGTATTCGTGTACGTGGGGTCCGTCCGTATAGAAGCGCTTGCCATTGCCCTCGTAGTCGTTCTCCCAACCCTCAGCCTTGCTAATGAGGTTGACCACGTCAAAGCGGAAGGCGTTGACGCCTTTGCCGCGCCAGAAGCGCAGGACTTGAGCGAGTTCGGCACGCACCTCGGGGTTGTCCCAATCAAGGTCAGCCTGACTCACGTCAAAAAGGTGGAGATACCACTTGTTAAGACTTGGCACGTACTCCCATGCGTTACCGCCAAACTTGCTCTCCCAGTTGGTGGGAGGCTCGCCGGGGTTGTCTGCCGTGGCTTCCGGAGCCGCATCGACAAACTTGTAGTAAGCAAGGTACTTCGAGTCCCCCGCAAGCGCCTTTTGGAACCACTCGTGATCGGTGGAGGTGTGATTGAACACCATGTCGAGCATCAGCTCGATGCCACGCTTCCTTGCCTCACGCGAAAGTTCGTCAAAGTCATCCATGGTGCCGTAACGCGGGTCGATGGCGCGGTAGTCTGACACGTCATAGCCGTTGTCCTTCTGGGGCGAAGGGTAGAACGGCGTAATCCAGATGCAGTCGACACCGAGGTCTGCAAGATAGTCCAAATGCTGCGTGATACCTCGTAGGTCTCCGAGGCCATCGCCGTCCGTGTCACAAAACGATCTGATGTAAATCTGGTATACGACCTTGCTGCCTAATGTCTCTGTATCCATGGTGTTCTCCTCTCTCCTCATGTCCTATCCTACAGAAGTGTACTGATTAAAAGCAGGTCTTGTCGCTCCCCGAACTCCTCGGCGTTACCTCTGCCCTCTTCCAAGTAATCTGGGTGACCTTTTTGGCGCTCTATACTGTTTATATGCTGATACCTGCGAGTTTATGGAGCCAAAATGCGTGCCATTTACTACGACATTTACGAGGACTTGCGCGACAAGATCATCGAGGGCGTATACCCCTACCAGTCTTACATGCCCTCCGAGAGCTGGCTCTCTCGCAAGTACGAGTGCTCGCACAATACCCTGCGCAAGGCCCTGTCGGTGCTCATGCTGCACGGGTTCGTGCAGCCCATATGGGGCAAGGGCGTCCGCGTCATCTACCGTCCCGAGCGCCGAGCCAACTTCGTGTTGGGAGACATCGAGACCTTCAAAGAGGCGGCGAAGCGAAATGGCCTCAACGCCCATACCAAAATTCATGTCTTCGAACGTGTCGTAGCTGATGAGGCACTTGCCGAGTTCACGGGCTTTGAGGTCGGCGACGAACTGCTCCACATCGAACGTATTCGCGTAATCGAGGGAGAGGCGCTCATCCGCGACAGTAGCTACTTCTTGGCGTCGTTGCTTCCCGGTCTCACGCCAAGCATTGCGGAAGACTCGATATTTGCCTATGCCGAGGATGTCCTGGGCATGAGCATTGTCACCAGCAAACGCACCGTAACCATGGAATACGTTGTGTCCGATGACCGTGAACTGATGGACTTGCTTGACTTCACCATGCTGGCAGTCGTCACCAACCATACGTTCAATGACCAGGGCGTTATGTTCGAGTACACGCAATCGCGCCACCGTCCCGACTACTTCACGTTCCACAATACGGCGGTTCGCGGCTATTAACCACGAACCGCCGCTCGGCCCGAGAGCCTCAGGCGCCCCTTTACGTAACGAAGGGGCGCCTCATTTTCGTTACCGTATCGTCGCGTACGCCTCGTAAGGCTGCAGTACGCCAGCAACGTGGTTGTCGTAGTTTCCAATGAGCGGCTTGTCGTCTTCACCAAAGAGGTCGCAGGGCACCTCGTGCGTGGTGTAGTTGCAAGCCACCGTAATCACCTGGTCGCCCTGACGGCGCAGGTAGGCCCAAATCTCGTCCGAGTCCTCAAGCAGCGGCTCGTAGCTGCCATAGACGATAATGTCCATGTTGTGGCGCAGCTCGATGAGCTTGCGATAGAACGAGAAGACGGAGCTTGGATCGTCCACCTGAGATGCCGCATTGATTTCGACGTGGTTGGGGTTGACCTCAATCCAAGGCGTACCCGTGGTGAATCCCGTGCCATCCGACGCATCCCACTGCATGGGAGTACGACAGTTGTCACGTGCCACGTTGTCAAAGGCAGCGAGCATCTGCTCGTGCGTGCAGATGTGCTGCTCCTCGACGGC
>JAUNJR010000171.1 GCA_030533135.1 Coriobacteriales bacterium
GGGTCCATGTTTACCGTGATGATGGTGTTCTATTCGATGCTGACCCTCTTCGGCAACGACGAGGCGGGCGATTGGGAGCAAATGCGTCTGACGCTGCCGGTTACGCCACGTCTCGTGGTTCGTGAGCGCTACGCGTTTCTGGCGCTGACGGGCATGGCCATCGCGGCAATTGGCACTGCAGCAGGCGTGCTAGTGAACGTTGGCCTGTCGATCTTTGTCGCACCCTCCACGCCAGGTGTGCTCGAGGTCATCGGTGGGGCCTTTGGATCTGCGCTCATCGCCCTCGCGTACATGGCACTTATCATGCCGTACGTGTTCAAGGTGGGCATCGCCAAGGCGCGCATGACGTTCTCGCTGCCGTTCATCCTGTGCCTGCTAATCAATGTCGGCCCCGTACGCGATGTGACTCGCGGATTCGTCAACTCCCTGGAGCGCCTGGAGCACACCCTTGGCTCCCCGGCCCCGATCTTCGCAGTGATCGTCCTCGTCGCTGTCGCGCTCTATGCGGCCTCGATGCTCATTGCTGAGCGCACCTACGCACGTCGCGACTTCTAAGCTACGGCACGCGTCGTCTCAGGAGCGCCAAGGTGGCCTGTCCACCTTGGCGCTTTTTTTGGTTGACTCTGACGTTACGTTAGGGTTTATCCTTGCATGCGGGAGGTGAGCGCATGGCTCGTCAGGGATACACACCAAAGCAGTTGGCTAGCATCAGCGGGGTGAGCGTACGGACGCTGCACCATTACGACCAGATTGGACTTCTAGTGCCAGAGCGTCGTGACAACGGCTACCGCTCGTACTCTGCCACCGATGTGGAGCGTCTGCAGCAGATTCTGCTCTATCGACAAATGGGTCTTGAGCTGCAGAGCATTGGCGAGCTCCTCGACGCGCACGGCTACGACCCGGTCCACGCGCTGCAGCAGCACCTTGATGCGCTGCGCCAGGAACACGCACGCCTTGAGACGCTTATCTCCACCGTAGAGAAGACGCTTGCGACCATGAAAGGGGACGCCACCATGACCGACCAGGAGCGCTTTGAGGGACTCAAGGCCGAGGCCGTTGCGAACAACGAGAAGACCTACGGCGCAGAGGCTCGTGCACGTTACGGCGACAAAGCCGTCGACGCTGCGAATGCCAAACTGCTGCGCATGACCCAGGGAGAGTGGGTGGACATCATGGAACTTGAGGGCGCCATCAAGGAGCAGCTACGCAAGGCCATGGCGACGGGCGACCCTGCAAGCGCGGAAGCCGCGGAGCTTGTGCGCATGCATGCTCGCTGGCTGCAAGCGTACTGGCCCGACGGCGTATATTCGGCCGAATCCCACCGTGGCATGGCTAAGGGCTATCTTGCCGACCAGCGCTTTATTGATTACTACGACAGCGTCTGCGGAGCTGGTGCCACGCAGTTCCTGCATGACGCCATCCACGCCAACGCATAGCAAAGTTGGACAAAAGGGACTGTCCCTAACGTCCAGTGGACAAAAGGGACTGTCCCTAATGTCCAACGTGCGGTCAGAGGCCGACAGCAGTGAGCGCTTCCCTAAAGGCGGCGGCATTGCGATTGGCAATCAGCTCCTCGGGGAAACCAATCTCGTCCAGCATGGCCTCGGCGCATTCAAAATGTCCGATATCGGTTGCGATATGCGCATCGCTATTCACCGCGATGGAGCAGCCAAGCACGGCACAACACTCCGCGATGGTCCTGCAGCGCTTCGTATTACCAGGCCGCCGCAGGCTGGTCTCGTTAATCTCAATGAGCTTGTGCCGGTCGCGCGCCGCGGTGACCACGGCATCGACGTCAATTGGCAACCCCGTTCGTCCAATGTGGCCCAGCATGAGCACCTTTGGGTCGTCAAGCGCACGAAGGTACATCTCCGTCACCTGCACAGAGTTGGCGCCCTTTGCAAAATCCTGCCCGTGCACGCTCGCCACCACGTAGTCGCAGTCGCGAAACACGATATCCTTGAGCGTTGTGGGCTTACGGCGCACATCCCCACCAAGCGTATGCGTAACGGGCACATCATAGCCAAACAGGTGTCCCTCAAGATCAACGATATCCGCCTCGCACCCATGCATCACCTGCACGCCATGCCAGACACGCGGCCACACCTCAAAGTTCATGAAGAACTGGAAGTCACGCACATCCTGCTGGCCACCATGCTCGGGGTACAGCATCGCCGAATAATGGTCGGTTGCACCGTAGAGTTCAAGCCCTCGATCTGCGGCAGCTCGCACGCACTCCTCAATCGTTGAGTACGAATGGCGCGAGAACAGCGTATGGGTGTGCGTGTCACACAAAACGCGCCTCACGTGGCTGCTCGTTTCTCTATCCCTATTGGTTTGTGAGTCTGCCATGCGCGCCTCTTCCCATAGCCCTGCCAGACCATCTTACTCCAGCACATCCATACGGTTTTGATGCGTCTGGAGCGGTGTACATGCTGATTCGGACCGATTGACGTTGTGTCATATATTGAAAAGTCTTGCCAACCGAGAACCGTCACGCCCTTGAAGAAGCTATCCTAGTAATGTTAGGCGAAATACAACCTAGCACGACACTCAGGATACAAGGAACCACGATGAACAATAACCCCTTCAATCCCAACCGGTGGCTTCCTCAGGCGATCTCGTTCAGCATTGCTGTGATCGTCTACGTCGTGCTCACGAACCTCGGCACCCTGCGCACGGCACTGGAGACCTTCCTTGGTTTTTTCACGCCGGTGCTCCTCGCTGCGGTGATCGCATATCTGGTGAACCCCTTGGCAAACCTGTACCGCAACACAATCTTCAGGGGAATCGGCACCACGCGGAGCCGCCGCGTAGCCTCAAACAGCCTGGCTTTTCTGACGCTCTTCTCGTTCTTGTTCACCCTGCTCATCGTTTTGGTTCCCCAGCTGATTGACGGCGTGTCCGCCTTCATCGACAACCTGAGCGCCTTTGCGGCGAGCTCTTCCTCTAAGTTGCCAGACCTCGAGCTGTTTGGCGTTGACATCAATCTCGAGGGAATTATCGGCCCTCCCGAGGAGCTCGTCTCCAACAGCGTGGCGTTTTTGAGGCAGAACACCGACCTCATCCTGCACACCTCGACGCTTGCGGGCAAGAGCATCATTCAGTGGTCAATCGCCCTGCTGCTCTCCATCTACTTCCTCTTTGAGAAAGTACGCCTCAAGCACGAGGGCCTGAATCTCCTCTCCGCACTTCTCTCGCCCGAGCAGTACGAGCTGACCATCAGTTTCCTGCGCCGCTGCGACTCGATTCTTAACCGCTATGTTGTCTTCAACCTGCTTGACAGTCTCGTCATCGGTTGTTTGAACGCCCTGTTCATGACGGCCGTGGGCCTCCCTTACGTCGGCCTCGTTTCTTTCGTCGTCGCAGTCACCAACTTGGCCCCCACCTTTGG
>JAUNJR010000172.1 GCA_030533135.1 Coriobacteriales bacterium
GAGCCCTGTGGGCCACTTCGCGTGAACTCTAGGCGCCTCGGGGCATGTATTCCTTCACGCGAAGTGTGTTCCCGAGGCTCCATGGACACCCAATTGGCACTTCGCGTGAAGTCTCGGCACCCCTACAACAAAAGGAGCCCCGTATTGGGGCTCCCTGAAACGCGTATGTGCAACCCGTTAGAACGTGACCTTCCTGGGCGGCTGTGTGAAGCTGCAGAACGTGCACTCGCCGTCTTCGATGTAGTACACCGCGGTGTTACCATCGCCAGCGGTGTACATCTGCTTGAGGCTCGGATGTGCATCGAGCATAGACTCCTGAGCCTCAATGCGCGGATCCTCAATCAGCTTGCCGCTCAGGCGAATCCACGTGCCTTTGTGGAACGCGCTGATCTCAAACTTGGGGTTGGCTGCCAGCTGCTGAGCCACCGGCTTGACCTTGCCCGTCTGGATGTAGAGCTTGCCCTCGAAGATGTGAGCCGTGCCAAACGGTCGCACGCGCGGCTGGTCACCATCGACCGTTGCCAGGTAATACGTGCCAACCTCTTTCAGATACGCACAAACCTCATCGATAGCGGCCATTGCCACCCCTTTCCTAGGAAATGCAGACTGCCCCATTATGAGAGAGCAATTCAGGCGGCCAGAACGTGCATCCGCCACCGCCAAGCCATACTACGTAAGCGGCAAAACTCTGATGACGCGCACATTCTGTTCACAAACGTTAGCCTCTCGGTGCAACCAGCGGGGCTTCGGTGGCAAACTGGTCGTTCATGAATGAGGGCATGCGTCCCTCGCGTGCTGCAGCGGCAATGTCGAGCAATGCGTCGGCAACGGCGTCGTCGGCGCTTGCCCCAATGTGCCAGCGGGCATCGCGCTTGACGGCGGGCACCGCATTGGCAACCGCTACAGAATTGGGGACGGAGTACAGCATGTTGAGGTCGTTCTCCTCGTCACCAAAGGCTGCAACTTCCTCGAACTCAAGGCCAAGATACGCTGCCAACAGACACACGGCCGAATCTTTGCCCCATCCACCAGGCAGCAAATCGATGTAGTTCGGACCGGGATAGAACAGGTCAAACTCCGGGCAAGCACGAGCGATTGCCGTACGGACCTCAGCACGTGACGCCACACCCGGGCCATGTCCCACGCGCACATTTGCCTTGTAATACTGGTGATCAGATACGCCGTCCACGAGATACGCGTCGTTCCAGAAAGCCAGGCCATAGCGGTCGACCTCCTCCTGCGTAGTGGCAACCAACTCGACCTGATGGCCCTTGTACAGGCCCATGGCATAGCCTTCAAAGTTCTTGATGACCTCGGCCGCACGCACCAGCGCATCATGATCGAGGTACTGGGTGTGAATGCACTCCCCTCCCACGTAGATGCGTTGGCCATTGGAGGTGATGGCTGTCTGGTAGCACGCCTCGTCGCCGCGGAAGAGCTTGCGAATGGCACTCATGCGCCGACCGGTAACCACCGAGAAAGTCACGCCAGCATCCTGAAGCTCGTGGATGGCGGCTATGGCGTGATCGGTCGCATACGGGCGGCCCACAGCAATGAAGGTGTCGTCAATGTCGGTAACCACAAGCTTGATCATGGCGTATCTCTCCTTCTCTGAATAGCCCATGAGGGACAGGCCCTAATGGGGAGCTCCCTCTTAGGACCTGTCCCTCATGGGGGGCTAGCTTCACATGTCGTTACACCAGCAGTTCAGCAATCTGGACTGCGTTTGTCGCGGCGCCCTTGCGAATCTGGTCGCCGCAGCAGAAGAACGTCAACGCATTCACACCATCCGGCGCGGAAGTGTCGCGGCGGATACGTCCAACGAAGATCAGATCCTGATCAGAGGTTTCAAGCGGCATGGGATAGCGCAGGTTGGCGATATCATCAACCAGCTTGACGCCTGGCGCAGTCGCGAAAATCTCGCGCGCCTGGTCCGGTGTGATGGGCTTCTCGAACTCGGCCGTGATGGACTCGGAGTGAGAGCGCATGATGGGGACGCGCACGCAGGTGCAGTTAACACGCAGGTTGGGAAGATGCATAATCTTGCGGCCCTCACGACCCATCTTCAGCTCTTCGTCGGTGTAATCATCATCCTTGAAGGAGCTGATCTGCGGAATCAGGTTTGCCGCCAGCTGATAGGCAAACGGAGCGGTCTCCCCCACCGGCTCACCAGCGGCCACGGCAGCCATCTCACGCTCAAGCTCGCGCAGACCAGGGTTGCCGGCACCAGAAGCAGCCTGATAGGTGCTCGCAATGATGCGCGTAAGACCGGCGGCTTCGTGCAGCGGCCACAGCGGCACGAGGCCGATGATGGTGGCACAGTTGGGATTAGAAATGATGCCCTGATGCCATTTGACATCCTCAGCGTTGATTTCGGGGATGACCAGGGGGACCGTGGGATCCAGACGGAACGCATGGCTGTTGTCGACGCAAACCGCACCGCGCTTGACGGCCTCGGGCATAAGCGCCTTTGCCGTAGCGTCATCAGCTGCGCCAAGGAGGATGTCAATGCCCTCAAATGCGTCCGGGGCAGCCTCGACAATGGTCACGTCCTCGCCGCGGAACTTGATCGTCTTTCCCGCAGAACGGGCGCTTGCCAGTGGGACAAGCTTGCTGACGGGGAAATTGCGCTCCTCAAGGCAGGTCAGCATCTGCTGGCCAACCGCGCCCGTTGCCCCCAGAATGCCTACAACACGCTCGCTCATTGCACTACCCCTCTCATCATATCTACCATCTCGTCGGCAACAAAGGCCTGGTAGATCACATTGATTGCCTTTTCAAAGTCCTCGTTGTTCACACCCATGATGATGCTGATCTCCTGCGAGCTCTGCGTAATCATGCGGATGTTGATGCCAGCCTCACCCAGCGCACCAAAGACACGACCGGACGTGCCGGGACGACGGCTCATGTTGCGGCCGACCACCGAGATGAGCGCCAGCTTGTCCACCACCGTCACGCTGTCTGGCTTGAGCTCCTGCTGCAGGTCGTTGACGATGAGATAGATCTTGTCCTCAACATCAGACCCGTTGACCACGATGCCGAAGGAGTCAACGCCCGTCGGGATGTGCTCAACCGACACGCCATAGCGCTCGAAGACAGCCAGTGCACGACGTACGATGCCCACCTCGTTGGACATATGCGCCTTGCTGATGTGCAGGGCGATGAAGTCCTTCTTACCCGCGATACCGGTAATCAGGTGCTCGCGCGCGCCTTCGTCAGCCGTCTCACGGATGATGGTGCCACGCTTCTCAGGAAGGTTGGTATTCTTGATTTGGATGGGAATGCCCACCTCGCGCACGGGGAAGATAGCTTCCTCTTGCAGGACGGAAGCGCCCATGTAGGAAAGCTCGCGCATCTCGTCGAAGGTGATGCGGTGAATGGTGC
>JAUNJR010000070.1 GCA_030533135.1 Coriobacteriales bacterium
CTTGAGCGTCTTGTGCAGCATGGTGTCTCCTCTTCTCCTCGTTCCCACCTGCAAAACTGCATCAACTTCTTATTTTGACAGGCTAATGCCTCCGTGCCTATAGCAGACCTGCTGACCGCTTGCACGTTTGCGGTATGTGCCGCGCGGGACGGTGCCTGTGAGATGCGTTGGGGGGTCGTCCGGCTTGATTGATGCACGTTAATGAGGGGGATTACGGCCCCTATGATGGGTGCTGGACAAAAAATGCGAGCTTATGCAACAAATTAAAACAATGATATTCATTCATATATACATTTACCTGCGCTTTTTCATTTGCCATGTTGCACGAAAGAATGCCAATCTGCCACCGTGTCGAAAATGCATGTTAGGCAGCGGAGCCTGTTTAGAAAAGCCGCAGGTAGTTATAGGTGTGACTAATAATCAATAATGCAATTAGATGCAGAAGCTCGCGTTTTTTGTCCAAACCCTTCGCAAAGGATGCAATTGAGCCGACTTAACGTGCAAACAGGCAACATGGGGGATGGGTGGAGCTCAATCAGGCGCGATTGAGATGCCGCAGAGGTACGCCTCCGACCAATATGGAACGAACAAGCGCAATACCTCCGCCTCTGCGTTAAAATGATGCGTGGCTCAAACACACCTAAATCGCGAGAGAGGGCACCGTATGGCCCCCGAA
Source organism: Coriobacteriales bacterium (assembly GCA_030533135.1). Taxonomy (GTDB): domain Bacteria; phylum Actinomycetota; class Coriobacteriia; order Coriobacteriales; family Atopobiaceae; genus UBA1367. Next base: position 677 of record JAUNJR010000070.1, read on the forward strand.
GACACCAATTACCCCACCGATGATCAGCCCGTAGAGGAAACGATGCTGTTTCCGCTGCCCGCTCCCAGCTACGACGAGGAGCGCGGCTCGGGCATCGGTGACCAGCAGTTCTATGAGCAGGACTTCAGCCGGCTAGGTCGCGCCTATACCGGCAGGCGTGCTCAGGAAATACCCATTCCGCACATGAGCGACGAGGACGGCTCTGGCTATCGCATTCCGGGAGAAGGGAGAAGCCGCGGCGCGCTGCGTCCCTTGCTTGCGCTTTTCTTGGTAGTGACCATGGCGGCATGCATCTACGCAGCTGCTACCTATGGCTTGGAAGTGTGGGGCGGCAAGAGCCTACCCAACGTGGTGGGCATCTCTGAGGTCAGCGCGCGGACAATCCTAGAGGAAGAGGGCTATCAGGTAATCACTAAGAGTCGTATCGCTGACGACGGTATTGGCTTCGTGATTGAGCAGGAGCCAGCGAGTGGCGAGCGCGTGGAAGAGGGGATTAACGTTACGATCGTGGTTGCCGTGAGCCGTACCATGCCGGAAGTTGCGGGCATGACTCAGCAGGAGGCGTTTGACCTGCTGACGGAGGTTGGCGCGGAAAAAATCGAAGTGGTCGGCACAGACTCGAGTGAGTCCGAGGGCACGGTTCTGAGCGTCAAGCCAGAGCCGGGCGAACCATTCTCTGCCTACCAAACCGTGACCTTGACAGTTGCCCAGAAGCCGTTGGTGCCAAACGTGATCGGTAAGGACAAGGTCGAGGCAAAGGCACTGGTGGATGCCGCGGGCTTTAAGGGAGAGTACTGGTACGTCACCGAGGAAGGCGCTCCCAACTCCGTCATAAAGACCGAGCCGGATCCAGAGGCAAAGGCCGACCCTGGTTCGACGGTGTGGCTGTACGTGGTAGAGCCTATGCCGACTGAACCCCTGCACATGCTTGAGTACTTTGGCAAGAACTCGTCCAGCATCGCGAAATATCTGAACAATAATGGGTTCTACCTGCAGTCCTCGTTTGTCTCGTCGGACAATGAGGCCGAGGCTGTTTACTACTCGGATTCCTACGGGAACCTTTGCTTCTGCAACCGGCCGTACTCGCACTCCTATATCTATTCACGTGATACTGGCGAGGACGTGCTGGCCGACGGGCATCCGTTCGTGGGCATTCGTTGGGAGGTGCCGACGTCGCTGCTTCCGAGCGATGCTTCGAAGCTCAATGAGGATGCTGCGCGCGACATCATGACCCGCTGTGGGCTCTCCAGTATCTCCGACGTCTGCACGCACAAAGACATACAAATGCCCAATGACATGGCTAAGACCAATGCAAAGTTCAGCTGCACGTATGGCGAAGTCGGCGGCGTGTCCTGGACCGTCCTGCTTGTCAGTGAGGCCAATGGGGACCTGCGCGCCGTGGTGACCTGCGCGCCGACGACGTACTATACCAGCAACTATGATTTGAAGGACTATGGCAATAGCATCTGCGACTTCGTTGCAGCCATGGATGTGTACAACGAGCTATAGAAGCTAAGGAGCGAAGCATGACACCTGATGAGGACGAACCGAAGGTCCCAGAGGACAAGTCGTATTTACGGGCAGAGAATGAGGACGATGACGGTTATGATCCCTACTCCGATCGCCTTCCTGAGCGTGAGCCGCTTTTCGAGCCCGATCCTTGGGCGTAGGTACTAAGACAACGGTGAAAAAGATCGCCCCACGAGCACGTTTGCTCGTGGGGCGATTTCTCTTGCCTATTGGCATTGCACTTAGAACGGCCAGGTCAGCGTGCTCATGAATTGCCAGAGGATATAAGCGACAATCGCGAGGATACCCAGCACGACGACAGCGGCAACAGCTGACTGGCGACGGCGGGCGCGCTCGCGTTTAGCAAAGATGGAACGGCGACCCTTGGGGATTTCAAGGTACTGGCCATAGCGGTTGTTCTTCTGGAATCGAGAGATGTCAGAGCGGGCGTTGCGATACTTTCGGTCAGCAATCATGCCGCCCACGGCCACGTTGGACTCGTGTGCGTACTCGACGGAGCTGTCATCTTCTGCCAGGTCGTCGATGGCCTCCTGCGTACGACGTGGTGTGCGATGCCGGACATACGGTGTACGCTGCGCGGGGGCAAGGTCGTCAAACGTCTCTACGGTCTCGGCGTCAAGAGGGATCGACGGCTGCGCCGCGCTCGGGGCAGCGGCCTCCTGCGCCGTGGGCTCGTCAAAAAGCTCGTTGTCTTCCATGCGGCACCTCCGAGGGGTGCAGTGGGTTCACAGATGCGTACATGATAAAGCACTCTGGTTGTCTTGCGTTCAATACGCAGAGAAACCGCGAGACTATTTTTGACTGTTATAAATCTAAGTCAATATTACTTAGATTTGATGAGTTTATGAAGCTTAGAAAAGATGCTCGCCTCTGTATAAAGGCACCGCGGACGGGGAACAAACAAGACGTACCCAGGGGCGCACAGAAAGAGGCGCCCACAACCTAAGGAGCATGCACTATGGCAAGCCTTATTCCCTACAGCACCTACGATCGCGCACTTCGTCGTTTCCCGTTTGACATGTTTGATGAGCTGCTTTCTTCTCCGCTGGTCAGCACTGGTGATGGCGCCTTCAAGATGGACGTTGAGGATGCGGGGACTTCCTACATCGTCACGGCTGAGCTTCCGGGCGTCGGCAAGGACGAGATTGATGTCGAGCTCAACGAGGGCCGCCTCTCCATCTCCGTTGACAAGCGCGAGACTGAAGAGCACAAGAGCAAGAACTTCCTGCACAAGGAGATTCACGAGTGGAGCGCGTCGCGTGGCGTGTATCTGAAGGACGCATCCACCTCTGGCCTGACCGCCAAGCTTGACGGCGGCATCCTGACGGTGACCGTTCCCAAGCAGGACGAGAAGGTCAACGTGACCAAGGTGTCCATCGACTAGCAACAGCAACTAAAACGATAGCTACCAACAATGAGGGGGCGGCGCTGCGGCGCCGCCCTTGTTCGTGACTCAAAGGGGATGCCCCCCATTTACCAGACGGTCATGGGGCGATTCTGGCCTGCAACGAGGATCTCGACGTCGTCCGGGGCTGCAGTTTGCAGCGTCTTACGTGCCACGGAGGGCAGGTTGTTCTTCTCTGAGATGTGCAATGCCACGATGGTCGTGGTCTCAGAGGTCACGAGCTGAGGAAGAGCCTCTGCCGCCTGTTCGTTTGAGAGATGCCCGTATTTGCCCCCGACACGAGCCTTCAGATAACTGGGATAAGGGCCCGTTGCCAGCATGTGCACGTCATGGTTTGCCTCGATGCCAAGGACGCGACAACCGCGCAGCTCCTTAAGCGCAACCTCTGTCAGAAAGCCAGTGTCGGTGCACCATCCGACGGAATCAAGCGTGCCCCCATCCGAGTCCTCCACGGTAAAGTGCAGGCCAAACGGGTCGTTCACATCGTGGGAGGTGGGGAAGGTGTGTACGCGCATGCCCGCCACGGAAATCTTGTCCTCGCGCTTCAGCCGTACAAATGACAGCCCGGCCAAGCTGGAGCTTCCCCCGATGGTCCCGCTCGTTGCATAGAGAGGACCAGAAAACCGCTTGGCGAAGACGGGTAGTCCACGAATGTGGTCGCCATGCTCGTGGGTGAAGAAGGCGGCCTTCAGGCGAGCCAGGTCGACGTCCAGCTCGGCGGCGCGAAGCAGCAATTGCTTGCGTGAGATGCCGCAGTCCACCAAAACGATGCCCTCAGGGCCTTCTACCAGCGCTGCGTTGCCTTTAGACCCACTGGCGAGAATATGCAGATGGATAAGTGGTTGCATGAAGTCCCTTCTGGCAAATAATCTCCCACCTAGGGTAGCGTACTTGCTCAACTGTCACATTGGGGACAGTCCCCAATGTGACAGTGCGGTTTGACGCGTTACACTACAACGTGCGAAAGGAGAAGCCATGCCTAATGTGCTCAGACGATATGCAAGCGGAGAATCCCGCTTTGACCGTCCGTCGGGTCAGGCGGACGACGAGATGCGTGCTCCCGTGGTCCTGATGGTGTCTGGTGGCGCGGATTCAACTGCGCTTTTGGTGTTGGCTGCGACCTCGTCGTTGGATATCGATGACGGGCGGGGGACGGCGCGTATTGCGCGAGAGCGCCTGCACGTGCTGCATGTCAATCACGAGCTTCGCGGCCTTGACGCGCGTGAGGATGAAGAGTTTGTCCAGGAGCTGGCCGCCCGCTATGGCATACCCTGTACGGTGCGGCGCGTGGACGTGGCTGCGCTGGCACTGGCGGCGCGTCAGGAAGGCGCCTCGGCAGATACTAACGTGGAGAACATGGGGCGAGAAGTCCGCTATGCTGCTGCCGCAGAGCTGGCAAACCAGCTTTCGGAGGAGTTTGGCACACCTCGATCAGCTGCCCGTATCGTTACGGCTCACACGGCAGATGACCGTGCGGAAACCTTCTTCATGAACGCCATTCGAGGCACCGGACCAGCGGGCCTCTCGTCCATTCCGCGTCGGCGCAACCGCATCGTGCGTCCGCTCCTGGATCGCACCCATTCCGAGCTCTGTGACTTGCTCCGTATGCGCGGCATCGTGTGGCGCGAGGATGACACCAACCACGACACCCGCTACCTGCGCGCATATGTACGCCACGAGGTCATGCCCGTGGTGAAGCGGCGCAACCCACGCGTGACGTCAAGCCTGGCAGCTACGTGCGACATCCTTTCTGATGAGGACGCCTACCTGACCCAAGTTGCGTCGCGCGCTTACCGTGACCTGCTCCGACGAAAAGGCGATGGGATGGTCGCCTTGGATGCAGATCGCCTGGGGGCAACCGAGGTTGCCATCGCGCGACGCGTTGTCCGCTCGGCTTTGCTGACCGTGTGCCCGGCGGCTCGCCTTGAGGCCCGTCACATCGCATCGGTTCTGTCACTGGTTGCAGCTGGGCGTGGGTCGTGCACGCTGCCCCTTGGCGTTGACGCGCGCGTGGAGTACGGCTTGCTGTTCGTTCGTGCTGCCAAGCAAGCGACAACGGATGACGGCGCGTGGCTCGAGGTTCCAGGGGCGGCAGACCATTCCCAGGCGGTTGGCGCGTTAACCCTGCCCGATGGCCATACCCTGAAGGCCCGTCTGGTAGAAGTACCTGCGGGATCGCGGGCAGCCGACCTCGCTCGCGCTCATGCGCAAGAATGGGCGGGCCTCTCGGTCCTCCTCGACGCGGCGGCGTGCGGCATAGATGCGTCGCTTGGAGGGTTGCTCTGGGTGGATACGGCAGCGCCTGGAGACGTCATGTGTCCCTTTGGCATGCACGGGCAGTCAAAAAAGCTCTCTGACCTGCTCAATGAGGCAAAAGTACCCGCGGCTGACCGGGCAAAGGTGCCCATCGTGCGCACTTCACCGCGCGGACAGGTCGTGTGGGTAGCTGGGATTCGCCCTGACGAACGGGCTCGTTGCCTGCCGTCGTCCAAGCTGCTGCTAGAATTGTCTTTTACTACGGGCTGACGAGTCGATTACGACGGCGTGCGTAGCCGCCTCGCACCTGTTCCTTCAAGCCCACACGAAGGAGAGAACTGATGGAAATGCATCCTGACGTAGAGAAGATCCTCATCAGCGAGGATGAAATCAAAGCTATTGTTTCTCGTCTTGGCGCAGAAATTTCGCGCGACTATGCTGACAAGGACCCGCTGGTCGTGGCCGTGCTTCGCGGTGCCTTCGTCTTCACGGCTGACCTCATGCGTGCCATTACGATTCCCTGTGCCGTTGACTTCATGGCCGTCTCCAGCTACGGCTCGGGCGTCAAAAGCTCCGGCGTGGTGCGCATCGTCAAGGACCTGGATACGTCAATCGAAGGTCGGCACGTTATCATCGCCGAGGACATCCTGGACTCCGGTCTGACGCTGTCCTATCTCATGCACCTTCTGAGCTCGCGCGGTTGCGCGTCCATCTCCATTGCCGCGTTTGCGGTCAAGGATGTGCCGGGGCACGTTCCGGCGGTTCGCCCCAACTATGTGGGCACCCACGTTCCAAACGAGTTCATTGTGGGCTACGGCTTGGACTATGCGGAGCACTATCGCAACCTTCCGTACGTGGGCGTACTCAAGCCCGAGGTATACACCAAGTAACAGCAAAGCCGGTTGAGCACCGGCAGGCAAGGAGCCTCCGTGGCAAATCATATGAGTAATAACAACGACGATCAGGGCAAGAACGAGCAAGAAGATCAGGGGAAGTCAAACGGCTTCCTTGATTGGCGCGGCTTCCCGAACGGCCCCAACCGTTGGCAGACGTTCTTCTCAGTAGGCCTCGTTGTGGCGCTGCTGGTGTTTGCGCTGCGCGGTCTGATGGGTGGCGTGCGTAACGCGCCAACCGACCCGTTGCCCACCAATACTTTTGTGACGGCTGTCAAAGAAGACCGTGTCAAAGACGTCACGTACAAGCTGTCCGACTCATCGGTCGAAGGCTCCTATTGGCTTGATAAAAAAGACGTGGGCGACATGGAGAAGATGCGTTACTTCACCAGCAACTACGTCGGGTCAGACAGCCTTCAGGAGCTGATGGCCAAGCATCCTGCCATCATCTTCAAGATTGATACGCGCAACTCAGAGCTTTGGGAAACGCTGATTGCGACCATTCTTCCCACGGTCATCGTGATTCTGGCGCTTCTGTACTTCATGAACCAGATCAATGGGCAGAACGGTCGTGCCATGAACTTTGGCCGTGCTGAGGGTGCGCGCACAACCGAGGAGACGCGGCCCAAGGTCAAGTTTGCTGACGTCGCGGGTATCGACGAGGCAGTCGAGGAGCTGCAGGAGATTAAGGACTTTCTCTCTGAACCTGCACGCTACCAGCGCATGGGCGCCAAGATTCCTCGTGGCGTGCTGCTGGTTGGCCCTCCAGGAACGGGCAAGACGCTCTTGGCCAAGGCTGTTGCGGGCGAGGCAGGCGTGCCGTTCTTCTCCATCAGCGGCTCGGACTTCGTGGAGATGTTCGTGGGCGTTGGCGCGTCGCGCGTGCGCGACCTCTTTAAGCAGGCCAAGGAAGAAGCTCCGTGCATCGTCTTCATTGATGAGATTGACGCTGTGGGCCGTCAGCGTGGCGCTGGCTTGGGCGGTGGCCACGACGAGCGCGAGCAGACTCTGAATCAGCTATTGGTCGAGATGGACGGCTTTGCAGATAACGAAACCGTCATCCTCATTGCGGCAACCAACCGCCCGGACATCCTTGACCCGGCACTGCTGCGTCCTGGCCGCTTTGATCGTCGCGTGACGGTTGATCGCCCGGACCTGAAGGGCCGCGAGAAGATTCTGCGCGTGCACAGCATGGATAAGCCGCTGGACGGTACGGTGGACTTCGAGCGCATTGCGCAGCTGACGCCAGGCTTCTCTGGAGCAGACTTGGCTAACCTGATGAACGAGGCGGCGCTTCTTGCGGCACGTCGGCGCAAGACGGTCATCTCGGTTGGTGAGGTTGAGGAGGCCATGGAGCGCGTCATGGCTGGTCCGGAGCGCAAGAGCCGTGTCATCACCGAGCGCGAGCGTCGTACCATCGCCTATCACGAGAGCGGCCATGCGCTGGTGGGCCATGTTCTGGAGAACTCTGACCCGGTGCACAAGATTTCGATCATCGCGCGTGGCCAGGCTCTTGGCTACACCATGCAGGTGCCGGAGGAGGACCACTTCCTGGATACGCGTGACAGCATGCTGGACCAGATTGCCGTGCTGCTGGGAGGCCGTACGGCTGAGGAGCTCTTCTGTACGGACATCACGACCGGTGCCTCCAATGACCTTGAACGCGCCACCAAGCTTGCGCGTCAGATGGTCACGCGCTACGGCATGAGCGAGGAGCTGGGCACGCAGGTCTTCGGAGAGGCCAACCACGAGGTCTTCTTGGGTCGCGACTTCGCGAGCCATCAGGACTACTCTGCCGAGACAGCCAAGCGCATTGACGACGAAGTCGAGCGCATCATGCGTGAGGCACACGCTCGTGCGCGCGAGGTTCTTGAGGCTCGCCGTGCGCAGATGGACACCATGGCAAACGTGCTGCTGGTCCGTGAAACCGTTGAGGGCAAGGCTGTCGAGGCGCTCCTCAATGACCAGTGGGACGAGTTCGTGGCTGCGCATCCGGAGGAAGCCGTGCGCAGGGTCGTCGACTCCAATCGCTCGGATGATCAGGAGCCCATCGACGAACAGGCATTGCTCGAAGAGGCGCGCGCTGCTGCGCAGGCTGCGATGGCAGCTGAAGGGGCGGGGGTTGGGACACCGCCAAAACCTGCGGGTTTCTAGCGAAGTGCACATCTGAAGAAACCAGATGGAGGAGCCAGAAGGATATGTCCTTCTGGCTTCTCTCGTACCACACCTGTAACCTTTGCGCCGTACAATGTGCGGCAGACCCAAGAGAGAGGAGCCCTCATGGCCATCAACGAGAAGAGCTACGCCTACGGTGCGTCCAAGTCGTCCATCCGCGAGATTTTTGCCTACGGCATGGCCCGCAAGGCTGAGGTTGGAGCGGAGAACGTGTACGACTTCTCGCTGGGCAACCCCTCCATTCCCGCACCGGACGAGGTTCGTGCCTCTCTTGCTCGTTCACTTGAGCTTCCGCCCGTGCAGCTGCATGGCTACACGCCCGCAAACGGTGCCCCCGCCGCCCGTGAGGCGGTGGCCGCGTCGCTGACGCGTCGCTTCCAGGCTGAGTGTGGTGACGCGCCGGTTGCCGGTCCCGAAGACCTGTACCTGACATGCGGCGCGGCAGCATCCCTCTCCATCACCTTCCATGCGCTGGTCAACCCTGGCGATGAGATCATCGTTATCGCTCCGTACTTCCCCGAGTATCGCGTGTGGATCGAGACCGCTGGTGCTACGTGCGTCGAGGTCCTGGCCGACCAGAAGACCTTCCAGATTGACATCGAGGCCGTGCGTGCCGCCATCAACGCCAATACCAAGGCCATCGTTATCAACAGCCCCAACAACCCGGTCGGCGCCGTGTACACCCGTGCCAACCTTGAGGCGCTGGCTGCCGTGCTGCGCGAGAAGGAAGACGAGCTGGGCACCTCCATCTACCTCATCACCGATGAGCCGTACCGTGAGATTACCTACGGCGCCGAGGTGGCGTGGGTTCCGCCCCTGTATGACCGCACCATCGTGTGCTACTCCTACTCTAAGTCGCTCTCGCTGCCGGGCGAGCGTATTGGTTGGGTGCTCGTGCCGCCCACCAACCCAGATCATGACAAGCTGGTGCTGGCGGTCGCTGGCGCGGGCCGCAAGCTGGGCTTTGTGTGTGCGCCGGCAATCTTCCAGCGGGTGCTCATCGACTGCGTGGACGTTCCGTCCGACGTCGAGGCCTACGCGCGTAACCGCAAGGCGCTGACCGAGGGCCTCTCGCGTCTGGGCTATGAGTACGTGGAGCCTGACGGTGCGTTCTATCTGTGGGTCAAGGCGCTCGAGCCCGACGCGGAGGCGTTCTTCCAGAAAGCCAAGGCCCTTGACCTGCTGCCCGTTCCCTCTGACAGCTTCGGCTGCCCAGGCTGGATCCGCATTGGTTACTGCGTGAGCTACGAGACTATCGTCAACTCGTTGCCGGCATGGGAGAAGCTGGCCGAGCAGTACAAGTAGGTCATGCGGCAACAAGGAGCTTGCTCAATAACAACGGCGCCCCTGCATGGGGCGCCGTTACGTTTATATGGCTAGCCTCTAAATCACACCCATGCTCCTCAGTAGGTAAATCCAGGTGAAGAGCGTTCCCAGCGACATAACAGTACTGATGGCAACCAGTTCCCCGGCCAGCTCGCCGTCGC
>JAUNJR010000071.1 GCA_030533135.1 Coriobacteriales bacterium
AGCCATAGGACTCCTCGAAGCCCATGAGGTAGCGATCCTCCTCGCCAGCGTCCTTCAGCTGGTCGATCTGGTCGCCAATGTACTTGAAGCCGGTGAGGACGCGACGGAGCTCGAAGCCCTTGTCCTTGGCCAGTGCGTCGGGCATGGTGGAGGACACGATGGAGGTAACGGCAACCTTGGCCTTGGGATCCTCGCCGTTGGCCTCGGCCATGTTGATGAGCCAGTCCATCAGCAGGACGCCCATCTCGTTGCCGGAGAGCAGCTTGTACTCGCCAGCATGCGGAATGGCGGTGCCCATACGGTCAGCGTCCGGGTCGGTAGCGACGACCAGGTTGGGCTTGACCTCCTCGGCGAGCTTGAGGGCGAGCTCGAGAGCGGCGCGGAACTCGGGGTTGGGATAGGTGCAGGTCGGGAAGTGGCCATCGGGGTTGGCCTGCTCGGGAACCACGGACACCTTGTCAACGCCGATCTCCTTCAGGATCTTGCTGACGCACTCCATGCCGGTGCCGTTGAGCGGCGTGTAGACCACGGAGTAGGACTCGTCGGCCTTGAAGCCGGGGATGGAGACCTTCTTGACGGCGGCGATGAAGGCATCGATGACCTCGTCGTCGATCCAGTTGATCATGCCGTTTGCGAGGCCCTCGTCGAAGTCCATGCAGTCGAGACCGAAGAAGTCGGCGGCGGCGATGTTGGCGCTGATCTCGGCAGCGGCCTCGTCGGTGATCTGGCCACCGTTGTCGTTGTAGACCTTGTAGCCGTTGTAGGCGGCGGGGTTGTGGGAGGCGGTCAGCACGATGCCCGCGGAGGTGCCGAGGTGACGGACTGCGAAGGACAGCGTCGGGACGGGCTCGATGCGCGGGAACAGGAAGACCTTGACGCCGTTGGCGGCCAGGATGCCGGCGGCGACCTTCTGGAACTCCTCGCCCTTCAGGCGGGAGTCACGAGCGAGAGCCAGCGTGGGGTTCTCATAGTGAGCGTTGAGGTAGTCAGCAACGCCCTTGGTTGCCTGACCAACAACGTACTCGTTCATGCGGTTGGTGCCGACACCGAGCGTGCCGCGCAGACCGGCAGTACCAAACTCGAGGCTGCGATAGAAGGCGTCAAACAGCTTGTCCTCATCGCCGGCGGCGATAAGAGCGTCGAGCTCCTCCTTGAGATCGGGAATCGTGACCTTCTCATGCCAAAGATCAATAATGGCCTGAACATCTTTATCCATAGCGCTTTCCCTTCAGCTCACTTGTCGGCTGGTTTACCGACAACCAATACCCATACCTGATAAGCCATACTATCTGGTTGGCTTGATGAAACTCCAAGCGGTTAGGTATACGGCGAGCGCTTTCGGCGAGGGGTGTGAAGCAGCAGCCCCGCACCAAGAACTGGACAAAAGGGACTGTCCCCTTTGTCCAGGGCTGTCAGCCCACAGGCCATGTGTTATCACGCTATATGCGCTTCACCACGTAGCAGTGATGCACACGCTGGTTACGTTTGAAGTCCTCGGGAATCGTCTTTGCGGTGATGTCCTCGATGGCCACACCTGCCTTCGCCAATGCCGCTACGTCTGGCTTGAACGTGCGCAAATTGCACGAAAAGACGCAGGTTCCTCCGGTGGCGCCGTCCTTGCCACGCGTGAGCAGACGAGAGACGTTGATAAGGAGCTCGACGTGGTCTCGTTGGACGTCAAACGAGCCCTTGCGCATGCGCTGTGAATTGGAGAACGTCGGAACATCGCAGAAGACCAGGTCCCAGCGGTTTGCGGTATGACGTTGCTCGTTTACCCACTGGATGACGTCTGCCTGCACAAACTCATGCTCCTTGCCCGTGAAGCCGTTGCGGGCCATGTTGCGGCGTGCCCAATCCAAGGATGGCTTGGACAAATCGACGGTGGTGGTGTGGCGCATGCCGCCATCTGCCGCGTAGCAGGTGGCTGTGCCGGTATAGGCAAAGAGGTTGAGGAAGCGTTTGGAGCCCTGTGTCTGCTTGGCCATCTCGCGCAGCATGGCGCGCGTGTCGCGGTGATCAAGGAAGATGCCGCAGTCAAGTCGTGTCTGGAAATTGACCTCAAAGGTGAGGCCACCTTCGTCAATCAGATGGGCACCCTGGGGAAGCTCTGCCCCAGCAACCATATGCGGCTTGCGAGTCTTGCGGTCGTTGGGCTGTGAGGCCTCATCTGCATACTGCGAGCCACCACGAGCACGAAGGCGCGTGCGCAGGAACACGTTCTTAGGGTCCACATCCAAAACACGCGGTACCAAGGCCAGCACGTCAAAGAGGCGCTTGCGAGCCAAGACCTCATCCACCCCCTTGGGTGGAGCATATTCGTACATCTGGAGCCACGTACGCGGCTTGTTACGTGCGGTCTCGAGCGACTCCTCATAGAGGTCTACAGTCACCGCATAGTCCGGGAGGTCCGCATCGTACACGCGATAGCACGTCACATCCTCGCGACGAGCCCATTTGACACGCTGCTTGGACACCTTCGAGAGGCGGGAGGCAAACTGGTCGCTTGCCGCCACGTAGACGGGGACCTTGGCATCTCCCAGCTTTACCACAGGGCGCTCAATCGTCTGGCCAGGAGCAAATACCCTGATAGACGCGTCATCGCGACCAACCATGACTTCCGTGGTCTGCACGGCATCACGACAGAGCGACGCATCCACCATCTGGTCTCGAGATAGGGCAACAACAGGGCTGTCGTTCAACAGCGAGAGCAGGTAGGCCGTCTGGGCAAGTGCGTCAGCCTGAACTGCAAGCTCGTCAATCCCAAGCCACGACAAGTCACAGATGCCCAAATCAGCTTGCACTGGCGTCTTGACCCAACGTGGAGCAAGATCCATTCCCGCAGCGTGAAGCATCTGGCGGGTTGCAGCATCTGCTCCAGCGCGTGGCTCATAAGCCAGAAGATTCACCGATGCCGTGCCCCGCACCGCACGCTTTTGGGCTTCCTCCATGAGATCATTCCAAGCTACGGCGTCATGGTCAGCCCAGCCCGTAAAGCCCCAGCGATGCCGGGAGAGCCCGGGTGCCCGATCAAGCGCGGCGGCTGCAGCCTCCACGAGCACGGTCCCAGCACCCGAATACAGTGCGAGCATCGTCGGCGTGCTCTCCTGCTCATGCGACTTCTTGCAGACCGAGAACCAATCCCCCGCCGCCAAAAGCGCCGCCGCATAATCGGGGCGGAGCGGCGCAATCGGTGCGCGACGCCCCGGAAGCTGCTCATATCCACGACGGAAAAGCGGCTCGCCCGAAAGATCGATGCCAACCGTCGCTCGTTCGCGGGAGACGCGAACCATAACCGTCAGGTCAGCGTTCCTGACATCGACGACAGGACGGGCGCCACGTCGAGCAAGCAGGGAATCCACGATGGCATCCTTTGCTCGCAGGGCGATGAACTGCGTGTTGCGCAGGGCGTTGTTAGTTCCATGCGCATCAATGGCGAGCGTAGCTCCTGGCGCAATAAGCTGTTCCCACTCCAGCGAGCGCAGGCCCTCGTAAAGGGCATCGGAACTTGATGCGTCAACGCGACCTACCACCAAGACCACGCGAGAAGCCAGGCGTGACCACAGACACACCCGGTAGGCATCCGTCGTCTCTCCCGTAAAGCTAACCTGGCCCTTCAGCGGCCTGATTTGCCCGCAGCCAAGCGTGGAAAGCTCGTCGCCCAGAAAACGCTCGAACCCCTTGGGGCACGTCGCAAAGAACTCCATATCGGGACACCTTTCGCCCGTCAGTGATACATAGATAGGATTATTGTAACGGGCCAGCGCAGGCCACAAGAATTGTCCTTTTGGCTCCTTTTATGCGAGCAATTGAAGCAGGTAGCGACCAACACCACCATCGTCACAGCTCTCGCACACGTGATCTGCTGCTGCTTGAACGTCGGGGCCTGCGTTGGCTACAGCCACCCCATCACCAGCAGCCTCCAGCATGGGAATATCATTGGCCGAGTCACCAAACGCCACGGCAGCAGACGGCTCACAGCCCATGTGACCGCAGATCCAAACCAAGGCACTGCCTTTGGAGGTACCTGCCGCCATGAACTCGAAGTTGCGAGGATGCGAGGTCGTCACCTCGATCTCGGGAAACTGTGCGAGCACAGCTGCAGCCGCATCGCGCGAGGCAACGTCACCCCAGTACAGCGTGACTTTCTCAGCACCATCGTAGGGCTTCAGGCGCTCAGGCATAGGGATGTCACTGGGCTCGCGCAACGACCGGATGGTGTCCAGGTTGGCCTTGTCAATCCCCTCAAAGCTGGCCATCGCGTCATAGCGCGCCCGTTCGGCAAGCACGTGGTTTGCCACGAAGACATCAAACGTCACGTTGAGATCGCGCACCCGCTCATACACACGGCACACGAGCTCGATGGGCATGACGGAGCGGTGCAGGACCTCCCCCGTCAGCGCATCGACTACCACGCCACCGTTTGATGACACGCCATAGCGCGTTGCAGGATGATGCATGAACCGCTCAGGGATACCGGCAACCGGACGCCCCGTACAGGGCACAAAGACAACGCCACGTTCGGACAAGAGATCGAGCGCGACGCGATTCACCTCAGGGAGAGACTTGTCCCTTGCCAAGAAGGTGTCATCGAGGTCTGTAAGAACGAGACGGATGTCCGATGCGGCCAAGAGTGCCTTACTTTCTCTGCGAGAGCGGCTTGTAGGAGTGGGGAGCCATCACAGCGTTGTATGCGGGACGGATGATGCGAGCGGACCCATAGAGCTCCTCCATGCGGTGCGCTGCCCAGCCAGCCATGCGCGCAATAGCGAAGATGGGAGTGTAGAGCTCTTTCGGAATGCCGAGCATATCGTAGATGAAGCCCGTATACAGGTCAATGTTGGTCGAGATGGGCTTGGTGATGCCACGCACGTCGCGCATGACCTGGGGTCCCAGACGCTCCACACGCTCGATGAGCTCAAGCTTCTTGGCCTTGCCCTCCTCGGCGGCCAGCCGAGCAGCATACTGCTTGACGATCTCCGCCCTTGGATCGGTCACGGTGTAGACTGCATGACCCATGCCATAAATCAGGCCAGAGCGGTCAAAGGCGTCTCGACGCAGGATCTTGGCCAGATAGGAGGCAACCTCGTCATCGCTATCCCAGTTTGAAACGTGTGCGGCGATGTCCTCGATCATCTCGCCAGCCTTGTAGTTTGCCCCGCCATGCTTGGGTCCCTTGAGCGAACCCAGTGCGGCAGCATAGGCAGAGTAGGCATCCGTGCCCGAAGAGGAGAGGACGCGCGTGGTGAAGGTCGAGTTATTGCCGCCACCGTGCTCGGCATGAAGCATGAGCATGACATCGAGGAGCAGCGCTTCCTCACGTGTAAAGCCCTCGTCGCCACGCAGGACGTCCAAAACGCTCTCTGCAATGGAGTAGTCGGGGCGTGCGGGCGGAATGCGCAGCTTCTGATCGTAGCGATCGGAGTTCTCTGCCGCATATGCGATGGATGCAACACGCGGCCAGCGCCCCAAGAGCGACAGCGCAACGTCAACCTCATGGATGGGCTTGGTGTCATCGGGCGTAGGGTCGAAGGCATAGAGCAGCAGCGTTGCGCGCTGCAGCACGTTCATGATGGAGGGAACGTATGCCATGCGCGGAAAGATGGCCAGATAGCCCTCAGGCAGCTCGCGACGCGAACCCACGCGAGCACAGAAGTCCGCCAGCTGCGTCCGGTTGGGAAGCGAGCCGGCAATGAGCAGGTAGGCAACCTCCTCATAGCCAAAGCGGCCCTCAGCCTGTGCGCCAGCGACTAGGTCGGCGATGTCATAGCCACGCAGCGTCAGCCGGCCCTCGTCAGGAACGACCTTGCCCCCGACCTTGTTGTAGCCGTGGACGCTTGCCACCGTAGTCAGACCGACCAGCACGCCCGAGCCATCCGAGTTACGCAAGCCGCGCTTGACGTCATAGCGCTCGTAGAGCTCCGTGGGAACGTGGTCTGCATGATTCATGCCGTCATAGAGCTGCTGGGCGTCACGACCGACCCCCATGCCCACCGAAGGCATGGGATAGGCATCCATGACGCGCATAAGGGCAGACGTCTCTTCGGCAGAGAGAAGCTTGTGAAAACGCTTGGGCAGCGTTGCATCAGTCATGAGAACCCCTTTGGAACGGCGTTAGAGGCGGTACATGTACTTGAAGACCTCTTCACGCTGCATGGTGATCTGCACGCCGAGCGTGCGTGAAAGCTCGTCAAGCTGTGCCTGCAGCACGGCGAACTCAGCCTGTGCCTGACCAAGGTCAACGAGCATGGTCATGGTAAAAATCTCCTGCAAGATGGTCTGGGAGATATCAAGAATGTTGACGTTCTGCTCGGCCAGCACCCCCGCAACCGCAGCAACGATACCAGGTCGGTCAGAGCCGAGCACGGTGATGATGGCGCGGTTCGTGTGATGGTCCATAGGCAGGGGCATAGCCAATCTCCAATCTGCAGTAGGTGTCCAGCCATTGTAGCGGAGCCAGACGCCCATGGGGCCATGTGCGTCACAGGTGAGAAAGAGTTGAAACGCAGGCAGGCAAAACCCACCGCATGCCACACGTAACCGTCACAAACCGTGACTAGTTTTGAGAAAACGTGGGATCCTGCTCCTGGAAGAGCGCGATGACATCCTCGACCGGAAGGTCAAGCGCAATGGAAAGCTCGGACAAAGACCGATCCCGTGCCTGCTTAAGGATGCGCTCATATGCTACAGGCGGCTTCTTGTTACGTGACCTGACCTCTGCAATACGCTCCCGGAACGTCTTGACGACCGCAACGGTATCGCGGCAGGTACCGTTTCTAATCTCCGTGCGGAAGAACTCTTCCTCAAGCGCACCGCCACGGCCCTGGTACTCAATGATGCCGAGGTCAGCATAGTCATTGATGAGCTCTTGGGCTTCTTGCTGGCTCACAACCGGACGAAGGCGGTCTTCACCCGACACAGGAAAGCTGATGCGTATGGGGTGACGAACGCCAACTGGCATAAGCAGGTAGGTCTGCTGGGGAGTATCAACTACCTCATCAATACGGCAAACGCCCTGACCCGGATGAACGATGAACTCTCCGACCTCGTACATACAGCACCCCTTTCGCGATAGCAATACTATTCTATCACGAAAAGGGGCGTTTTTTGCACTTTCATCGATTGACCCTTGCACAAAGAACGCACGCGTCGTATGGTGTTCAGTTTTCTTTCTTGCAAGGGAATATGGGTTGGCTACTTGGCGCCCCTTCCCTTTCCGCGCCCCTTGGCGACACGGCGGTCTGCGCCCCAGCAGCAGCACGACAACATGCCTGGGCCAACGTGGCAGCCGATGGTGGGGCCAATGTTTGAGGTCATCACGCGCACGTCGGGATTGACCTCACGCAGCATGGCTGCAAGACGATCAAGGTCCTCGGGGCAGTCGGCATTGCCAATAGAGACCACGGGGGCGTAGTCACCATCAACGTGGGACTCCTGGTAGAACTTGACCAGGCGCTTCATGCCCTTGTGCCGACCGCGGGTCACGCCAACAATGCTCAGCGTGCCATCCAGGTTGAAGTTGAGCAATGGCTTGGCATCCAAAGCGCCAGCAACCATGGCCACCGTCTTGGGTATGCGTCCACCGCGGCGAAGCGTTTCGAGATTGTCCACCATGAAGAGCGTCTGGATGTGATAGCGCGCCTCAAGCGCCCAGTTGTAAACTTCCTCTGCCGTAGCGCCAGCATCGCGCATGCGTGCGGCCTCCTCGACCAGCAGGTACTGTGCGGAGGACGTCACACCAGAATCCACAACGTAGATGGGCAGCTCGTCAACACCCATCTCTTCCTTCAGGCGATCAAGCGCGGTAACGGCGCCGTTATAGCCGCCCGAAAGGCCACTGGTAATACAGAACAGCACGCTCGGGATTCCAGTTTTCAGAACGTCACGGTACGCCTCTTCAAAGACCAAAGGTGTGGGCTGTGAGGTCATCGGCATAGCACCATCACGAATCGCTTGGTAGAACTCATGCGGGGTGCGCGACTGGAACTGGTCGTCAATACCATGGAAGCCACCGTCAGCCTTGCCTGCTTCCGTGTACGTAAACGGCAGAACGGTGACATTCAGCCGCTGCGAGTCCTCAAGGGAAAAATCGCAGGTCGAGTCTGATAGGAGGTTGAACTTTACCGACATTATGGCCTCCGTTGATATTGAGAAAAGTTCACTAGGTGATACATTGTACGCAAGAATGTGGAGTGCGCGTGACCGGGAGGCGTTTCATGGACAGACTTGACAGGAATGTCGCGAAATCACGTACGCCAAATGGAGCAAATCCGAATATACGGCGCCTGAAGCTGTCTTTTATGGGCGAAGTACAAGGCGTTGGGTTCCGCTGGACTGCGCAGCGCGTCGCGCGCGATGTCGGGACAACGGGATGGGTCAAGAACGAATACGACGGTAGCGTAAGCATGGAGCTTCAGGGGACCGACGCACAGATTGCGGCGTTTTTTGGAGGCTTCAACCACGCGTATTCGAGGTGGCCCATCGATTACGTGATTGCCGACAAGGACGAGATCGACGTGGTGAAGGGCGAGAACGAATTTCGGGTGCGCTTCTAACCCTCCCCAACAGGGACATGTGGTGGTAGCTACAAGGGTGTTCTTTCCGAATCGCCTAAACCGTGCTTATTCTGCCCATGCCCAACCGACCACGCAATCGCAGCCAGCCGGACAATAGCCCGTCACTTGATACCTAGAGCGCCTGCTTGTCTATGGGAATGGTCTTCCCACCACGAAGGCGAACGAGCACATACCGTTTTGTCTCATCAAACGACTCGACCTCGCGTCGTTCACGGCGCAGTTCGACACCCTCATCTCGGTACAGAATGACCTCTGGACCCAGAGAAAAAGCCGCCTCGTGGCGTCCCGATCGCGTGCCGACGGGTAGGTCGGTCACCAGTATTTCTCGCGCAATGCGACGGGTGATAGATTGGGTAATTAGATGCATAATGCCACAGGATGCCACCACCGGCATAATCATGAGTGAGATCAGAATCCCTATGAAAGAGAATGGTTCCGGCCACAGGACGATACGCAACGCACCCATGAGCAGCGCACCCAACACAAGCATAGCTAGGGTCACGGGAACGGTCAGCTTCCGTGTCATCGAAGGTACGCGTTTTTGAGCGAGCTCGAGGGCAACGTCCTCGTCGACATATAGGTAGTGGCATTCCGTGAGGTGCGTATTGTCCAGAGCGCAGTATTGCATCATCTTTTTGAGGTGCGATGTAAAGCTGCCCATCAGTCGCGACTGATGGGTGTCTTGCACTACGCTCAACC
Organism: Coriobacteriales bacterium; assembly: GCA_030533135.1. Taxonomy (GTDB): domain Bacteria; phylum Actinomycetota; class Coriobacteriia; order Coriobacteriales; family Atopobiaceae; genus UBA1367. Next base: position 9,273 of record JAUNJR010000071.1, read on the forward strand.
AATAGTCATCAAGATGCTCGCAATAAACGAAACTTGTCTTTGGACATGCCTGTTCGAGATGACGCAGGCGAATCTTGCCGGTAGCGCTGTCGTAGGAAATCTGGCCTACGAGAAGGCCCTCTCCATAACCGGTCTCCACGCAAACCTCCCAAGCTCCCCTGCCCTCCAAGAAGAGGTCTTGGCGAGCGCGCATCAGGAGGTTGGCAACCTCACTCACCAACACCTTCAATTCGGTTGTAACGGCTATCGAACCGACCGCGACGGCCACATCTGACTCCACGCCGCCATCGCACACGTACAACTGCACTCTGTCCTGTTGTGCATTGGAGTTATTACCGTCGGCGGAGATGGGCAGCGACGGCCGTGGGAGCAGCCCTGCCGTTGACACATTCGTGCTTTCGTAGCTCACATTGTTTGCGATGTCACGATTCATACATGCTCCTGGTAGGCGACATACGCTGACGGGGAGTACTTATCGCCAGAAATCCTATCAGCTAGACCTCGAATGGAGTAACACGGTTTGAAACCTCCAACGACTTTTCGAGACGAGAAGCCGACCACATGAGCCGCATAGGGATGACTATGTGCGCGCGTATGAAAAAAGGCGAGGACCTTGAGTATGTCCGACAGTTCGGAGACCTTGAGGAGTGGCACCTCCGCTGGATGGAGAACGGCCGGCAGGACGATGACGGCAGGCACGGAGGGCATATGAACCAACGGTCCACACTCCTCACCGCCATCGAGGAGAACCACAGGCGCAAGAGGCGTAAGCGATAGGAGACAACGAATGAACAACAAGAACCTGAGGAATCTGGCAGACCGACCAGCCGAGGAGCGTAAGACTATCGCCTCCATGGGTGGCACCGCATCCGGTTCGGCACGTAAGGAGCACAAGACCCGCCGCGAGGTTGAGCGTCTTCTGTTCGAGGATGACCACGACTCGGCCGACAGCACCTAGGCAGGTAAACGAGCCGTTCTAAGGCCGTTCAAGGCCTTGAAAACCAGGAAACGACAGCTATCGAAAGGGACAAGACAATGTGCCCCGTGACTGTGCATGATTGCGGGGCGTATCTATAGGGTTATAGGACAAAATGTGCGTCCGACTTAGGGGTGCTGGCGCAGGTCAGCGCCCC
>JAUNJR010000173.1 GCA_030533135.1 Coriobacteriales bacterium
TAACTATTTGGAAGAGTTGGACGAAAGGGCCCGTCCCCGCTGTCCGGTTTCTGGTGACTGCGTGGTGGTTACTCAGCAGGTGGCCACTCGAAGATGCCGAGCTGCGTCGGCAGCTCCTGCCAGTCAATGACAGAAACTGCGGTTCCATCTGCAAGGGTGTCGTCCCAATACGGAGCATCGATATGGTTGATGTTGTCGAAACCGATCTCCTGCAGCATCTCGCCAAACTTGATGAGCTGACCCGTGCTGTAGTCAGATGCAATGGTGGCAAAGTCGTTGGTCTGCGATGTGAAGAGCGCCTTGGCGGACGGGCCCTTGAACCTAGCAAGCTGGTCCCAGATGCGGTCCGTCGCGACGATGACATGGCTGACATGTACGTTGGTGGCGTTGGTCAGCGGCGGGAGTGCCTGAGCCGCTCCACCCTGCTCAAACTGCACCGGCAGAGACGAGACGCCTTCGCTCAGCCAGACCTTTGCATTAAGCGGAAGATTAACGATGGTGCACTCGTTGGTGTCGGTGTTGCGCACGAAGATCTGGGCACCCAGGAGCTGCGGCTTCTCTGCGTTCACGTCATCAACGATGAACAACTGAACGTTGGAGAAGCTTGCATCGGACCACTTGCGCCCCGCCGAAGGCTCCGTCGGGCTCAACTGGTCGTACAATGCGTCAAAGAGCTCGTCACTGTTAAGGTTGTTCATCTGGTTTGCTTTGCGCCAGCAGACGTTCCAAAGCAACAGGCAAGCAACCGCACACAGGGCAAGTATTGCCGCAGCAATCGTGTTGCGAAAAGCACTGGGGGTAGGGACGTCGCTCCGCTCGAAGCGATCGCGTTGCCTCAGCATGATGCCTCCTTGTTTAGTCTGACCAACGACACGGCTTTGTCCACGTCGTATAGAGCCAAATTAGCACTTCTAGAAAATAATACCCAATGCGCTCACGATAAGGCCCGCGATGACGCCAACCGCATAAACGAATGCGGCAATTTCTACGTTTTGCTGCTGATCGGCATTGGTACGGAAGAGCACGAGCAGGCCAACACCGCCAGAAACCAGAAGCCCGGCAATCATCGGCCCTGACGCAAGCGCCCCGTTGAGATAGAGCTCGGTGATGGCAACCGAGGCACCGCAGTTGGGGATGAGGCCAATCAGGCCCGCGAGGAACGTCGCACGAACGGGATGAATGCCCATGAAGCGCGCCAACGCATCCGAACCAACGTATTCGATAAGCAGACCAAATGCCATGCTGATGACAAAGATGGAGACCGTCACCTCAACCGTGTGAACCAAGGCGCTTCTCACGATATGCCACCAGCGCCCATGGCCATGGGTGTGGTCGTGGTGGTGTGCATGTTCCCCGGCAGCCTCTTTGTACTCAAGGTGAGACGCGGCATCAAGCTCATCAACATCTCCACAGTGACAGTGAGCTCGCTCGCAGAGCTCGCGAATGTGCGGGTGTCCATCGCCCGCGCGATGCAGCGCGCGCAAGATGACATCCACCAGCAACCCCACGACCATGCCTATGGCAACCTTGAATCCGATGACCAACAGCAAACGCCCGAGGGGTTCCTGATGAGCCAGGAAGACCGGCACCATCTCGTCAGAGGTCGAAAGCAGGACGGCTACCAGTGTGCCAGCCGTAACCACGCGGCCCGCGTAGAGCGTTGCGGCCATGGCGGAGAAGCCACATTGCGGCAGTGCGCCAAGCAGGGCACCAAGAATGGGGCCGCCCTTGTCAGCTTCAGCGATTACACGCTCTGCCTGGCCAGCCGTCCCATGTTCCAGCGCCTCCATAGCCAAATAGGTCAAAAAGAGAAATGGCACGAGTTGCCCCGTGTCCTTCACGCTATCAATAAGCACGTCTATAAGTAAGTCCATGCGTTAATGCCGCCTTTCATGGCACATTGGAGACGGTTCGTTTACAAAACCGCAGATAAGCTTTGAAAAAAGCGTCACCAATGTGCGACTAAAGCTTTACCAGTGCACCTTCCGGGTAATCGACACGCTCAAACGTGAGGCCCAGCGCGGGCGCAGTCGGTCCTGCAGCCCGACGATCGCGAGCCTCGAGCACTTGAGCTACCCAGGCGGCGTCACGACGACCTTGCCCCACTTCGACCAGCGTCCCCGTGATGGCACGCACCATGTTGTGGAGGAAGGCGTTACCCGCGACCTCGATGCTCACAAGCTCTTCGCCAGCTTCAAGGATGCGGGACACGTGCGCGTTGCTTAAATACCTGCTGGTAGAACGTCCATCAGCAAGGATATTCTCCGCAGAGGAGACCTTGCAGAAACTCTTGAAGTCATGCTCGCCAACCAAGCATTGTGCAGCGGCATCCATGGCTTCGACGTCCAGATTTGCAGCAGATCGAAGCCACCAGGCGTGTCCCCACGCAAGAACTGGCGTTACGTCACCGCAAGCAATGCGATAGCGGTATCCCCGTGCCACCGCATCAAATCGTGCCGAGAAGCCAGCCTCAGCACGGTACAGCCCCCTGATAGAGATGTCTTCTGGTGTGAGGGCCGTCAGCATACGTGACAAGCGCGGTGCGACGGCGTTCAGCTCCTCTTGCGTGACCGGCAGACTCACATGCTGTGCCAGCGCATGTACGCCAGCATCCGTTCTGCCTGCACAGGTCAGCTCACAAGGGCGGCGCAGCGCGGTCTCGAGCGCGCGCCGCAATTCTCCTGCCACGGTACGCAATCCTGGTTGCTCCGCAAAACCAGAGAACTTCCCGCCGCGGTAGCCAAGTTTGATAACCAGCGTCTCTTCCACGCTTCACCTCCCTATTTGCACGAAAAGGGCCCTGGTTAGCCCAGGGCCCTTAGCAAACTGTGCTGGAGTGTGTTACTCCTCGACCTTGGTCACCGCGGTGCCTGCGGCCTTGGCCTTGACGGGCTCGGTCACAAGCTCGATGATGACGACCTCAGCAGCGTCGCCCTTGCGGGGACCCAGCTTCATGATGCGGGTGTAGCCGCCGTTGCGGTCAGCCCACATGCCCTGAGCGGCCTTGTCGAAAATCTCGCCGACGATCTGCGCGTCGCCAACCTTGGCGATGGCAAGACGGCGGGAAGCAAGGTCGCCGCGCTTGGCCCACGTGATAACGCGGTCCACGTCGGGACGAATGGCCTTAGCGCGCACGTCGAGCGTCTTAATGCGGTCGTTGGCAAGCAGGGCCTTCAGCAGGCTCTTCTTGATTGCCTTGGTGTGAGAGGCGTCGGTGCCAAGCTTCATGCCCCTCTTCTTGTTGTGCCTCATGGTCTGTCTCCTTGTAAAAGCGCGCGAGCCTAGGCCTTGAGCCCGAGACCCATGGCCTCAAGCTTGTCCTTGACTTCCTCGATGGACTTCACGCCGAAGTT
>JAUNJR010000072.1:0-1848 GCA_030533135.1 Coriobacteriales bacterium
GTTAAACGCCGAAATGAACATACGTATTGCGTTTGAGGGTGTGGTGCCAATGAGTTCTGTCGCTTCGAAGAACCGGTCCTTCTCAGCCGGCATCACCTTGGCGACGATTGGGGTCATCTTCTCGCTCATGAGTCCCTCTGCTGCGTTTACGGTATTACTTAGTATGATTTTGTTATACCCTCACCCGAGACAGCATAACAGAAGCCCCGCCGAAGCGGGGCCTCAAGCTGAAGTTTTTTCTGAATGGTTCGCGACGCAGAGAGCGGCTGACCTTAGCCGATGGTTACACCCTCCACGCCGTCGATGGTGAGATTGGCATCATAGAACGCCCGGAGGGCCTTGATGCCCCAAGCCGTGTCCTTTGTGCCCGCCGTCTCGTAGGGCGAATGCATCGCAAGTTGCGGAAGGCCGACATCAACCGTGTGCACGCTTACCTTGCGGCTGGACAGATTGCCGAGCGTTGATCCACCGCGCTTGTCACTTCGGTTGGCAAAAACCTGAGTCGGAACGTCTGCGTCATGGCAGATGGCCTTGAATACTGCACGGCTGAAAGCATCGGTGGTGTAACGACCTGCAGCGTTCTCCTTGATCACGATGCCACCATTCAGACGCGGATAGTTCTGGGCATCGGAAAGCTCAGGGTGGTTGGGATGCACCGCATGGGCGTTATCGCAGCTCACCATGAACGACTGGGCCAGCGCACAGAGGTACTCCTCCTCGGTCTTGCCCAAGGAGGCGTTCACGCGCAGCAGTGTGTCGTTCAGGAAGGTCGAGAGCGCCCCCTGTTTGGTGCCCGAGCCAACCTCCTCGCTGTCAAACAGCGCGCACACCGAGACATCATGGTCATTAGTGCTCGACAGGAAGCCCCGCAACAGGGCAAAGTCACATTGCAGGTCGTCAAGCTTCGGCGAGGAGACAAACTCTTGCGCTGCTCCCCAGACCGTACCTGGCTGGCGGTTGACCAACGACAAGTCAAACGAGATTACCTGGGACGGCTCCACACCAAGTTCGTCAGCAATCAGTTTCAGGAAATCGTCGCTCGTCAACTCACCCGCAGAGAACAGTGGGCAAAGGTCGACCTGTCGATTAAGGGTGAGCCCCTTCTCGATGTCACGCGTCAGATGTGGCGCGACACTGGGAATGAGCAGCAGGTCACGGTCAAAAGACAGAAGACGACTCTGGATGTCCTTGCCATCTTGCACCATCACGCGGCCAGCCAACGAGAGCTGACGGTCAAACCAAATGTGGTCATCCATGCCGCCGTACCCCTCAACGTTCAGGCGCACGTAGTCCTGTGGCCCGTCAAGGGTGGGGGCGGCCTTCACCTTGAACGTCGGCGAGTCGGTATGGGCAGAACCCATCTGGAAGTGATAGGCATCAAGCGTGGCGCCAACCTTGAACGCCACGAGGCTTGAGCCGTTACGAACCGTGTAGTAGCTACCTCCGCAAGCGACGTTCCACGGCTCGCGCTCAGACAGGTACGTGAACCCCGCAGCATCAAGCAGGGCGCGCACGGACCGTACGACATGAAACGGACTTGGACTCGCGGCAATGAAGTCAACCAGTTCCCGCGACGTCTGAAGAAACTCTTTATCCATAACGTTCCTCTCAATCGAACACATCAGACGATACTCCAACGCGACGATGACACCGACCACAAAGCCGATGTATGCTTGAGGAACACCGATGAGTCACGTTAGGAAGAGGACACATGCTTCGTTACCTCATCGCCAATGCCGGCCAATTCACCACCTTGGGCGTCTTCTTGCGCCTCGGTGTCGCAGCGCTTGCAGGTTTTCTCGTCGGCTTGGAGCGCGATGCCAAAAACAAGAGCGCTGGCATCAGGAC
>JAUNJR010000072.1:1948-10243 GCA_030533135.1 Coriobacteriales bacterium
GTTCTGGTCACGCTGATGTATGTGCTCTTTGCGCTGCTGGTCCTGCGCTATTTTGACAAGAAGCTGAGCCGCCTTTCCAAGGACTTTGACATCTACGTAGAGATTGACGAGAACCACAACGTCAAGCACTTCCTCCATGAGCTGCGGCGCATGAACGTCACCTACTCCAACGTGCGTTTTCACAAGAGCGCTGCGCCAGGCGATGGCCCCATTCTCATCCTGTCAGCCAAGACGGAAAAGATTGCCCAGAAGGAAGGCATCGTCGAGCAGCTGCGTGACCTTGACTACGTCCGCTTCCTTGAGGATTACTAAGCCGAAGCACCCTTGCCGTACAGCTCGATAGGGAGACGCGCCCGCTGAGATGTGAAGGTGGTATGGAGGCTCCAGACCAGCCCTTCGTAGGGATGCGTTGTGCCGTGGTTTTTCATCATGCCCAGTACCTGCTGACGGTTGCAGGCGAACCATCAAAAAGAGAATCGTTTGCAGCGTTCCTGCAGGCTGATGCTAAAAAACTGCAAGTACCGATTGCCATGATGTCCTCCCGTGTTGACCACTTCACAACAGGAGGCATCCATGTCAGAACACATTCACCAGCGTTGGCCAGAGCCCGAGGAAATGGCGGAAATCCTTGCCGATCTTAAGTACGGCACGCCCATTCTTTTCGAGCTTGCCCAAGACGTCTTCGCGGATACCGTCGACCCCGAGGCGTACCACAAGAAGCCCACCGAGGACGAGATGGTCCAGTGCAACATGGCCTTCTCGGAGTGGTCGCTCTTTGACTTCAACCTTGGCGAGGAGATGACCCCGCTCAAGCGCGCCGTTCGCAAGGACCCCTCCCTTGCTGAGTTCGCCGATACACAGTTCTACTCTGTCTTCTGGGTCATCACACAGGATCGGGAGAACTCGGTGAGCCGGCTGCGTGACATCGTGACCTGCGAGGACTTTCTGGTGCATGATCAGATGGTCGCCCGAAATCGACGCTGGGCCAAGGGGATGCTGGGCGTTCGCATTGCGCGCGTCGACGGCGAGTGGCGTCTTGCTGGGCAGGTGCACCTGCATGACAACGCCGAGTCCGAGCCGCTCCCCCACGATGACGCCATGGACGGTTTGGGCATACAGAACCCGTTTGCCTTCATCGGGCACGTGCAGTCCGTTCTTGGCCACACCGGCGTCTATCGGGGCACGCTGCTTGACAACGGTTTCATCGAGATGGAAGACGCCTCATAGGTTTACAGAGACGGCCCCGCCTCGGCGGGGCCGTCTCCCTTGTGCGATGTTTCCCGAGGCTCTAGACCAGCGAGAGAATGTCCACGTAGTCGTAGTCCTCATAGCTGTCGGCAAGGTTCTTGCAGGTCAGCTTGCCGTCGTAGCAGTTGACGCCCAGTGCGATGGCCGGATTGTCCACCACAGCCTGCTCGAGGCCCCTGTCGGCAATCTGCAGGCCATAGCGCAGCGTGGCATTGGTCAGCGCGATGGTAGAAGTGCGTGCCACGGCGCCCGGCATGTTGCCGACACAGTAGTGCACGATGCTGTCGCGCACAAAGATGGGCTCGTCATGGGTGGTCACGTGCGAGGTCTCGCCGCAGCCGCCCTGGTCGATGGCGACGTCCACGAAGACCGCGCCAGGCTTCATCTCGGGCAGATACGCTGCCTTGAAGAGCTTGGGCGTGCTGCCACCGGGGACGAGCACTGCACCGATGACGAGGTCCGCGTCCTTGACCGCGCGCTCGATGTTTGCGTCATTGGAGACCAGCGTCTGGATGCGAGCGCCAAACATGTCGTCCAGCTGCTCAAGGCGACGGAGGTTGATGTCGAGAACGGTGACGTTGGCACCCATGCCAACGGCGATCTTTGCGGCATTTGCGCCGACGGTGCCGCCACCCAGGATGGTGACGTTAGCCTTGGGCGTGCCGGGAACGCCAGCGAGAAGGACGCCACGGCCACCAAAGGTCTTCTCCAAGTACTTTGCGCCTTCCTGGACGGCAAGACGTCCGGCAATCTGGCTCATGGGAGCAAGCAGCGGAAGACTACCGTCGGCCTCCTGCAGCGTCTCGTAGGCAACGGCCTTGATCTTGCCGTCGAGCAGCGCGTCCATCTGCTCCTTGTCGGCTGCAAGGTGCAGATAGGTGTAGAGAATGAGGCCATCATGGAAGAATGCGTACTCCTCGGGCAGCGGTTCCTTGACCTTGACCATCATGTCAACGAGCTGCCAAATCTCAGACGGATCCTCCAGGAGGCTTGCACCAGCGGCCACGTACTCCTCATCTGCAAACCCAGAACCGATACCCGCGCCCATCTCGATGTAGACGTGATGACCTGCGGCGACGTAGCTCTTCACGTTGTCCGGCGTCAGACCAACGCGGTACTCGTGGTTCTTGATCTCCTTAACGCAACCAATCTTCATGGGAGACTCCTCGTGTGTCGTGCGAATGGACCGAGACATCGTAACAATTGATTGTTTCGGACTGGCATCGTGGGACCGACAAAAAAACTTTGAGCTTTGCAAAATTGTCAGTTGCATCCAAGGACGGCTTCAGCTATAGTTTCCTTTGCTGCGCAAGCGGCACCCCAAAACTAAGGGCGCTTAGCTCAGGGGGAGAGCGCTTCCCTGACACGGAAGAGGTCACAAGTTCAAATCTTGTAGCGCCCACCAACTTTTCGCAGGTCAGAGCTTTGGTTCTGACCTGTTTTGCTATCTCTCGCCACGTTCTGCATATGTTGCTCCACATCCCCCATGCCTTCAGCCGCTCAGTCAATGAAGGCGGGTCAGGTCGTACATGCGCAGATTACTGAGCCGTCATCCAATCTGAAACGCCGAGTCATATCCGACGGCTAACCAAAAAACGCGATGGTATGAACAGAAGGGGCCTTCCAGGGATCGTTTCGACCATAAAACGCAATGTTATGAACGCTACTACCGCAATAATCACCAAAAACCGTTCACAATATCGCGTTTTTTGGTCACGAGAGTACGTTTTGACCCGTTTCTGTACACAACACCGCGTTTTTTGGTAACCACCCTCAGGGCTCCGCACAAAAGAACGGGGGTCGCAAGTGCGACCCCCGTTCTACGGTGTGACTACTGGATGCCCGAGACCAACGACGTGATGTCATCGGGTGAGAGGGTGAATCCCTCCCCATCGACCCTCAGCGCGTACGCCGTGTCACCGACATGCCATTCGATAAGCTCTGCTTCGCCGTCCTCATAGCCGTAGCAGCTGATCTCAAGCCCCTTGTGAATCTGGGCCCACTGGGCTTCGTAACCAGCGGTGTGACCAAAGAGGTGGAGGTCGTCGGTGTTGTTGAGCTTACGCACGGTAACCGAGCAATCGCCATCAGAATACACAGCCTCGTCGAAGTTGTCGGAGTAGGTAAGGTCAGGATCAGAGAAGGAGCGGCCATCTGCGTTGATGGAGTCCATAACGCTCAGACCATTGCCCTGGGGCGCATCCTCGGGAAGGTACTCGGGCTCGTAGTCCTCCTCGGGGACGTACTCTTCCTCCGGCACGGACTGGGCTTCAAGATCGCCCTCAAAGTCAGAGGCGTCAACGTTGACTGCCACCTCCGTACCCGGCTTCACCTTGGTCCCAGCTTCCGGGGACTGGTCGATGACGGTGCCGTGGAAGCCGCCCATGGGCTTGAGGACCAGCCCGATCTCATCGAGCTCCATCTCTGCGCTGGTGACGGACAGTCCGGTCAGATCAGGCACCACGACGTCAGTGAAATCAGACGTGTCAAGGGAAATCGTGACGGTAGAGCCTTCGTCGACTACTGCTCCAGCTTCAGGAGACTGCTTCTCCACGATGCCGTGCTGCCCGTCCATGGACTCAATCTTCAGCCCAGCCTCCTCGCACTTGTTCATGGCATCGTCAGCAGACAGACCAATGAGATTAGGGACGGTAACGGTGACCTTGTCGAACTCGGAGCTATCAATGGTTACGTGGATGGTGGTGCGGGGCTCAACTTCGGTACCTGCGGCAGGCCACTGGTCAACGACGGTGCCATGGAACTTGCCGCCAACATCAAGGCCAAGTCCAGCTTCGTCAGTGGCAATCTCGGCGCTGGTGACGGACAAGCCCACGAGGTCGGGAACCTTGACCGTCTTGGCAGGGCTGGACAGCGTGACCGTCACCACGGTGTTGGGGGCAACTGACGTTCCAGGAGCGACGTCCTGAGACGTCACGGTGCCGGCGGGGTCGCCCGTGTAGCGTGCAGACAGGCCAGCGGAGCGAAGAGCCTTCTCGGCGTCGGTCCAGTTGTACGTACGGACATCAGGGACCTTCACGTTGGAAGCCGGCTTGGCACCCAGAGAGACGGTGACGGAGACAGTGGTACCCGCCTTTACCTTGGACTTGGGGTTGATGGACTGCGAGATGACCTTGCCCTCGGCTACCTTCTCGTCATACGCGGTCGTGTAGTCAAATCCGAGGCGAGCCTTGACCAGGATGTCCTTGGCTTCATCGCGAGTCCTGCCTTTGACATCGGGGACTTCGACCTCTGACGGAGCAATGGCGACGGTGAAGAGCACCTTGGTGCCCTCCTTGACCTTCTGGCCAGCGGGAATGGACTGCTTGAACACGAGACCCGGTGTCTCGGTCGAGCTCTCCTCGGGCTTGGTGGGAACGCCCTTGAGCCCAGCGTCGATCAGCGCCTTCTCGGCGTCATCCTGCGAAAGACCAGCGAGGTTGGGAACGCTCACCTCAGCCGCCTCCTTCTTGCCAGAGGAGACAACGAGATCGATCTTGGTGTTTGCCTTGGCAGTCGACAGCGCCTTCGGACTCTGGGAAACAACGCTGCCCAGAGGCACATCGTTAGACTCCTTGAAGGTGACATTACCAACAACAAAGCCAGAGGCGAGAATTGCCTTCTCGGCGTCCGCCTGCGTAAGCGAGACAACGTACGGGACCGTAAAGGTCGCCTCGGCATCAACCCTGGAAAGGTCTTCAGGTGCCGCCGCGTTGCCAGCACCGTGCGTTCCGTTGCAGCGGGACAGCCCAAACACGACTGCGCAGATAGCCATAATTAATGCCACGACAAGGATGGCCATCTTCTGTCCATTAGTAAGGTTTTTCATGTGGTTCCTTCTTCCTACCATTTCTAGGACTTGGTGTTGGTACCCATTTGCAAGGGATTGTTCTCCCGCATCAAAAAGTCCATCGCCAAGCCTTTGACCCTACTTTTCTTGCTGCTCTTGGTACGCGCAGGCGGCCGCTTTCGTCCCGTGATTCTTTCGTTTTGTTGGGTATTTGTGATAGCCGTAGCGTTTGCGCAGGTCAAGCGGTGGTAGGAAGTTGCACGAAGCACGTTAACGAACAAAGCCCCTCTGCATTCACAAATGCAGAGGGGCCTCTCAGTCAGACGACGGTGTTCCCCCGAACACCTCTGTCAAAAAGGTTTACCGACTACCGATGGTTACTCGGCGATCTCGGTGATGGCCTCCATGGGGCAAGCGTCCTGGCAAGCGCCGCAGCCGATGCAAGCGTCCTCGTCGACAACCTCGACGTAGCCCTCATCGCCAACCTCAATGGCGCCAACGGGGCAAGCGTCAACGCAGGCACCGCAACCAACACAAGTCTCGACATCAACAACGGGATGGCTCATGATAATCCTCTCCTTTGGACAATGGGCCGAACGACATTGCCACCATACTAGCAGCATGGGCGCAAGATACAAACGAGAGTATTCTTCTCTTTGAGTAAAAAAGTATTGAGTTGCTCCCAAAGGGCATCAAAGGTAGAAAGATGGCGGGTAACGCTTAGGGAGTCACGATTCCGCGAGAGATGATTCCCCCACCGAGGCAGACTTCACCGTCATAGATGACCGCGCTCTGCCCAGGCGCCACGGTACGCACGGGCTCAGGATAGGTTACGCGGCAAGTTCCACCCTCCCCCGGCTCGCAGTGCGCTGTGCAAAGCGCTCCCGTGTGACGTGTCCGCACCAGGTAGTCCCCCTCAGCCGGCAGCTCACCGGCAACCCAATGACAGTCCTCCAAGGTCAGGTTTTGCGTCCATAGCGCAGGGCATGACAGGTTCGCCGTCACGTAAACGATGTTTGCCTCGGTGTCGGTGGCCACCACGTAACGCGCGGGACCCCCTCCCAGATCAAGGCCACGACGCTGTCCGACGGTGAACAAAAACGCACCGTCATGATGGCCGAGCACCGCACCCGTCTCCCACTCCACGACATCGCCCGCACGACGGTCGAGCGTGTCCAGCAAAAACGTCCTGAGCCCAACCGGGCCAATGAAGCAAATGCCGTCCGAATCCGGCTTGTTCTCTATCCCCAATCCGCGCTCGGCGCACATACGCCGCACCTCGGTCTTGTTTTCGATGTCGCCCACCGGGAACAGCGACTTGTTGAGCACGTCTCCACCCACGCGCCACAAGAAATACGTTTGGTCCTTATGCTCGTCGCGGGCGCGCATAAGCGTTGCGGGACGACCGTTGACACCGTGCGTTACGCGTGCATAATGCCCCGTTGCGATGAGGTCGGCGCCTTCGGCAAAAGCGCGTTCGGCAAACGTGCCAAACTTCACCGTCTGGTTGCACATGACGTCAGGGTTGGGGGTGTAACCACGCGCATACGAGTCCACCAGGTAGTCCACCACCGTGGCCTTGTACTCTGCCTCACAGTCCCACACGGCAAGGTCGATGCCCAGCGACACTGCCACTCGCTCGGCATCCGCCAGCTCCTCGGCCCATGGACAACGGAAGCCCGGCAGGTCGCGCGACCAGTTTCTCATGTAGACGCCGCGCACGTCATAGCCTTGCTCCACGAGAAGCGCCGCTGCCAGCGCAGAGTCCACGCCGCCACTCATACCCACATATACCAGCTGGCTCATAGCCGCTCTCCCGTCCGATGGTCGATGCCCAGGCGCGCGCACTCTTCGCGCACGACGTCTGCGATGGCCCAAGCCGCATAGGCACAGTCATCTTCGGTAGTAGGCCGCCCCAACGTGATGCGAAGGCTGCCCGCCGCTTCCCGATCGGAAAGGCCTATGGCGCGCAGCACGTGACTCACGCGCATGCGACTTGCCGCACAGGCGCTGCCGGTGCCGACGCTCACACCGCGGCGTTCCAGCAACACCACTAACCGACGCGCCTCGAGGCCTGCGAAGGACACGCTCAGAAGCCCACAGAGACGTTTTGACGCCACCTTCGGGCCAGAAGTCACCATCCAAGGGAACGTGGCCATGAGCGCCCTCTGAAGGCCGTCTCGGAGCTGTGCCGTGCGCCGTGACTCTTTTGCGCGGTCCTCAGAAACCATCTCGAGCGCCTTAGCGAAGGCGACTGCCCCGGCGACGTTCTCCGTGCCGGACCTCAGGCCCGCCTCTTGGCCGCCACCGCGCACCAAAGGCCGCAGCGGTACACCGTCTGCAGCCCAAAGCAGCCCCACCTGCTTGGGGCCATAGACCTTGGCGGCAGAGAGGGTCATGAGGTCGACACGCAACGAGCTCACGTTGACGGAGCTGCTGGTCACGGCCTGCGAGGCGTCCGTATGGAGGTACAGTGGGGTGTTTTCGCCGTTGCGGAGGCGTCGCGAGCGCTCCTTGGCAACGATGTCGGCGATTTCGCGCACGGGCTGGATGGTGCCGATCTCGCCATTGGCGAGCTCCACCGAGACGAGCTGCACCTGCGGTGTGAGGGCGTCGCGCACGGCATCCGGATTGACGCGACCATCACGACCCACCCCGACCGTGACGCAACCGTGCGCTTCGGCACAGGCAAGGATGCTCTCGTGCTCGATAGCGTCCGTGAGAATGGGACCGTCAGCGACGGCCAAGGCGAGGTTGTTGGCCTCTGTGGCCCCTGCGGTCAGAACCACGTTGCCAGGCTTGGCTCCTATGAGGTGCGCAAGGTGTGCGCGGGCGTCCTCAAGGGCCGTGCGCGCCGCGCGAGCGCGGGCGTACGGAGCAGAGGGATTCTCGAAGCGCTCGGTGAGGTAGGGCAACATGGCCTGGACGACCTCGGGCGCCATGGGCGTGGCCGCACCGTAGTCAAGGTAGACCTCACGTGGGTCCGGTGCGGGCCGCTGGTCTGTTGAGAAAGTGAGAGGCAAAGGCATGATGGGCCAGTCGTTCGAAATGGTTGTCGCACTAGGATACCGCAGGTGTGGTCGCCCCACCTGCGGTACAGAGATTCCTCCTTCTTGGCGCTCCTCTGTACCCGAGGGTCCCGTGCCAAGAAAACTACCCGCAAAACAAATTGAGGTCAGGGTGAAAACCCTGACCTCGAAATGTCATGGAGGCGACGTCCAGATTCGAACTGGAGATAAAGGCTTTGCAGGCCTCTGCCT
>JAUNJR010000174.1 GCA_030533135.1 Coriobacteriales bacterium
CGATAGAGCTCGGTGATGAAGGACTGGCAGAAGCGCATGACCTCGTTGTTGGACTTGCCCTTGGGGTCGAAGTCGGAGCCGCCCTTGCCACCGCCCATGGGAAGGGTGGTCAGGGCGTTCTTGAAGATCTGCTCGAAGCCCAGGAACTTGAGCATGCCCAGGGTGACCGTGGGGTTGAAGCGCAGGCCGCCCTTGTAGGGGCCGATGGCGGAGTTGAACTGCACGCGGTAGCCGCGGTTCACCTGGACCTTGCCCTCATCGTCGATCCAAGGAACACGGAAGATGATGACGCGCTCAGGCTCGACGAGGCGCTCAAGCAGGGCGGCTTCCTCGTACTCAGGATGTGCATCAAGAGCGGGCTGGATGGTCTCGAGGACCTCGGTAGCCGCCTGGATGAACTGGGGCTGCTCAGGATAACGCTCTTTGAGCTCAGCAAGGATGCGCTCAGAATAAGTCATGATGGCTCCTTTCGAATTCATGTGCCTTCTGGCCTCTTGACTACGCATGACAGGATAGCGCGACAATCCGTCACGTTATGAGATGCGAAATCAACTGTGAACGAATCGAAATCCCACGGTTACGTGGCCTGCATATAACTGAGCGCGTCTTGAAATAGTTTTGAAATGGATGGAAACGGACTGCCATCACCTCGACGTGTCCCGCCTGATGAGCCATTCTCGCAATTAACGTACAGTAGTTCCTCTATACTAGATAAACGAACAGTTGTTTCTCACTATGGAGGGACGCAAGAGCCATGGACACCTTGACCAAGCTGGGAATCTTGGCTGACGCCGCCAAGTACGACGCAGCGTGCACCTCCTCGGGTGTTGATCGTCCGTCAAAGGCGGGCATGGTGGGAAACGCCCATGGTGCTGGGCTCTGCCATTCTTTCACGCCCGACGGCCGGTGCGTCACGCTGCTGAAGGTTCTCATGTCCAACTCCTGCAGCTACGACTGCGCGTACTGCGTCAACCGACGGCAAGCCAGCGTGCCACGGGCCACGTTTACCCCGCGTGAGCTGGCTGAGCTGACTGTCGACTTCTATCGGCGCAACTATATTGAAGGGCTGTTTCTCTCTTCTGGAGTGCTGGGAACTCCAGATGCCACCACCGAGCGCATGATCGAGTGTCTGCGCGTCCTCCGCGAAGAGTTGCGCTTTAACGGTTACATCCACGCCAAGGTCATTCCGGGAACGTCGCCGGAGCTTGTCGACGCACTGGGTCGCCTGGCGGACCGCCTCTCCGTGAACCTCGAGCTCCCGAGCTCAGCATCGCTGGCCCAGCTCTGTCCTGACAAGGAAGCGCGTGGCATCGCGCAACCCATGGCGCAGATTCGACGCACCCGCGAAGAAGAAGAGCTGATATTGCGCTCGCAGAAAAAGGGCTCGAAGGCGCTCAAGCCTTCATATAGAAGCTCGATGGACCACGCCTCAGAAACATTAATGCACGTGAGCCCAACAAGCTTGTCGGCAGTCGACGCCTTTGCTCCCCTCCAGGAGGGAGAAGCCGCCTCACGACTGCTCGATCAACGCGCCTTGCGCCAGGCAGAGCGTGTGGAGACTCCACCGCTACAGGTCATCGGTAATCAGTTGACGCTTCGACCGCGCTCAACCGTCGCCTCAGGCCGTCGCTCCTTTGCCCCAGCAGGCCAGTCTACACAGCTCATCGTGGGGGCAACCCCAGAGGACGACAACCACATCCTGCAGCTCTCGCGCACTTTATATGAGCGCTATGACCTCAAGCGCGTGTTCTTTTCGGCATACATGCCCATGGTCGAAGACAGCCGTCTGCCCGAGCAAGGCGCACCCGTTCCCTTGCGGCGAGAGCATCGCCTCTACCAAGCGGACTGGCTCATGCGCTACTACGCCTTCTCCCCTGACGAGCTGGCAACGCCTGAGACCCCCTGGCTTGACCTTGACGTAGATCCCAAGCTTGCATGGGCGCTAAAAAACATCGATCGCTTCCCTGTGGAAGTCATGGATGCGCCAATAGAAGTCCTGTTGCGTGTGCCAGGAATTGGCCCCGTTGGTGCCAGACGCATCCTTGCCGCGCGCAAAGCAGGACCAGTCACCTTTGAGGATCTGGGGCGCCTGCGCATCACGCTCAAGCGCGCCCGACACTTTCTGACCTGCAACGGCAAGCGTGATGGGGCTAGTCCACTTGATGCGGAGCTCATTCGGGAAAGGGTGGTGAATGATGCGCGGCAAAGCACCTACAACCGTACGCGTCGCACCTGCGAAAACCAGCTCTCCCTCTTTTAGGCGACAACACTCCATCTCGGTGGAAGGTGCGCGCCACCGTGTCGAGGCCGCTCGTGCAGATGGCTACGCAGTGGCTCTTGCCTGCGATCCGACGCTCGAGGGTGTGCTCGGCTCGATTGGCATAGGGTATCTGGCGCATGTGGATGAAGCCCACGTGCGGCTCCTCCCCCGTGACGGCTGCCAGCAGCGCTTTGGGGAGCAGGTCGTGGACATGCCTTCCGACGCATCAGATGACCTGGTGACCCTTGCGCGCCGCGTCTATCTGGGCGTGGAGCGCCATGTCGTGCAAGACTGCCCCAAGGCACGCCAAGGGCACTGCCCAACAAACTGTGCTGGCGCTTGCGCCAGGCGGCTCGTGTACGCCACCGCATCCGACGCCCCCACCATGCCCGAAGCCGTACATCGCTACGTCCGCATGGCCTTTACCGAGGGGTCTCGCATGCGGGGGCTCATCGCTGAAGAACGTGTCGTGGAAGTCGATGAACTTGCCCGATATGTCTTGGGAGAGTGTGAGCACACCAAGCAGTTTGCCCGTTTTTCACTGCTGGCAGATGGCTCGCTCTTCGCAGCCTTCAGGCCACGGGCAGACACCATCCCCCTCACGGCTGGCTATTTTGCCGCACGCATGGGTGGCGAGCGGTTCTGCATTGTCGACCCCGTACACCGCTCCGCCGCATTTCATGATTCGGGAAAGCTTGGTGGCCGCAAGGGGTATGCCATCGTCAAGCTCGATGAGGAGAGCGCAGAGCAGCTTATGCGGAGCAAGGACCTCTCCCCTGACGAGCCCTATGTTCGAGCGCTTTGGAAACGCTTCTACGATGCCGTCACCCTGCCAGGTCGGGATGTCTCGCAACGGGGTTATGACCTTCGCGCCGGATGGATGCCAAAACGTTTCTGGGGAGGGCTAACAGAGCTCGATTCACGTGCTGAACAGGCACCTTCAACCATACCTGAACGTTATCACAAAACCCTCAAGTAACCTTCAAGCATACAGGTAATCAGAGGGGTGTCACATTGGGGACAGTCCCCCAGGTGCCAGTTGACACATA
>JAUNJR010000073.1 GCA_030533135.1 Coriobacteriales bacterium
CGGCCGCGTAGCTGTTGCTGAACTCGGGCGTGGAGAAGGACTCGTTGCCGTCGTACTCCACCTTGAGGTTGCCGTTGCCCAGGTCGGTGACCTTGACGACCGTCGTCTTCACGGTGGTGTCGTAGGTCACGCCGTCCTTGGTCGGGTTCTCGGCGGTGACTCCCTCGGGCAGCTTCTCGCGGATCTTGTAGGTGAACTCCTTGGAGGTCTCGCCGCCGAGGTCGGCCAGCGTGTAGTTGATGGTCGTGAACGTCGCGGTCTTGCCCTGCTTGACGGCGGCGCTGGTCTCGATGACCTGGTCATTGGCGTCGAGTAGCTCGAACTGGAAGGTGCGGTCGGCGAGGTTGGTGTTGGCGGCCTTCTTTGCGTTGAGGGTCGCGGAGCCCTTCGCCTCGTAGTCGTTCTCGAACACCGGCGTGGTGAAGGTCTCGTTGCCGTCGTAGGTGACGACAAGCTGACCAGCGCCGTTGTTGGTGACCTTCACAACGGTGGTCACGATACGGGTGTCGTAGGTGACGCCGTCCTTGGTCGGGTTCTGGGCGGAGACACCCTCAGGCAGCTTCTCGCGAATCTTGTAGGTATAGGTCTTGAAAGGTTGTCCGCCAAGGTCCTCAAGCTCGTACGTAATAGTCGTGAAGGTCGCGGTCTCGTTCTGCTTGACGGCGGCGCTGGTCTCGATGACCCTGTCATTTGCGTCGAGCAGCTCGAACTGGAAGGTCCTATCACCCAGAGTGGTGCTGGCGGCCTTCATTGCACTGAGGGTCGCGGAGCCAGAGGCTGTGTAGGCGTTGGTGATGGTCTTGTGCGACGGGCTGTAGCTCACGGTGCACTCGAGGGTGCCGTCGCCGTCGTCATCGCCAACTACGACTGTGGCGGTAATGCTAGTGCTACGAGTCCATCCCTGACCAAACCCTTCCGGAGTCTCGTCGATGGTGTACTTGTAAGTCTTGCCTGCGTCGGCCAGGCTGAAGGTGATGTTTCCGAAGTTCGCGGTACCAGGAGCGGTAAGCACAACTGAAGTCGTCTCGGGGAGCGGTCCGCCATCGTTGGCGGTCACCGTGAAGGTCGCCTTGGCGCCACTGGGCCAGTCAGCACCAGTAATTGCCTTCTTGGCCTCAAGCGGGGCGGTTCCCGTCGCGCTGTAGCTGTTCTCGAACTCGGGCGTGGTAAAGCTCGTATTACCGTTATAGGTAACAACGAGGTGGCCGTTGGTGTCGTCGGTGACCACAACTGTCACGGTTTCCACGTGCGTGTCGTAGGTGACGCCGTCCTTGGTCGGATTCTGGGCCGTCACGCCCTCGGGAAGCTTCTCGCGAATCTTGTACGTGAAGGTCTTGTAGTTCTGTCCGCCAAGGTCAACCTTCTTGTCGTAATTAATCTGCGTGAACGTCCAGGTCTCGCCCTGCTTGACCGGATCGCTGGTCTGGATAACCTCGTCATTTTCGTTCAGGAGCTCGAATTGGAAGGTGCGATCACCGAGGTTCTCGCCGGTCTTCTTGGCGCTGAACGTAGCGGAGCCAGTTGCCTTGTAAGTGTTGGTGAAGCTCTGAGTAGCTATTGTGCCGCTTGAGGGAGAAGTAATGACAAGGTGACCATTCTCGCCCATCTCGACCTTGATAGTAACTTGCTTGGTCACGGTCGAGTAAGTGATACCAGCGATGGTGCCCTTGGTTTCCTTGACCTTGTACACGTAGGTACCAGGCTCAGTAAAGGTGATTACACCAAACTTGTCGGTGTAGTTCGGGGTATCCTTGGTGATGGTCACCGTCCTGCCGGCTGTTGGCGGCAATGGAGCGTTCGTAGTGGAGCGCGTAAGCGTGAAAGTGAACGTATCGCCGTTCTTCCACTCGCGACCACTCAGGACCTTCTTGACCGGAATCTGTGCTGTAACCGGAATAATCTTCACGTTCTCGAGGTACATCTGTCCACCCTTGTAGGGGTAGATCGTCGTGTTCGCCTCGGTTGGCATGAAGTTTTCAGGGTGATGGCCGTCCTGAGTCAGCACCGCGAGGGTATCCTCAGTGGTCGCATGCTCCGCAGTGATGGCAAAGTAGAACTTCAGCTCGCTTTCGCCGTCACCGTTAAGGTATCCATCCTTCGGGGCTGTCTCGGTCATGCAATAGAGAACGTTCTCTTCGAGGTTCATGTCGATGATGTCGAAATTGATCTCGCCGTTCTCATCGGTCGTATAGGTGCCAATGTCTTCCCAACCGTTGGCAGTGTACTTCTGGAACAGGAACTCAACGCCATCGAGCTTGACATTGTAGTTTCCTGCCTCGGCCTTGATGATCTCGATCTTTCTCTGGTTGGCCTCAGCGGAAATGTCGTTGTAGTCGAATTCCTTGCTGATAACCCGCGGATAAGTGCCATTGAGAAGTGCGTTGTTTTGAATCGATGTCACGGTTGAGGGAACGGTGTTCAGGTTGTACACATACTCAACCACCAGCGCACGCTCGTCAGGCAGCGTCATGGTAAGGGTATTGGTTGCGCTGTCAAATGTGTGCGTCCAGCCCTCTGTGACCTCATTACCCACATAAGTCGGAGCGTTGTCTGGATCGTAGTCGTAGACCTTGAGCGCATCTTCTTCAAACGTAGCGGTAGTTTCGCTAAACGTATCAGTCAGGGTAAGCGTATCGCTCGTAGGATCGACATCCACTGGAGTAGGATGATTGAGGTACACATAGAACCCAACGTAGTTAGTCAGGTTTCCACCCTCATCCACCATCTGGTGGCCGGTCTTTTCGAGGATGTTGCTCTGCTTCTGATAGGTGTACGTTGTGCTGCCGTGCAGTCCAAGGTCTAGGTTGTCAGTAATCTCGTTGTCATACGTCTTCTCTGTGTGCAAGGGATCATTCCAGAAGGGATCCGTATCATATCTCACCCAATAGATGATTCGGATGTTCTTCTCGTTATCTGTTGCCTGTGCTGGCAGGTTATACACGTTGAACTCAACGTAGCCTGTCTCATCATTCAGATTATCATACTTCCAATGAGTGTTTCTGGTCAGGCCGTACGAATTGCCGCTAGTTTTTGAAACTGACGTATACGCCAATGGCCTGTAGTTGTACTCAGGGCTTGATGAAGTACGTCCATCAATGAATTGACCATAACCCGCCCCCTGAGCTGATGAGCGTTGGTCCTTGAGCACCAGATCGGCGCCATATGTCTCATACAAATCTACGGGGAAGTCCACCTGATACTTGACGTACCAACCACCAGTTGCTGCTATGTACTTTGTGCCTGTAATCTTCTTGTCGAGATATTGGCTTGAGACATACTGCTGAGCTACCGTCTGCACGTAACCTGTATCGTCGCCAACCTTAAGGCCGTTCTCGACGATGGAGTTAATCTCTCGAACGTACGGCTCATAACCACTATAGTCAACGAACGACTCGTAATACCTTTCGTTAGACAGGAATATTGAATTAAGGTTGAAATCGTGATTCTTTGCTTTGATGAACAGCGTCCACCTTGTAATCGGCGTCTGTCCATCCGTTACCTCTGTATAGGTTACGCCATCCTCGTTAAGAATGTATCCCTTAAGCTCCAGCTCAACATCGGTAGTATCAACCCAGCCAGTATCGGCACCACTGGCGGAATACTGACAATTCGTCGGTGAGCCCGAATGGAACCGATAACGTGCACCATCAGCGGTAGAGAGCTTCAGATTGTCCTCGAATACGTATTGTATTCCCTTCTCTCCGTTAGGCCCGGTCGGTCCAAGATACATGTAGTGCAGCGGAGCGACTTCCTCCCCATTTGGGAGCTCATATACAGGCTGGATAAGATCGTCACTAATGGAAGACGTAGTGCCTTCTGTAATCGTCCCGGTCAATCCATATTGAGACGAGTACCAAGTGAACTTGATACGCTTGTTGTTCGTATCAAGAAGGGGCGTGAGAACAGCCTTCTTATTCCACGTTCCTGGGCCAGGAACAACGCCGCCAGATTGTGTATCCGTATAGCTAAGCGTCGCATGAGCAAATGAGGACGTGTTATAGCCCGTGCCAGACGTGCTGTACTTGATCTTGAAAGGATTCCTCAGGTCTTTCGCTGTGAATACCCCACCGGAGTTGAATGTGTAGGAGAACGACGTAACTTTGCCGTCACCGTCAGGATCTGCCGCAATTAGATCGGCAATCTTAAGCGTCACCTTGTGGGATGTGGCGTTCTGACTTGTGATGACTACGTCGCTAAACAGGGACATGTCACCGAACATGGTGTCTGTGAAGGTCCAGCCAGTGATGTCATGGCAGTTGGGGTTGATAGTGATTTCCCAAGTGCTCGTGTTTGCAACGTTGTTGTTAGCGGTGTTCTTCTTAACATTCTCAGGTTTGAGCTGAATCTTATGGGTTGTACTAACGGGCGTGGCTCCGTATGTTGCACTAGCCGTATTGTTGACATTTTGCGTTATGCCGTTGTAGTCCTCACTGTACGGCGGTGCAGGAGCATCGATAGTAGCACTGTACGTAATGGTGTACTGTTCGCCAGCCGCAAGCGCAGGAAGACCTGTAATCGACCAGTCAGTGCCTGAGGACGCGTATGTATATCGATCTGAAGCTATTACCTCAGTCGATGCGTCGGCTTTGACGAGCGTCACCGTGGGAGTTCCGTGTGTATACGGGAACGATGCACTGCTAAGGGTTACCGTATCTGAAACGTCAACCGGCTGTCCTCCGGTTCCGTCTGTACTCGAGACGGTGACGGTGTAGTTCCAAGTGTAATCACCGTCATCTTCCACGGTAATGGTGCCGTGAGTCTTCGCTATGCTCAGGTCTTTCTTCTCTACTGACTCGCGCCTGATGATAACGGTCCCGCCGTCGCCACCAAAGTTGATTTGGTACGGCTCCTCCCCGTAGGTGAAGTCGGCCACGCCCACGAAACTGAAGCTGCCGGTAATGGCTTGTCCAGTAGAAGCAAAATCCGACGTGAACGTGAGGGTGACCAAGCCGTCCACGATGTCCATGTGGCCAATTGTCACATTGTCACTATTCTTGATTTCAAAGTCGTGAACCTCTTCGACGTCGAAGCCCGTCACAGGTATCTCGTAGGTTACGACCCTGTTATCGCTGCTAAGGGTCCCTGTGGGCAAGGTGTAGTCGACCGAAACCTTGAGTTCCCAGCCGTTATCGAGCTCGGTACCAGGCGTGTAATCAATCCACGGGGAGGTCGGGCTCACCCTATACTGAATGACTCGACTCGAGATGTACGGATTCAGGGTAATCGGTTCCTGATCGTCCGTCACGGTGATGACGTACTTGTCGCCGTTGGCGAGCTCGATGGTGAGAGTCTCCTCGGTGTCGAACGCCTTGAGGCTCGTCAGCTTCCAGTCGCCCTCGACCTGCTCGACGGAGACGAGCTCGGGGTCGGAGAAGGTGACGGCGACGACGTCGGCCACGTCCACGTCGATGCCCAGCCGCTCGAGCAGGGCGCTCAGCAGGACCTCGGACTCGCCGGCGATGCTGTAGGTGTAGCCGTCGTAGGTGAAGTCCACGGTGTAGCTGAAGGCGTAGACGGAGAAGCTGTCGGTGCGGACCTCGACGGCGTCGGTGCCGGTGGCGCTGGCGTCGAGGGCCTCGACCCTCACGTCGTCCGCGGAGATGGCGGTGGACTCGGCGGTGGTGTCGGCCTTGGCCCAGTCGGCCAGCGGCAGGTGGGTCACCTCGACGTTGGCGGCGGAGCCGGCGGAGATGTCCTCGCTCAGCTGCTGCCTCTTAAAGGCGAACTCGACCGTCACGTAGCCCTCCTCGGGCTGCAGCTCGACGGTGTTGCCGTCCTCATCCACGTAGAGGAACGCCACGTCGTACAGGAGCGTGTTCTGGTCGTCGTAGACGCCCTCGCCCTCGACGCTGTCGTTCAGGGCGCCCATGTACGCGTCGTAGTTGTACTCGGGGCTGTCCTTGGTGACGGGCGTCACGGAGAGCCATGCGTCGTCGGGGATCGCGGAGCCCTTGTCGAGCGTGGCCGTCACGCGGACGTTGCCGTCCTCGTACTTATACACGGTCTTGGTGTCGGTCTTCTTGGCGGCGACGCTGATCGCGGTGCCGTCCTTCACCTGGTCGGCGGCGAGCTTGTAGCTGCCGGACAGGGTGGTCTCGGAGCCGTCGACGGTCACCTTGACGGAGCCGTCCCCGAGCTCGTAGCCGTCGGCGGCCTTCACGGAGAAGCTGAGCTCCTCGCCGGCGGGAACCTCGACGGTGCCGTCGCTCGTGAGCTTCTGCTCGCCGATGGTGACGGTCGCGTTCTCGACGTGGACGGAGATGGTGGCCTTCTCCTGCTCCTCGGGCTCGGCAGGCTCTGCCGGGTCGGCCGGCTCGGTCGTGGTGCCCTCGCCCTCGGCCGGCTCGGTCGTCGTGTCGTCGACAACGACCGGATCGTCGGCGGGCTCGTCGACCGGATCGACCACGGGGTCATCGGTCGGCGTTACCTCGGGGTCGTCAACTGGATCGACCACGGGGTCGTCAGCCGGTACATCCTCGGGGTCATCAGCCGGCACGATTTCGGGGTCGTCAGTCGGTACGACCTCGGGATCTGCGGTTGGCTCCTCTGCGGGAGCCTCCTCATTTGCCTGTGCCTCAAGCGTTACGGCGTCGTCGTTGACGACGTCGCCAGCTGCCTGTGCATAGGCCAGGGGCGATGTCTGCAGAATCATCGCCATGGCCAGCAGGAGGCTCAAGAACCTGTTGAAGGCCTCCCTGGCAGCCCGCTTTTGGGCTTTGTTTAGCTTTGTACTACCCATTTCTACTCCCCTGTACTTGGGTTTTACCTACGTTTTTGGGGTACCTCGTTTATTTCAACAGCCTCTTGGTGGCTATTCGCGCAACCGTGACGCTGAGATTCTTTGCGAGCGCTGCAATGGCGAGGCTGGCCACTGCATGACATCTCTTGGTAGTTGCGGCAGTTACCCGGCTTCGAGCGGTACGCCATTTATCTTGCTGTACATCTCTGACCTCCCGACTTAGGTCTAGTTGTGTCGTATTCGATAGTTATGGCATGTTACATATTGACCCATGTACACGAGATGTTACATGAGGTAGTGCAACATTAGCGCGACACTTTCGAGAGATATTTGCAAACATTTGCTCAGCGGTAGTAAATGCTTGATTTCTAGCAGCCGAAAGCTGAAGCATCTAACCTGCTTCCAGCGGAACGCCATCCTCCATGCTGTACATCTATATCCTCCTGACGCAATGTCCTAATCACTCTATTTAGGCAAAACGAGCCAATCGTACCTAGTTTATAGATATATGCGAGAATTCTATTCGAAGTTGTGCAACAAAACCGCGACAGGTATCAAGATGATTTGCCACTAAACGGGTAAAGCGTAGATTATTTGCTCAATATGGCGCATTTACCTGCTGATTTTGTTACCCTACTGAGCATATTCGTATCTACTTGTTAGGTTGTCCCATCTTATTTTATTTAGTTATTGATTCTTATTATATTAATTATTTATACAATTTAATACATGTTAAGTCATTGGATACATGTCTAATCATGCGCTATACGCCACAGCAAAGCCTCGACGGTCGAACGTTCTTTCCCCGTGTGCTTCTTCCGCAGTAAATCGTCTTAATGTGTTATATCAATACATCAATACTTTTAATTACAACACGTTCGCGCGAGATCCGAGCAAACAGAAAAGGCCACCGTCTCCGGTGGCCTATCAATGTCTGGTAGGGGCGGCGGGGTTCGAACCCGCATACCTTTCGGTGGAGGATTTTAAGTCCCCTGCGTCTGCCAATTCCGCCACGCCCCCATAGGTGTGCCCGCAAGCACCCTTATATATTAGTAAGGTTAGCGCAATCAGCCAAGAGAAGTGAGCGACGGCACCCATCCCACAGGACTCTTATCGCCAGCAACCGCCGCAGCGACCGTAAGAGCCAAACCAAACAGCAAATCGCTCTCGCTCACGGTCAACCGATCAAAGCCCGTTGCCTTCATGAGCTCCGCAATTGCCACGGTTCCGCCCAGGATGACGCGCGCCCGCTTGGGCTGGATGCCCTTGAGCTGCGCACGCTGGTCAACGGTCATGGCTGCAAGTCTGGCTTCCAACTGCTCTACCTGCTCTAACGTTAAATCGTGCAGGTGCACTCGCGAAGAGTCGTACGGATCCAGCTCCGCCTCGATCGCAAAGAGCGTCGTCACCGTCCCGCCGCAGACAAGGAGCCGATCGGGCGCCATCCGTGCCGTCCGAATCCGCTCGGCCACTGGCGCAAAGAGCTCCTGCGCAAAGCGATGCGCCGCGGCAAGCCCCTGCTCGCTGGGCACGCCATCCTCACGCTCCGACAGGAAGCGCTCGGTAATCCTTCGGCAGCCCACGTCAACGGACTTTACCAGCGCCAGATCAATGACGCCGTCAACCATCTGCCCAAGCGCCAACTCCGTCGAGCCGCCGCCATTGTCCGCAATGAGAATCGGCTTTCCCGGGAAGTCCTGTGAGATGCCCAGAAACGTCAGCATGCCCTCGACTTCACCCGGAATGACCTGCGCCGTCAGACCACGCGCAGCCAGCTGCGACACAACCTGCTCGGAGTTGGAAGCATCACGCGCGGCGCTCGTCATCGTGCAGCACATAACTGGCGCCTTTGCCTGGCGCGCTGCAGCAAGATACCCGTCCACGCAGTTCAGCAGCCGCGTTTGAGCCGCCTCGCAGATTCGCCCCGTCGCGGTAAGCCCCTCGCCCACGTCCACGATGGTCGACTGCTTGATCAGGCGCTGCACGCGCCCGCCCTCAACGTCCGCGACAGCCAGACGTGCGGTCACAGTACCGATGTCAATGCACGAAACGCGCTGCATAACGCCTCCTTACCTGCTCTTTCATTGGCTGCCGGCCATCACTGCCCTCAATACCCGACTACTGCCAGCTGTCCTCACTATAGAAAAACACGACGTCAAGCACCTTGACGTACCACGGGCGCGTATCCTCAAGCTCAATCTCACCAATAAGGGCCTTCAGCTCGTCATCGGACAGTCCTTCTACGATGACGCTCGTCTCGTCCTCCTTGATAAGGCCACGCTTGCGCGCCTCGTCCTCGACCCCCTCCTCGGACTGCAGGCGATGCACGTCGCTGTCCAGCAACTTGTTCTGCGCGGTTACCGCCTCAAGTCGAGCCTGCAGGTCCTGGCCTGCGCGCATGGCCACGTAATAGTTGCGCGAAGGCCCATACAGCATGACCACGATAGCCACGACCAGCGCCAACGCCAGCAGCACGCGAGGATGGCTGCGCGCCGCATCCAGAAACGCGGCACCACGGTCGCCCAAGTTCAGCGAGCGCTTGGTGTGCCGAGCCTCCCGCGCTTCGCGCTCGCGGCGCGCCGTGCGGGTCTCTCTCACTGGACGCGTCGGCTCAGCCATGATGCTCACACTCCTTTGCCGCCTCGGCCCCCGCGGCCGCATGCTCAGATGCCTTGATTTGATCCCACAGCACGTTCAGCTCCTCCGTCGAGAAGGACTCAAGGTCACGTCCCTGCTCGCGAGCCATCCGCTCCATGGTTGACCAGCGACGACGGAACTTGCGGTTAGACGCCGCCAGCGCTTCCTCTGCGTCAACGCCCTCGCGCCGCGCGACGTTGACCAACGCAAACAGTATGTCACCAAACTCCTCGGTAGCCGCCTCGGTCCCGCGAGCCTCGCGCTCAAACTCCGCACGCTCCTCGGCCACCTTTTCCCAGATGTTGTCGATGGTGTCCCACTCAAAGCCTGCCTTGGCAGCGCGCTTGCTGATCTTCTGGCACTGCATCAGGGCCGGCAGCGACAGCGGAACGGAGTCCAGCAGACCCGGTTCCTCCTCGCCCGCCGCGCCACGCGCAGCACGTTCCTGCTTCTTGACCTCGTCCCAGCGCTCCAGGGCGAGCTCGGCAGACTCTGCCGATAAGTCACCAAACACGTGGGGATGACGCCGTATCAGCTTCTCGTTCAGGTCGTGGCAGACGTCATCCAGCGTGAACTCGCCGTCATCGGACGCAATCTGCGTGTTCAGGAGTACCTGCTCAAGCATGTCGCCCAGCTCTTCGCGCAGGTGAGGCACGTCATCGGCCATGATGGCGTCCACGGCCTCGTACGTTTCTTCGATCATGTTCTGCGCAATGGAACGATGGGTCTGCACCTTGTCCCACGGGCAGCCGTCACTCTGGCGCAAGCGCCAGATCGTGCGCAC
>JAUNJR010000014.1:0-23286 GCA_030533135.1 Coriobacteriales bacterium
ATCGAGGACATGGACGTGGTGTACATGCTCCGCGTGCAGCTCGAGCGCATGGAGGGCGCAGCCATCCCGTCTCGCCGCGAGTACAACCGTCTCTACGGCCTCTCGCTCGAGCGCGAGGCCCGCATGAAGGACAACGCCATCATCTGCCATCCCGGCCCCATGAACCGCGGCATGGAGATTGACGCCGAGGTCGCCGACTGCGCCCGCTCGAGGATCCTGAACCAGGTCAACGCGGGCGTGCTGACCCGCATGGCCGAGATGTACCTGCTGCTGGGAGGAGAAGAGTAATGGCATATCTGATCAAGGGTGCCCATGTGGTCGACCCCCAGGTTGGGCTTGACGAGGTTGTCGACGTGCTGGTCGAGGGTAAGCTCATCGCGCAGGTGGGTAAGGACCTCGAGGCCACCGACGGTGTCGAGATCATCGACGGCAGCGGCAAGTATCTCGTACCGGGCCTCGTGGACATGCACGTGCACTTCCGTGACCCGGGCTTTGAGTACAAGGAGACCATCGCCACCGGTTCGCGCGCAGCCGCACACGGCGGCTTCACCGATGTGGCGACCATGCCTAACACCGATCCGGTGACCGATGACGGCGCCGAGATTCGCTATCAGATCGACCGCGCGCGCAAGGCCGGCTTGGTGCACGTGCGCCCGATGGGCGCCCTGACGCGCGACGAGAAGGGCGAGTCCCTCGCCGAGATTGGTGACATGGTGATGGAGGGCGCGAGCGCCTTTTCCGACGACGGCCATGGCGTGCAGAGCGCCGGCATGATGAAGACCTGCATGGCCTACGTCAGCCAGTTTGACCGCGTGGTCTGCGCCCACTGCGAGGTCGAGAGCCTCTCCGGCAATGGCGTGATCAACTCTGGTCGTGCGGCGACGCGCCTGGGCATGTTCGGCTGGCCTCCGCTTGCCGAGGAGCTCGAGATCTGGCGTGACATCGAGCTTTGCCGCTCGACTGGCTGCGCGCTGCACATCTGCCACATCTCGACGGCCAAGGGTCTCGAGATGGTCAAGGCCGCCAAGGCCGATGGCCTGCCCGTGACCTGCGAGGTGACACCGCATCACCTCTTCCTCAACGACGAGGACATCACCGACACCTACAACACCAACCTGAAGATGAACCCGCCGCTGCGCAAGGCCTCTGACATGGAGGCCATGGTCGAGGGTATTCTCGATGGCTCCATTGACTGTGTGGTCACCGACCACGCGCCGCATGCCAAGCATGAGAAGGACTGCGAGTGGGAGATTGCCTTCTTTGGCACCATCGGCCTCGAGACGTCCCTGCCGCTGATGCTGACCAACCTGGTCCTGCCCGGCAAGATGAGCTGGAGCCGCCTCGTTGAGGTCATGGCCATCAACCCGCGCCGCCTGCTGCGCTGCAACCCGGTGAAGCTTGAGGCCGGCTCCCAGGCAGACCTGACGCTCATCGACCCCACGCTCGAGATTGACGTGACCGAGAGCTACTTCCAGGGCAAGTCGAAGAACTCGGCGTTCTTGGGCGCGCACCTCACCGGTGCTGCCTGCGACGTCCTGATGGCCGGCAAGCGCACGCTCAAGGATTGCGTGGTTCAGTAGGGTAGTGCATCTGCCACAGGGCAGCATTCGCTTCGTTGCGTATTGGGGCCGCTGGTATGGTTACCAGCGGCCCCTTTGTATTAGTGTCACATTGGGGACAGTCCCCAATGTGACACTACGGGGTCTTGACGCATTACGGGGCGCTCTTCTACGATGGGTCACCGTGTAACGCAACCCTGAAGAGTGGTGTCCATGGCAGAATCAACGACAGATCCCAAAGAGCTCTTCGGCACCACGCCGGTGGCGAGGCTCTTTGTGCACGCGGCGCTTCCGGGTGCCGTGGGCATGCTCGTCTCGTCGCTCTATGACGTGATGGACGGCATTCTCGTCGGTAACTTCATTGGCGAAACGGCCTTTGCCGCCATCAACCTTGCCATGCCCTTCGTCATCGTGCTCTTTGCCTTTGGCGACCTCATTGGCGTGGGCTCAGCCGTGCCCATCTCCATTGCCCTGGGCGAGAACCGCGACGATGACGCAAACAGCCTCTTTACCTGCTCATGCTTGGCAAATATTGCGCTCGGCACGTTCCTCGGGCTCTTGCTCTGGCTGCTTGCTCCGACGATCTTTGGCCTCCTCGGTGCCACGGGGGAGCTTGCGCAGTCAGCTACGTTGTACCTGCGTGTCTACGCAGCCTTTGCGCCAATATCGACCATCGCCTACGCCTTTGATAACTACCTGCGCATCTCTGGGCGCATCAGGCGCAGCCTTGTGGCCAATACCTTCCTTGGCGTCTTTGGCGCCGTGCTGGAGTTCATCTTCCTCGGCATCTTCGGCATGAACATTGGCGCGGCTGCCCTTGCCTATAGCCTGGCAATCATCTTCTCGGTTGGCATTGCGGTATGGCCGTTCTTTCGTGGGGAGCTGCAACTGAAGTTCGTGCGCCCCCACTTCTCGCTGGCGGAAGCGTGGGAGGTTTTCCGCTGCGGGCTGTCAACGTTCCTTGATAACGTCGCCGGTCGTATCACCTCGATCGTCATGAACACGGCGCTTCTCGCCATGGGCGGCGAAAACGCCGTTTCCATCTACGGATGCGCGATGTTCGCGGAGGGATTCATCATCCCGCTGCTGTATGGCATCCTCGACGCGCTTCAGCCTGCGGTTGGCTACAACTGGGGAGCGCGCGACTACCAGCGTGTGAAGAAGCTTGAGCTCCTGTGCTTCGGAAGTGCTGCCTGCCTCAGTGTTTTCCTCGTCATCTTGATTAACGCCGCACCAGGGTTCGTGGTGAGGCTCTTCCTTCCGCAGGCTGAAGAGGCTTTCATGACGGAGGCGGTCTTTGCCCTGAGGATCTTCTCGCTTGGCTTGCTGCTCAGGTGGTTCTGCTTTGCGACGCAGATGTTCCTGGTGAGCATCGGTGACTCCGTCAGCGCGACCCTCATTGCGGTCTGCTCGGCAATCGCCTTTCCGCTGCCGCTCATTTGGCTGCTTTCCCCCTTGGGACTGACCGGTCTTTGGTTCAACAGCGTGGTCAACGCGGTGCTCACAGCAGCCCTGAGCGTGGTTTTGCTGCTCAGGTTGCGGGGCAAGGTGCGGGTGATGAGCGCTCAGGAGCAGTTGTAACCTCATGCAGATGGACATTTGGCACGTGCTGGCTACCTGAAACGGCTGAGTCATAAGCTTTGTTACCATTTATAGGTCAATGAAGAAGGGAGGCCTGATGGAGACTGGTCCCGTAACGCAGTATGACTTTACGGTCATACGCAACGAGCCGGCTGCCCAAGGCATCTGGCGCCTCGTGATCACAAGCGAGGTGGCCCGCACGATCAAGCCCGGGCAGTTTATGAACCTGCGGGTTCCCGGTGATAATGCACACATCCTGCGCATTCCGCTTTCGTTCAAGCATGCTGACACCAAGGCGGAGACCGTCGAGCTCTTGTATGCCGTGGTGGGCGAGGGCACCGAGCGCCTCGCGAAGATGCGCGCCGGTGACACGTCGACGCTGGTGGGTCCCTGCGGGCGCGGCTGGTGGCTTCCCAAGGCCGAGGGGCGCGCACTCCTCGTGGCGGGTGGCATCGGGCTTCCGCCCGTCTTTGCCGCAGCTCGTCAGCTTGCCGAGGCGGGCGTCGGCTTCGATGTGGTGGTGGGCAACCACACGGCGGAACGACATTTGATGCAAGAGATTGACGAGCTGCGCTCCATGAGTGCGGGCGAGGTATGCGACTGCGAGCGCCGTGTGGTGGTCTGCACCGATGACGGCACGCTGGGTTTGGACGGCTTCACCACCGATGGCATGGCGTCCCTTCTGGCCGAGCGCACCTACGCGCAGGTCTACACCTGCGGCCCCACCATCATGATGGCTGGCATCGCCAAGCTTGCCCGCGAGCACGGGATTGCCTGTCAGGCCTCCATGGAGCGCATGATGGGCTGTGGCTTTGGGGCCTGCAGCTGCTGCAACGTGGCTCTGGTGGCGGGTGGCTACGCCCTGTGCTGCCAGGACGGCCCCGTCTTTGACGCGGAGGAGGTGGCCTGGTGAGCACGGTGAGCATGGCCGTCAACCTGGGCGGCATCCAGATGAGAAACCCCCTCAACACTGCGTCGGGGACCTACGGTAACGGCATCCAGTTCGAGGGCTTTTACGACGTGGGCGCCACGCTCGGCGCCATCACGTGCAAGGGTGTCGCGGCTGAGCCGTGGAACGGCAACCCCGCGCCGCGCCTTACGGAGCTCCCGTCGGCGATGATGAACTCCGTGGGCCTGCAGAACCCGGGCGTCCATGGGTTTGTCGAGCGTTATGGATCCTATCTGACGGGCCTTCGCGAGAAGGGCTGCCAGGTCATCTGCCAGATCGCGGGACACTCGCTTGACGAGTATCGCCGCGCAACGGAGCTCTACGAGGAGCTCGCTCCCTTCGCGTCGGGCTTTGAGGTGAACATCTCATGCCCCAATATCGCGGCGGGAGGCGCCGCCATGGGTGCTACGCCCCAGGCGGCGGCCGAGGTCATGTCGGTCGTGCGTCCGCTGACCCAGCGCCCCGTCATCGTGAAGATGGCACCGCACGACGTGGCTGAGATTGGCCGCGCTCTCGAGGCGGCAGGCGCCGACGCCCTGAGCCTCATCAATACCATTCCGGGTATGGCCATCGACATCAACACGCGCAGAAGCCGCGTGTGCCGCCCCACGGCGGGTGTCTCGGGCCCCGCCATTCACGCCATCGCCGTGCGCATGGTGTGGGAGTGCGCGCAGGCCGTCAAGATTCCGCTTTGCGGCATCGGCGGCGTGGCAAGTGGCGCCGACGCGGCCGAGATGATCCTTGCCGGTGCGACGGCAGTCTCTCTTGGTACGGTTAACCTGTACGACCCCGCCTGTGCTCCGCGTATTCTCAAAGAGCTTGAGCAGTGGGCACAGGATCAGGGAGTTTCTGACATCAACGAGCTGATTGGAGCATTCGAATGCTAACTGAGGCACAGGCGCGTGACGCCATCATCATCGCCCTTGACTGCGACCGCGAGACCGCCCTTGACCTTGCTGACAAGCTGTCTGGTAAGGCCGTATGGGTGAAGGTTGGTATGACCCTGTTTTATCGCTATGGGCCTTCCATCGTCGATGACATGCGTGCACGCGGCCTCCGCGTCTTCCTTGATCTGAAGCTGCACGACATTCCGTTCCAGATTCACGGTGCCGCGTTCTCGGCCTCCCTGACTGGCGCTGATATCCTGTCCATCCATGGTCTCGGTGGTGCCGCCATGATTTCCGAAGGTCGCGCCGGCGTAGAGGAGGCTGCGGCAGAGCGTGGGGGAGAGCGCACCCGCCTTGTTGCCATCTCCGTTCTGACGAGCATGGACGCCGAGGCACTTGCTTCCATCGGCGTGACCTCTCCCATCGCCGAGGAAGTTGCTCGTCTGGCAAAGCTGTCGGTCGACGCAGGCTCTGACGGCATTGTTTGCTCTCCGCAGGAGGCTGCAGAGATGCGTGCCTTGCTTGGGCCGGATGCTCTCATTGTTACTCCTGGCGTTCGTCCTGCCGGCGCTGACGTGGGCGACCAGAAGCGCATCGCAACTCCTGCTGCCGCGATTGCAGCCGGCGCGTCCAAGTTGGTCATTGGTCGCCCCATCACGGCGGCGCCTGACCCGGCTGCTGCCTTCGAAGCCATCGTGGCGGAGCTGGTCGCATAAGAACCGCAACCACTCGTTTGTTTTGAGTCGCTCCCTTTGGGTATCCAAGGGGGCGACTCAATGCGCAAAAATCGTCTCATTTCAGCCAAAACATCAAAATTTGTATTAAAAGACCAGCTAGGCAGCATCGTTTACATGGTAAATGTGTGCTTAGAGTGGGCGTAGGTCAAATGAGACACCATAAACCCTTGCAAAATGCTGCCTATATGGGCAAACTATCTTTCTGCACGTAAACTAACCCGCATAATCACACCTACACGTGCGGTTGATTCGTATAGAACTATGTTTGGAGGAACAATGGCACTACCTCAGCTTACCGACGAGCAGCGCAAGGCCGCCCTCGAGAAGGCCGCTGCAGCCCGTCACGAGCGCGCCGAGCTTCGCGAGAAGATCAAGAAGGGTGAGGTCACCCTTGAGGAGGTTCTCGACTCTGAGGATCCCATCGCTTCCCGTATGAAGGTTTCCGCCCTCATCGAGTCCCTGCCGGGCTACGGCAAGGCCAAGGCTGCCAAGATCATGGATGAGCTGGGCATTTCTGCTACCCGTCGCGTCAAGGGCCTCGGCGCTCGCCAGCGCGAGCAGCTTCTCGAGGCGCTTTCCAAGTAGTGTCTCGGATACCGCGACTCTTCGTAATCTCGGGACCGTCAGGTGCAGGGAAAGGCACGCTCGTTTCGCTTCTGCGTAAACGGCGTCCTGACTTGGGCCTGACGGTTTCGGCTACGACGAGAAAACCCCGGGAAGGCGAGACCCCTAATGTCTCGTACTATTTCGTGACGGAAGACACGTTTTCCGCATGGGTGGCCGAAGGTGCCTTCCTCGAGCATGCAGGAAATTATGGCAACCGCTACGGTACGTTGTGGAGCGAGGTCAACCCCCATCTCAAGGCTGGACGATCGGTCATTCTTGAGATTGACGTCCAGGGTGGCTTCAATGTACGCAAGGCATTTCCCGATGCGGTGCTCATCTTCATCATGCCCCCTTCGATCGAAGACCTCGAGGCGCGTCTGCGCCACCGTGGCACCGAGACCGAAGAGCAGATTCAGAAGCGTTTAAAGCGGGCTATCGCCGAGCTTGAGCTTGCGCCGCAATACGACGAGATCGTCGTGAACGATGACCGCAAGCGCGCCTGTAGTGAGCTGGTAGCCCTCATTGATAGCTATGAGACGGACGAAAGGAACTGAAGCATGTCCGTAACCAGGCCTGAGATTGACACCCTCCTCGAGAGGACTGAAAACAATCCGTTTCTGCTGTGCAGCATTGCTTCTAAGCGTGCGTGCGACATCAACAATATGGTTCGTGGCCAGCACCTGCGCGTGACAGCCATTCAGGACTTTGACGACATCACGACCGTTGCCTCTGGCGAGGACCCCGTCACCATCGCCATGAACGAGATTCACGACGGCACCCTGAGCTTCGTGCGTGACGCCTTTGACGACCAGATCAAGGGCTCCAACGCCGAGGTTCTGCAGAACCTGTAATCATGCCTAACAGGGTCTGCCTAGTTCACTATCACGAGATCGGGCTCAAGGGAAAGAATCGTTCGACCTTTGAGAACCAGCTGGTAACCAACCTGCATCGCGCGCTGCGCTCCTTTGAGCTGGGAGAGGTAAAGCGTGTCTCTGGCCATATCCTGGTCACGGCGGCAAATGGCCACGTGAGCGACGAGATGGCCGAGGCAATCTCTCAGGTACCGGGCGTGGCGCGCGTTTCGTTAGCGTACCTCTGTGGCCTCGATCATGTGGAATACAGCTCTGCCGCGGTTCGGGCGCTGCGCGAAGCGGGCGATTTCTACTCGTTCAAGGTGCATGCACGCCGTTCGGCCACAGCCTACGAGCTTCACACGCTCGAGATCAATCGGCTGGTCGGAGAGGTGCTTTGCGAAGCCTTCCCCGATAAGAAGGTCGAGATGCACGCGCCGGACGTTATCGTCTACGTCATGGTCGTGCAGGGAAGCGTCTATGTGTACGCCTCGTCACGCATTGGTGTTGGAGGCCTTCCCGTGGGTACGGCCGGTAAAGTGGTAACCCTGCTTTCCAGCGGCTTTGACTCGCCGGTCGCCACCTGGATGGTCGGGCGTCGCGGGGCTACCTGCGTGCCAGTGCACTTCTCTGGCCGTCCGCAAACTTCCGACACCTCTGAGTGGCTCTGCCGTGACATCTGTGAGGCGCTAGCTCCTTCAGGTGTCATTGGGCGTCTGTATGTGGTCCCCTTTGGCGATCGCCAGCGTGAGATCTCCCTCGCCGTTCCGCAGTCGCTGCGCATCATCACGTATCGTCGCGTCATGTTTGCCGTGTCGGAGCGCATTGCCCGCATCGAAGGTGCAAAGGCGCTGGTCACCGGGGAGTCACTGGGACAGGTTGCCTCACAGACGCTCGATAACATCGCCGCGGTGAACGAGGTCGTGTCTCTTCCGGTGCTGCGTCCGCTCATCGGATCCGACAAACAGGAGATCATGCGCCGGGCCGAGCAGATTGGGACCTATGAGCTCTCGAGTCAGCAGGCCGATGACTGCTGCACCCTCTTCATGCCGCGTCGTCCCGAGACGCACGCGCGACTTGAGGCGGTGCATGCCGCTTGGGATTCCTTCGACCATGACGCGATGATTGGCGACCTTGTCGAACAGGTGGAGTATCTCGACTACGACCAGTGCCCCTCGTACCGTGCGCCCAAACGGTGGCGCCGACACCATCGAGAGCTGGGACCTGCCCTGAGCAGCGCAAACGACGTTTTTGATACCGAGTAGTTTTGGTTTTGCAGAACTGCTGCAGTACTGTGCCAGATAGCTGCAGCACTTTCTGAGATTCTGGACGCGGTCAAGCACCTCTCGCCCCACGATGGGGTGGGAGGTGTTTTTCATGGCACGAATCGGGGCACGGAGTAACGGGCTTGCAAGGCGACTGGGCTTCAGGGGTCGCGAGGCAGCCGTGGTTGGATGCGTCGTGGTGACGCTCGTACTTGCTGGGGCGGGTGTCCTGGCAGCCATTGCTTTGCAAGACGGCTTTGGGATAGCTCGAGCTGGTGGGCAAGGGGTTTTGCAGCCGGAGGCCAGCGAACCAGCCGGAGCGGACGTGGATTCGGCAAACCCGGATGGCGAGGATCAGGGGCCTCAGGAGGTCGCGCTGTACGTGCACGTCGACGGGGCTGTCGAGAATCCAGGCGTGTATGTGATTCGGGGAGTCATTCCGCGTGTGGGACAGGCGGTTGCGCGTGCAGGAGGTCTCACCGAGGACGCTGACACGACAACCATCAACCTGGCTGCGCCATTGACGGATGGCCAAAAGATATACGTCCCCCATGAGGGCGAGAGCGTCAGCGAGAAGATTCCCGGGATGGCGGGCGCATCGCCGTCGCCATCATCAGAGCTCATCAACATCAACACAGCTACGGCTGAGGAGCTCCAGAGCCTGCCCGGTGTTGGTGAGGTGACGGCAGCAGCCATCATTGAGGAGCGCGAGCGCGGAGGGCCGTTCCTCTCTCCAGAGGACATCATGCGCGTTTCAGGTATTGGCGAGAAGCGGTTCGAACGCATGCGAGACTACATTGGCGTCTGAGCGTCGGTTTCCCGAACGCCCCTCGATTCCGCCGGCATTGTACGCGCTCGTGATAACCATCTTGATCGAGCGGCAGATCCTCGGGCGGGGGAGTGTGACGCTTGGCTATTGGGGGGTGGCTGTCGGTGCGTGCCTGTCGTGCTGTGTGACGTGGTGGCGCCAGCGTACGGCCGAGTGCGAGGTGCCATGGTTTGGAACCTTCGCCTGCTGTGTCATGGCCGGCGTATCCGCGCTGGTCGTCGCAGCCGTCACGGTTCTGGTGTGCTCTCGCTTTACGGCTGCGATGCGGGCCTCGTCGGTCAGCAGCTGGACCTTTGAGGTGACTTCGGACGCGACGGCAACGGACTATGGGTATCGCTGCCGGGCTCACGCACGAAAACGAGGCGTAGCGTCTGGCGATGTGTGGCTGAACACGAAAGCCGAGCTGAAGTATGGGGAGCTTGCGCAAGGCGTCGGCCGATTTCGCGTGTGCGGCGATGACGATTGGGGGCGCTCAAGTCGCAGACAGGGTATCTGGGGCACCGTCATGTTGGTTCGTGTGACGTGGCATGACCAGGCGGCAGGTCCATTGTCTGTCATCAGATTGTGGCGCGAACACATTGAAGAAACCATCTGTCCATCGAACTCTGATGGGCGAGCGGTTCTGGCGTCATGTATTACGGGTGACCGCAGGCAGATGGCTGCGCGCGGGCTTGACGTACTTTTCTCTGCATGCGGCGTGGCGCATCTGGTGGCTGTGTCGGGCAGCCACCTTTCGATTGTTTCCGCGTTACTGTCTCATATGTTGGTGAGGTCCCGTCTAAGGCCCATGGCACGCTTGGGGATCCTGGCCCTCTTGACGGGCCTCTTCGTGATGACGTGCGGATCGCCTCCCTCAGCGGTGCGGGCATGGCTCATGACCGTGGTCGCGGCGGGAAGCGTGCTGGTGGGTCGGCGCTCTGACGGCCTTTCGGCAATCTCGCTCGTGGCACTGACGATGGCATTGATCGATCCTGGCGTCTCTGGACAGCTGGGATATGTGCTCTCGGTCGTGTGCGTGAT
Organism: Coriobacteriales bacterium; assembly: GCA_030533135.1. Classification (GTDB taxonomy): domain Bacteria; phylum Actinomycetota; class Coriobacteriia; order Coriobacteriales; family Atopobiaceae; genus UBA1367. The sequence continues at coordinate 10,285 of JAUNJR010000014.1, forward strand.
TGGCCTTGCGCTGTTCTCCCGATATGTTGCCTATGCAGTGGACTTGCTGGTTCCTCGCCCGTGGCTACCAAGGACGGTTTCTGCAGAGTTTCGCATCAAGCTCATGAAGGCACGACGGAACGGAGTGGATTCGCTTGCGGCATGCCTGGTTGCCCAAGCCGTGACGCTCCCTTTGGTGGGTTCCGTTTTTGGGAAGATTTCTCTGATTGGCCCGATTGCGATGCTTGTTGTGGGCCTTCCCTTTACCGGAGTCCTATGGTGTGGGCTGATGGCGGCAGTTCTGTCGCCGTTGCCCATCCTTGCCCGCATTCCGCTGTGGGTTGCTGACATGCTTCTTGCCCTGGTGCTTCATGTTTTGCGCTTGTTGTCGCGGCTCCCGATGGCCGCGGTTGCGGTCAGTGCCGATGGGCTGACCATAGGTTTGTTGGTCATGCTGTGCTGTGTGGCGATTCTCGTGCTTTGGCCCGTACCCTCCCGTCGGGTTCTGGTGATGTCTGCCGGAGTCGTGGCCTTCGTGTTTTGTGCCGCCGTGATCAAGTGGCGCTATTTGGCGCCAGCACGAGTCTGCGTACTTGATGTTGGGCAAGGCGATGCCATTCTCGTGCAGGATGGACGCGCAGCAATACTGGTTGACACGGGGCCTCCCGGAGTGCTCGCACAGGCCCTTGCGCGTGAGCATGTGTTGCATGTGGACGCCATTGTGCTCACGCACTTGCACGACGACCACTACGGCGGGGTGGGCGACCTCGTGGGCATCACGGGTTGCGAGCGAGTGCTTGTTGCCACCGGTGTGTCCGAGCATGTTCCTGACGAGCTGGGGCAGGCCGTGATGCAGCTGACGGGAGCGCCGTGCGAAGAGATTGGTTATGGTGACCTGCTGCGCGTTGGCGGCTTTGAGCTGCGCGTGGTTTGGCCACGGATGCGGGTGACTGGTCTTGAGAACCCCGATTCTCTTGAATTGGTCGTTGAATATCAGAGGGGTGCCAAGCACCTTTGTGGACTCTTGACCGGTGATGGTGAGGCCGAGGAGACCGGCTCGGTGATTCAGGCGGGTGACGTAAGCGATGTGGATTTCCTCAAGGTGGGCCACCATGGATCCGAGGTGTCTCTTTCACAGGAAGATGCCGAGGTGTTGTCGCCTGAAGTGGCGGTGGCAAGTGCGGGCGCTGGCAATGTCTATGGGCATCCGCGACAGGAGTGCATCGATGTTCTCGAGTCAGTTGGCGCGCAGTTTCTATGCACCAAAGACCTGGGAGACATCGAGATCCGCCCCAGTAGGCATGGCCCCCTCCTGTCACATCGGGGACAGTCCCCAACATGACAGTTGTCACATTGGGGACTGTCCCCAACATGACATTTGACAATGGTGGGAGGCGAAGGGGATACTCGCTTTCGTGACGGTTCACCAGAGGCGAAAGGAGCGACATGCCACAGACAACAAGCGGACTACTTCCGGCGTATCTGATCGTCGGTGCCGATGACCTTAAACGGGCGCGCTCCATGACACGCCTCAAGGCTCGTCTGGACGAGGGCTTTGCCGCGTTCAACCTTGATCAGCGCGTGTCGTCCTCTGACCTTGAACCCATGGACATCATTTCCTCGCTGAACACGCTCCCCATGGGAGACGTTTTCAGGCTGGTGATGATCGAGCGTGCCGAAAAGCTCCCAAAACCCGTGTCCGAAGCCATCATCACCTACCTTGCTGACCCAAATCCAGCCTGCGTGCTGTGCCTGGTGGCGGAAGGCCTGCCTAAGAACACACGCTTGTATAAAGCCGTGGCAAAGGTCGGTAAGCAAGCCATCGTTGACTGCACACCCAAAAAGCGCTGGGAACTGCCGCCCCTGGTGGTGAAGATGGCGCAATCGCAGGGCATACGTATGGATCAAGCCGCCGCGACGGAACTGGTCAGTCGTGTGGGCGAGTCAACCACGATGATTGATGCGCAGCTCAAGGTGCTTTGCCAGTACTGTCGAGATGCTGGTGTCATCACGGTAGCGGATGTCGAGCAACACATCACCAGAACCGCCGAGGTCAAGCCGTGGGACTTCCTCGATGCGGTGTGCGCTCGCGATGCGGCAAAGGCCCTGACGCTGTATCGGCTGATGCAAAACCCTTCACAGGTGGCGCTTTGTTCCTTGCTTGCCGGCCGTTTGCGCGAGCTTGTGTGTGCCCGCTCATTGGCGGCCCGAGGCCAGACGGGGTCGCTTGCAACGGAGCTGGGCAAGCAGGCATGGCAGGTCAAGAATCACGCTGCCTGGGCGCGTCGGTTCCCGGAAGGGGCACTTGAGCGCGCACTCGTGTCGTGCGCTCGCTGTGAGCGCGCCCTCAAGAGCGGTTCGGATGCTGACGCAACCTTCACGAGGCTCGTTATTGAGACTTGTGCCTAATTAAGAGGGAAAACGTGCAGCAATGTCCATCATCTATTCACATTACAGACCCCTTGTGCTGTGACAGATGTGTGGGTGCTCTGCTATACTACGCAGGTTGACCTCGCCGTGTCTCAGCGTTAGAGGCCTCAGAATACATGACCGAAAGGGAAGCACGTGGCTAACATCAAGTCTCAGAAGAAGCGCATCATTACCGCCGAGAAGGCCCGCCAGCGCAACAAGGCGGTCCGTTCCGAGCTGAAGACGTACGTCAAGAAGGTCCGCGCGGCCGTTGAGGCCGGCGACGCTGACGCCGCTCAGGCTGCTGCCAACAAGGCATGCCGCAAGCTCGACGTGGCTGCATCCAAGGGCATCATCCACAAGAACCAGGCCGCCAAGCGCAAGAGTGGCGTCCAGAAGCTCGTCAACACCATCAAGTAGCTTCTTCGTTCAACAAAAAACGCAAAGGGGACTCGGGGTGCTGCCTGGGTCCCCTTTGCATGCGCTATGATGTCACCCATGGATACGACAAAGACCTCACATATCCGCAACTTTTCGATCGTTGCGCACATCGACCACGGCAAGTCGACTATCTCGGACCGCATCTTGGAGCTCACGCACACGGTGGAGGAGCGCGACATGGAGTCGCAGCTCTTGGACACCATGGATATCGAGCGCGAGCGTGGTATCACCATCAAGAGCAACGCGGTCAGGGTCACCTATGACGCGGACGATGGGGAAACATACCAGTTCAACCTCATTGATACCCCGGGGCACGTGGACTTCACCTATGAGGTCTCGCGAAGCCTTGCCGCCTGCGAAGGTGCCGTGTTGGTGGTTGACGCCACGCAGGGCGTAGAGGCCCAGACCGTTTCGAACGCACTCCTGGCGATGAACGCCAACCTGGATATCGTCCCGGCCATCAACAAGATTGACCTTCCCAGCGCAGAGCCCGAGCGTGTGCGCGAGGAGATCGAGGAGACGCTGGCCATCCCGGCAGAGGACGCGGTATGCGTCTCCGGCAAGACAGGCGAGGGCATTCACGAGCTGCTCGAGAGCATCGTCTTTCTGGTCAGCCCGCCGTCAGGCGATGCCGGCGCACCGCTCAAGGCGCTCATCCTTGACTCGTACTTCGACGCCTATCGTGGCGTGGTGGCAACGGTCCGTGTCTTTGACGGTCACATCCGCGCTGGTGACATGCTCTACATGATGCAGGCCGACTCGTCTTTCTTGGTGGATGATGTGGGTGTCAAGCGTCCGCTTGAGACGTCGCTGCCTGAGCTCGGTGTGGGCGAGGTTGGTTATGTGGTAACGGGTCTCAAGGACCCGGCTGCCGTTCACGTGGGCGACACCCTCACCTACGACGCAAACCGTACTGCTGAGCCTCTTCCGGGGTACCGCGAGGCCAAGCCCATGGTCTTTACGGGCCTTTTCCCCATAGACAACAAGGAGTACGAGAACCTGCGCGACGCTCTCGAGAAGCTCCGCGTGAACGACCCTTCGCTTACGTGGCAGCCAGAAACCTCGGTGGCCCTCGGCTTCGGGTTCCGCGTCGGCTTCTTGGGCCTCCTCCACATGGAGGTTGTCAAGGAGCGCCTCGAGCGCGAGTTTGACCTCGACCTCATTGGCACATCACCCTCGGTGGACTATCACGTCTACACCACGTCGGGAGAGATGCTCGACGTCAAGAGCCCACAAGACCTCCCGCGCCCCGAAAAGATCGACCGCATCGAAGAGCCGTACCTGAAGGCCAGCGTCATCGTGCCGCCCGAGTATATGGGAGCCGTTATTCAGCTGGTCATCGAGCACCGAGGCATTCAGGACAACATCGTCTACCTCTCGGAGAACTCCGTCGAGATCACGTTCTATGTCCCGCTGGCCGAGCTCATCTTGGACTTTTTCGATCAGCTGAAGAGCCGCACCAAGGGCTATGCCTCGCTTGACTACGAGTTTGCGGACTATCGTCCTTCCGACCTCGTGAAACTTGACATTCTGCTTGCGGGCGAGGAGGTCGACGCCCTGAGCTTCATCGTGCACAAGGACAAGGCGTACACCTTGGCCCGTGGTCTGTGCGACAAGCTAAAGGAGATCATCCCACGCCAGCAGTTTGAGGTGCCCATCCAGGGCGCCATCGGTAACAAGATCATCAGCCGCTCGACCGTCAAGGCGGTGCGCAAGGACGTTCTTGCCAAGTGCTATGGTGGCGACATCACCCGTAAGCGCAAGCTGCTCGAGAAGCAGAAGGAAGGCAAGAAGCGCATGAAGTCCATCGGTACGGTGGATGTGCCTCAGGAAGCCTTCCTTGCGGTTCTCAAGGTCGGTGACGAGTGACGGGCGGACACTGGGGTCATCGCGAGCGCAAGCCAGATGTCGCGTACGATTCAGTAGCTGATCCGGCGACGATTGTGTCACAGAGTGCTCAGACGGCAGGCATTGCGAGTGAACTCGCGGCGTTTCCCCGTCAGGGCACCTTGGCCGCTCGCCTGGCCGCCAACCCCTTCCTTATGGCTCCGATGGCTGGGGTGTCTGATGCCGCCTATCGGATCATGGCGCGCGCTGGTGGCGCCGCGCTTGCATACACCGAGATGGTTTCAGTTGCTGGCTTGCACTACGGTGGGGACAAGACGTGGGACCTGGTCTATCCTCAGGACATCGAGCCCGATATTGCCGTGCAACTCTTTGGGTCAAAGCCTGAACAGTTCAGGGAGGCATCGGCAGCGGTGGCGTCTCGCTTGGGCGACAAGCTCGCGCTTATTGACATCAACATGGCCTGCCCGGTACCCAAGGTGACCCGAAAGGGGGAGGGGTCAGCGCTACTCGACGCCCCCGATCATGCGGCGGCAATCGTGCGTGCCTGTCTTGATGGGTTGTCAGAGGTGCGATCCGACGTCCCCGTGACCGTGAAAATCCGAGCGGGACGGCGCACGGGGGAGCCCGAGGTTGCTCCTTCGTTTGCCCATGCAATGGAGGTGGCAGGTGCTTCAGCCGTGACGGTGCATGGCCGCACGGCAAGCCAACTCTATCGTGGGGAGGCTGATTGGGGCTGCGTCAAGCGTGTTGTGGAAGCCGTTGACATTCCTGTGATTGGTTCTGGCGATGTGCGCGGGGCAAACGAGGCTGTGGGCATGATGGAAGAGACCGGTGCCACGGCCGTCATGGTTGCACGCGGAACGTATGGGAACCCGTGGTGCTTTGCCGACGCGCTCCATCTGCTTTCTGGCGAAGCGATGCCTGTTCATGACCGACGTCAGAGGCTCGCCGCCTTTGCTTGCCACGTACGTCTCCTTGATGCGACGCATGCGCATTTGGCGCGGGCGCGAAGCCTTGCGGCCTGGTACTTCAAAGGCATGCCGAACGCGGCATCCATCAGGGATCGCGCCATGCACTGCAAGACTGTCGCAGAATACCTTGAGCTCGCCGACGAGCTTATGGCAGACGCCATGGACGAGGTGGTGCAACAATGACTGTGGGATGCAATCCTTACTGCCTGACGCGTCGCGATGTGGTCGCGATGCTGGGACCTCTGTTTGGCTCACGCCTGGCAGAGACGCTCAATCTCTCTCCCATCTTCTCTGCGTTTGGATCGGAGTCTCTCGACGGCATTCGGGACACGGTGGAAGACGCGTCCGAGCGATTGGCGCTCTCTGCCGTGGTCAAGTCATTGACGCTTGAACAGAAGATTTCGCAGCTTATCGTGGTAAAGCCTGAGGTCGTTCAGGGTTACGGGACGGTGCTCGAGGTCGGCGACGACCTCCGCAACGCGCTGCGCGAGCGACCTATCGGCGGTACCATTCTGAAAGACGCCAATTTTGTGAACCCCGATCAGGTGCGAACGCTCACTGCCGGCCTTCAGGAATGCACGATGGAGGCGTGTGGTCTGCCCATGCTCATCGGTGTTGACGAGGAGGGCGGCACGGTCGTGCGCGTTGCTGACAAGGCCGCTTTTGGTGTCACGGATCCTGGCAACATGCGTGCGGTTGGGCAGACGGGTGACGTGGGCTTTGCGGAGTCCGAGGCACAGCGCGTCGGTGCGTACCTTCTGGATCTGGGCATCAACATGGATTTTGCTCCGGTTGCAGACGTTACCTCCGACCAGAGCAACTTCATCTACTGGCGCTCATTTGGTGGCGATGCGTACGAGGTGGCCGATATGGTCGCCGCGCAGGTGAGGGGATTTGCCTCCTCCCAGGTGCTCTGCACGCCCAAACACTTTCCTGGCATCGGTGGCGCCCGAGGAGACTCCCATATCCAGAGCATCTATTCTGATCGGACGATTGACGAGATGCTCTCGTGGGAGCTTGTTCCGTTTATCGCCGCCCTTGAGGCTGGTGCCCCCATCGTGATGGTGGGTCATATGACCTGTACGGCCATTGACGCAGAGAGGCCGGCGTCGATGAGCCCGGTCGTGGTGGGGGAGCTGCTCCGTAACCAGCTGGGATTTGATGGCGTGGTCATCACGGACTCCCTGGGCATGGCGGCCGTCAACGAACTGTATGCACCGTACGACATTGGTGTGAAGGCCCTGGAGGCAGGTTGTGACCTGCTTCTTGGGTTGGCAGACTGGCGTGCGACTTTCGATGGGATCGCTGCTGCCGTACGCGAGGGCCGTCTGAGCGAAGACCGCATTGACGAGTCCGTCGAGCGTATCGTTCGCCTCAAGCAGGGACTCCTGTGAACAGGGGCAACGAGCGCGTGGTAACGAGTTGGTATGAACGACTCCATTCCACAAGCGTACAGGCGCTCTACCTGCATGTTCCCTTCTGTGCGCGCAAGTGCTCGTATTGCGACTTCACCTCATGGGCCACGCGGCGCGATGACGCGGTGCTCGGTCGATACGTGGACACCCTCTGCGTACAGCTGGATGAAGCTCGCGAACTCGGGTTGCTTACCGACTGCCGTACGGCCTACGTCGGCGGTGGAACGCCTACGCTGCTCGGCCCCCAGCTCTTGGGAACGCTCATCAACAAGGTACGGGCTGTTACGACGTCGCTTGCTGAGCTTACCGTCGAGGCCAATCCAGACTCGTTGAGCGACGAGGTCATTGCTGCGCTGGTCCATGCGGGGACAACGCGTCTCTCAATTGGCGTGCAAAGCCTGAATGATGAGGAGCTCAAGGCGCTTGGGCGTCTTCATGATGCTCGTACGGCATGTGAGCGCGTGCGAGCAGCCGTCGCAAGCGGACTTGATGTCTCGCTAGATCTTATGTGTGCCACGCCTGCTCAGACAGCTATCAGTTGGAAGACGACGCTTGAGAAGGCGCTTGATTTGGGCGTGGGTCATGTGAGTGTGTATCCCCTGCAGATTGAGGAGGGCACACCGCTGGAGCAAGCGCTCGATGACGATGAGCCAGCATGGAATGACCCATCTGTGCAGGCGGAGCGCATGGAGCAAGCCGAGGAGGCGCTTTGTCGCGCGGGCATGGAGCGCTACGAGGTGGCAAGCTATGCCAGGTCGGGCAAGTCGTGCCTTCACAATCAGGCGTATTGGACGGGAAGACCCTACCTCGGGTTGGGGACGGGCGCCTCGTCGCTTTTGACTCGAGAGGCATATGAGGCCCTGAGGTCATCTTGGACGGCCCTGCCAGCCCCAGAAAACGACACAACGCGCCTCAGGCTTACCGTGACAAGCGGGCCAAACGAAATGGCTGCCGATGTCCGGCTATCCGCCCTCCATGCGGAGGTTGAGTTTCTGAACGAATCACAGGCCACTGCAGAGGACCTCATGCTTGGCATGCGTCTTTCTCGTGGCATTGGTTCAGGATTGCTCGAGCGTGCGTATCGCAGTATCGGTACCACGCGAGTCAACGAAGCCCTTGCGACCTGCGAGAAGCGTGGCTTGATTGCCCGCCAAGATGATCGCTTCGTCCCAACACACGATGGCTGGTTACTGGGAAACGAGCTTTACGGCCTGCTCTGGGGCCTAGCTGAGGAGTCCGTTCACGCCATTCAGGTTTAACAAGAACCTGTCATAAAAGAAGCGCTGGGACAAAAGCGGTAAAATCATTGGTTACGTCGCAAAAGCGGCACACTCCTTGACGGGCCCCAACACGGGAGATGGCAGCATGAAACACACAAGCACTGAAACAACCCACGTCGCATCGGGAAAAGTACTTTCGAGGATGCTTCTTGCCTTGCTTCTGGCGTTCTCGATGGCCCCCTCGTTGTCGTTTGCAGAGGAGGCGCAAGCATCTGCAGATGAAGACGAGGCCGTTGCCATCGTGATCGATGACGACAGCGAGGCTGAGGCGGACGCGACCGAAGATGACTCGGTCGATTCGCAGGATGATGTGACGACCTCACAGGACGACCCTGCCGTCGTTGATGACGACGTAGTTGTCGAAGGTGAGCAGGATTCCGTCGTGACCGAGGGCGAGCCTACCACGGATGACGCAGAGCCCGTCGTGGAGACGGTTCCCGAAGTTGTCAATGACGATGATGGCAACGAGGCAACACTTGAGGCCGCCGATGGCGAAACGCCGGAAGAGGACCCCGAGGAGCCCATCGACCTCTCGAACGCCAAGGTGACGGTAGCAAAGCAGACCTACACGGGTTCTGAGCTGACACCTGAGGTTGAGGTTGAGCTTGACGGTGTAACTCTGGTCTACGATGCGGACTTTGACGTGGACTACCTGAATAACGTTGGGGTCGGCACGGCTACGGTAATCGTGACGGGCAAGAATGACTATACGGGCGAAGCAGAGGGTTCGTTCCAGATTGTCAAGGCCAGCATCAAGAGCGTCAAAGTCTCTGGACTTAAGACGGTGACCTACACGGGCAAGGCATTCACTCCCAAGCCGACAGTGAAGCTTGGTACCAAGACGCTCAAGCTGGGCACCGACTATACGCTTACGTACAAGAACAACACCAAGGCTGGCAAAGCAACGATTGTCATCACGGGTAAGGGTAACTACACCGGCTCCGTGAACGCGCAGTTTACGATCAAGCCGGCAAGCATCTCCAACGCCAAGGTATCCTCCATCGCTACGCAGAAATGGACGGGAAAAGAAATCACCCCCAAGCCGACGGTAAAGGTGGGCACGCGGACGCTCAAGCTCGGCACCGACTACACGCTTACCTACAAGAACAACAAAAAGTATGACTCAACGGCGACCATCACCATCAAGGGCACGGGCAACTATACCGGCTCGAAGTCTGTCACCTTCAAGATTGGCCCCAAGACGGGTTCATGGAAGCAGTCGTCGGGTAGATGGTGGTACCAGTGGGCTGATGGCACGTATCCCAAGAGCAAGTTTGAGGAGATTGGCGGCCGGAAGTACTACTTTGACGAGTCTGGCTGGATGGTCACGGGCTGGAGGCGCATCAATTCGAAGTGGTATTACTTCAAGAACGATGGGCAGATGGCCGATGACGAGTGGATCATGTCGAATGACGAATGGTGCTACGTTGACGCAAAGGGCGTCATGGTCACCGGTTGGCAGAAGATCTCGGGCAAGCAGTACTGGTTTGACGGCTCTGGCTACATGGCCGATGGATGGCGGAAGATCTCTGGTTCGTGGTATTACTTCGATCCCAGCTCTGGCGTCATGGGCACTGGTTGGAAGAAGGTTGGAGACTCGTGGTACTGGCTGGGTGATGACGGCAAGATGGTCACCGGCTGGAAGAAGATCTCTGGCAGCTGGTACTGGTTCAACGCCTCCGGCGCCATGGGCACGGGTCTCAAGCGCATCAACGGTAAGGTGTACTTCTTCAAGGATTCCGGCGCCATGGCCACCGGTTGGGAGAAGATCAACGAGTACATGTACCACTTCGGTAACGACGGCGTCGCAAGCTCTGGCTGGGTGAAGATTTCGGATAAGTGGTACTGGTTCAGCGACACCGGACGCATGGCTACTGGCTGGAAGACGCTCAATGACGCGCGCTACTACATGAACCCCAAGACCGGCCAGATGTCGACTGGCTGGACGAAGGTTGAGGACCGCTGGTACTACTTCGATCCGAGCTCGGGCAAGCTTGCTCGTTCTCAGTGGATTGGTGAGTACTATGTGGGCGTTAACGGATACATGTACGTCAGCCGCTATACTCCCGATGGTTACTACGTCGGTGCAGACGGTAAGTGGGATGGCAAGGATCCCGTAAAGGTACAGAACAGCACAAACTAGGAGTTGCATGAAAAGGACGTTAATGTGGGCCGCCCGCGCGGTGGTCACGGTCGCAATGTGCCTGTTGCTCGTTGTCACATGCTTTCCCGGTGTGGCGTCCGCAACATGGCTGACCGCGTGCGCAACGCAGTCGGACCTCATCGACGACAGCATTTGGCTTACGCAATCATCCAATGGGTACTGCACCCTTGCCTCGACTGCCATGATGCTAAGGCGCACCTCGATCCTGAACGGCATCGCTGGGTGGGAGAACATCACCGAGCGGAGCATCAGGAGTGCGGCATGGGACGAGAGCGCCGGATTGAGGTGGAACTTCTCCTACGCAGGTATTCATGTTGCCGAGGTAGACCTTGATTACTCGGATGAGGATTTGCTCATAGAGCTCATCGAGGAGCATCCCGAAGGCGTTGTCATCTATAACTGGGCACACGCCGTGCTGCTCACCGACTATACGGATGGCGTGCTGTACTGTGCTGACCCCGCCTTCGGAGACCGTCGTCCGCTGTCTGAGTCGTCGCGCGGCGTCTCGACCGACAACATTTGGCAGTACTGGTATGTCACCTCAAGGGTGAACCCGCCCACACCGGATGATGGCGATGACGACGATCCCGACAATCCAGTCCTTCCGGATCCCCCAGAGCTGACGGGCGAATGGGTGCGCTCGGGTTCCCGCTGGTGGTATCGCTGGGCTGACGGGTCTTATGCGCAGGATGAGATGCTCGTGCTTGATGGCGTGGAGTACCTCTTTGACGATGCCGGCTGGATGGTTACGGGCTGGTGGCTTGACGGTGATGAGTGGCTCTACTGCGATTGGTCTGGTGCCGTTGCCCATGGCTGGCGTAAGGTGAATGGATCGTGGTATTGGCTCGATCCCGACACGGGCATCATGGCCACTGGCTGGATTCGCGATGGTGACTCCTGGTACTACCTGAAGTCCTCTGGTGCCATGGCAACTGGGTGGCTCTTGGATGGCAACACGTGGTACTACCTCACGCCTTCTGGCGCCATGGCGACTGGTTGGTGTTGGGTGAACGGCTCGTGGTATTACCTGAAGTCTTCAGGCGCTATGGCCACGGGCTGGGCGAATGACAACGGGACATGGTACTACCTGAAGTCATCTGGATCGATGGCAACGGGGTGGATTCTGGACGGAAGCACCTGGTATTACCTGACGCCGTCTGGGGCCATGGCTCATGATCGATGGGTGGGTAACTACTATCTGGGGAGCAATGGCGCCATGTTAACGGATACCATCACCCCCGACGGATACCGTGTAAAGGCCTCGGGTGCCTGGGACGGTCGTGGCAAGGTGTCATAAACAAGAAGCGCAGCGTCTCAAAGGCGCTGCGCTCTTTTTATTGAGGCGATGACAGAGCTCCCACCGAGTTGGGTATAATCCCCGCCGTGTCTATAGATGTAGAACGTACAGAAGTGAGAAGACCGCCATGGCTTCCATGAACGAAAAAGACTACTACGCCATCCTGGGTGTCTCGGAGTCGGCAACGACGGACGAGATTCGCAAGGCGTTTCAGCAGAAGGCACGCAAGCTCCATCCGGATGTGAACAAGGAGCCGGGTGCGGAGGAGAAATTCAAAGAGGTCTCCGAGGCCTATGCGGTGCTTTCGGATGATGATAAGCGTCGTCGTTATGACGCGATGAGATCAGGTTCGCCATTCGTAGGGTATGGTGGATCATCCAGCGGCAATCCCTATGGTGGTTACTCGACGGGTCAGGGCGATCCCTTCGCGGGGACTCCGTTTGGCTGGGGCTTCCCCTTTGGAACCACGACAAGTCGCACAAGCACGCGCTCGCGTGCGTATCGGCCCAAGGCCGGCGCTGACATTATGTACGATGTCGTTATCGACGAGGACGTCGCCGAGAAGGGTGGCCGTCGTGGCATGACCTTCCAGCGCTACGCGACCTGCGAGCACTGCCATGGCACGGGATCAGTCGAGCATGCGCATTCCGAGACGTGCCCAACTTGCAAGGGTGTGGGTCACATTACCGTAGACCTGTCTGGCCTCTTTGGGTTTGGCGTCATGGAGATGCAGTGTCCAGAGTGTGAGGGTTCCGGTCGCGTGGTTGCCGACCCATGCGAGGTCTGCGGCGGTTCGGGACGCGTGCTGACCGCCTCCGAAGTTATTGTCAACATTCCTGCCAATAGCCACGATGGTGACGAGGTCCGTATTGCGGGTATGGGCAACGCGGGTACCAACGGCAAGGAGTCTGGTGACTTCGTTTGCCGTTTCGAGGTACCTGCAGAGCATCTCTCAGGTCTCCAGGCGCGCGCATTCCACACCTATGGGTTTGCCGCGCCGTTTATGCTGCTTGGCGTCCTGTATGGTTCGATCATGTCTACCGTTGGCTGGTGGGCCGTGCTGTTCCTCATCGGCACCTTCATGCTGGCACAGGGCGGACCGTTAACGGGGCACAACCGCAGGTGGTGGCGTAATGCCATGATGTCTTTCCTGGCGGGCTTCCAGTCCGGAATGATTGTCGCGGCCTTCATGTTTGCC
>JAUNJR010000014.1:23296-26630 GCA_030533135.1 Coriobacteriales bacterium
CAACGCTTTGATGTGGGGTCGCTAACCACAGAGGACGTACGAGGTGGCATTACGAGTTTGAGGCAGGTTAAGGCGTGGAACCGAAGCGAGACTATTACGAGGTGTTGGGCGTCGATCGTGACGCTGACGCGAAGACGATAAAGCGTGCGTTCCTCAAGAAGGCAAGGACCCTTCATCCGGACGTGAATAAGGAGCCTGGTGCCGAGGAGGCTTTCAAGGAAGTCAACGAGGCATACTCAGTCCTTTCTGACGAGCGCAGGCGTTCCAATTACGATCGCTACGGCACACCTGATGGCCCTGGCGGCTTTGGCTCTGACTATGTCGACATGTCTGACATCTTTGGTGGCTCAGGCTTCGGCTTCTCTGACATCTTTGATTCGTTCTTCGGCGGTGCCGCTCCTGGTGGCGGTGGCCGTGCTGCTCGGACGCGTGGCCGCGACATGGGTATCACGTTGCGCATCACGCTTGAGGAGGCTGCGGCTGGTTGCACCAAGACGGTGGCCTATGACCGCCTGGCACCATGTGACGATTGTGGCGGCACGGGTACCGCCGAGGGCGGTCACGAGCATACCTGCTCGCGCTGTGGTGGCAGCGGTCGTGTGGTTGAGGTCCAGCGCACGATCTTTGGGTCCATGCAAACCCAGACGACCTGTCCCGAGTGCGGTGGTACGGGCAAGGTCATTGACAACCCGTGCGAGACATGCGGTGGACAGGGCCGCACACCTTCTCGTGAGACGGTAGAGGTTGAGATTCCGGCTGGTGTTCATTCTGGGCAGTCCCTGTCCATCGAGGGCAAGGGTGAGGCTGGCATCCGTGGTGACCGTGGCGGCGATTTGGTCGTGCGTATCGAGATTACGCCGCACGAGGCCTATCAGCGTCAAGGCGATGACCTGTTCTGCCAGGTGACCATTGACTCGTTTGGCGCGATGTTGGGGACCTCGGTCGAGTTGGACGGCATCCTTGAGGGCGAGCGCGTTCGTGTGGACATTCCGGCTGGCTGCCAGTATGGCGAGCAGGTGACAGTTGAAGGCCACGGCATGCCTCGGTTGGGCTCGAGCGCACGCGGCAACCTGATTGCTGTGGTTGAGGTGCTCACGCCGACGAACCTTACGGAGGAGCGGCGTCAGGCGTTGCGCGAGCTGCTCGGCGATGACGCACCCGCAGCTTCTGATGATGATAAGCGTGCATCTGGCAAGGCATGGCACTTCCGTGGCAGGAAGAACAAGCGGTGAGTGCTCCGGGAGTCGCCTTTGTTAGCCTCGGTTGCCGCGTGAACCGCGTCGAGACCGACGTCATCGTGAGCGAGTTGCGTCGTGCGGGGTTTGAGCTGGTGCGTGAGCGCGACGCTGCGGTCATCGTAATCAATACCTGTGCAGTGACGGGGGAGGCCGAAGCCAAGACGCGCAAGGCCATCCGTCATGCCGCGGGCCTGCCGCAGCATCCGCTTGTCATTGCGACGGGTTGTGTTGCCACGCTGTTTGCCGGCGAGCTGGAGTCGCTTGCTCCTAATGTGCTGGTTGAGGTGGCTAAGGGCGCCGTGACGCGGCGCGGGCGGGGCGAGCTCCAAGTTGACGGACAAATCCCCGAGGGCTCGTTGGGTTTTGGAACGGTGACGGCCACGGGACGTACCCGTCCTGGCATCAAGGTGCAGGATGGTTGTGACCTGCGCTGTACGTACTGCATCGTATGGAAGGCCCGTGGCGCCTCGCGCTCGGTTGCCGTGAGTGAGGTCATCCGCCAAGTTCGTGAGGCGTGCGATCAAGGTGCGCGTGAAGTGGTGCTTACGGGCATCAATCTTGGTCGATATCGCTGCGATGTGGATGGTCATCGCCTTCGTCTTCCCGAACTGCTGGACAGCATTTTGGACCAGACTGACGTGGGCAGGGTTCGCCTGGGGTCGATCGAGCCGCAGGATGTTGACGAGCACCTGGCGGACGTGATGGCTGCGTCGCAGGGGAGGGTTGCGCCGTTCCTGCACATGTGTCTGCAGTCGGGCTGTGACGAGACGCTTAAGCGTATGGGCCGCGTGTATGACACGAAGCTCTTTGCGCACCGTATGGAGCTGGTGCGCGAGCGCGTGGAGCATGCGTCATTTGGGACGGACCTCATCGTCGGTTTTCCTGGTGAGACTGAGCTGGAGTTTGCGCAGAGCCTCGCATTTTGTGAGCGCGCCCGTTTCTCTCACATGCACGTATTTCGCTATTCAAAGCGACCCGGCACCCCTGCAGCCACGATGGAGAACCAGGTCGATGCTGTGGTGTCTGCGCGCCGCTCTGCCGCGGCACAGGACCTCTCGCAACGGATGAGGCATGCCGAGGCACAGGCGCTCGTGGGTTCAGATGACCTCGTTGTAGTGCAGGCTTCGGGCACTGGCATCACGGGAGGTCTCTTTGACGCAAAGGTTGATGAGGACATACCAATTGATGCGCTGGTACCCGTAAGGATTGTTGGAATTGAGGGGTCTTCGGTTTTGCGTTGCGAGGCCGTGCGCTCAAGAGCTCACGATTAACGCAAAACAACTGGCTGGCTCAGTCTCAGATGTGGAGTTGGGCTATCATCGAGTACAAAGCAATCGTACGAAGAGAGGTCTCGACTTGGAGCCAACCCAGATTCGCCTGACCATTCCCGACAATGTCGACCCAACGATGGTGATGGGTCCTGCCGATGCGCTTCTGCGGCGTATCGAAGGCGCCTTCAATGCTATGGTGACCGTACGCGGAAACGTCGTGACGGTGGTGGGAAGCGCGGTTGAGGTTGACCAGGTGACCTCGGTCTTCTCTCGGCTTATCTCGTTGGTGACGGCGGGTGCCATACCATCGACTGAAGACGTCGATCTCATCATTGGTCAGGTCAGCCATGGTGCTGCTGGCCCCATAGTTTTTGATGATGACGCGCTGCTGACGTACCGCGGTCGAGCAATCCGTCCCAAGACCGAGGGACAGAAACGGTACGTGGACTCCATTCGCCGCAACACCATCACCTTTGGTGTTGGCCCCGCGGGAACGGGCAAGACGTATCTTGCCATGGCCATGGCCATCGCAGCCCTGAAACGTCATGAGGTTGCCCGAATCGTGCTCGCGCGTCCCGTCGTCGAGGCGGGAGAGTCGTTGGGCTTCCTGCCCGGTACGCTTCAGGAGAAACTCGATCCCTACATCCGCCCGCTCTATGACGCGCTCTTTGACATGGTCGACATCGAGAAGGGCAACGCCCTCATTGAGCAGGGCATCATCGAGATTGCGCCGCTCGCCTTCATGCGTGGCCGCACGCTCAACAATGCCTTCGTCATCCTTGACGAGGCGCAAAACACCACGCCCGACCAGATGAAGATGTTCCT
>JAUNJR010000175.1 GCA_030533135.1 Coriobacteriales bacterium
TCTATGGCACCGTGCGTTATCAGGGGCTGATTGACGAGCATGCGGGTGCCGGGGCATTGGCTGACGTTGCGCATCTTTCGCGCGATCCCTACGGGCACGACCCGTTTGGGCGGGCGCGCGAGGCGCTGCTGGCAGACGTTGCGGCCTATGCGCAGGGGACGTACGACCCGGTCATCGTCTTTGACGGCGCGGGGAATCTGTCTGAGGATCGACCAGACTTCTCGTCGGCAGGCGTGAGAATTGTCTTTTCTCGTACGGGCGAGTCCGCGGATACGGTCATCGAGCGCCTGGTAACACGGGCGCGCCACGAGAATCGCGACGTGCTGCTGGTAACGAGCGATAACGCCATCCGCTTTACCGTGGGCGGTGTTCCGGTGACCAGCATCTCAAGCCAGCTGCTTGCGACCGATTTGGGCCACGTGGATCGCGATGTGGAGACCGCGCGCGAGGAGCGCAGCCATGGGCGCATGACGCTGGAGGACCGGTTGAGCCCTGAAGCCCGTGAGAAGCTCAGGAAGCTGATGGGGCGGTAGCGTGAAGGCCGCTTTGGGCTGGTTGTGGCGCGCGCGATTGAATAACATACACTCGATTTTTGCTCGAGTTTGGCGGTAGGTCGGCTACCTGCGGTTTTGGAGTCACGAACTAAATTGAAGCAAATCGAATGTATGTTATTGGACTAAGATAAGCCCTCATGTGCTCAGCGACGGCGGTAGTGCTACGATATACACCCACGCCAGTGTGGCTCAATGGTAGAGCACCGGCCTTGTAATCCGGTGGTTATGGGTTCGATTCCCATCACTGGCTCCATGTAGATGAACGCCCCCAGCCTTGGGGGCGCTTCTTTTTTGGGCGAGGCGCGGGGAATCGAACCCGTGAGGGCGGCACAAGCCCTCTGGCTTGTGCCGGGCGGAGCGCCGCCAGGCGCGGAGCCGCAGAGCGTCGCCGGAGGCGGCGCGGCGATTCCCATCACTGGCTCCATGTAGATGAACGCCCCCAGCCTTGGGGGCGCTTCTTTTTTGGGCGAGGCGCGGGGAATCGAACCCGTGAGGGCGGCACAAGCCCTCTGGCTTGTGCCGGGCGGAGCGCCGCCAGGCGCGGAGCCGCAGAGCACTTGAAGGACGTTCCATGAGGTAATATTTGGCGCATGGCGGCCAAACAAGCTTGTCGCGCGCTAAGGGAATGGACGTAGAGTGGAGGTAGCCCCATGGCCAAAACTACCAAGACACGCAGCGGTTGGAACGATAGGCGAGTGATTGATTCGTTCATCTCGATTTTCCTATCCGTCCTGCTCGTATTTGGAGGACTGCCTGCCGAGGCGCTTGCCGAGACGGCTGACGAGCTGTCCGGGAATGACGAGGTGGCGCTCCAGGAAACGCCGGCACAGGTCGCTGAAGGTCTGGAAGTCGACGTGACGGAAGATGCGTCGGACGGCCAGGCGGACGACCTTACCGATATCGGGGCGACTGACACGGAGGAGCTCGGTGAAGCGCTTCCTGATCCTGAGGCGGACCTCGCTATCGGCGACGAGGAGCAAGCTGCTGCAGAGGTGCAGTCGACGGATGAGGCCCTCACAGAGACCGACGCTAACGCCGACACGGCCGACGTTGAAGACATCGCGGAACCCGAGCTGACCGCCCAGGCTGAGTCTTCCTACACGGTCGTTTTCGAGGCTAACGGCGGTAGCGGCACCATAGACGATCAGGTCATCTCGTGTGACGAGGAAACGGCGCTCGTAAACAACGCGTTCACCCGCGACGGGTATGTATTCTCCGGCTGGAACACCGAGGCCGATGGTTCCGGCACAGCCTACGTGGACGGCCAGCTGGTGAAAGACCTTGCCAATGCGGCCGACACCATCACGCTCTACGCGCAGTGGGTAGAGGTGCCCGAGGAAGTCGAGCTGACCGCTCAGGCTAGCGCGACGACGCAGACCATCAAGACTTCAGGGTTCATCGTCACCTTGCCAAAGGCATGGTCGGGAAAGGTGACTTCGAGCACGAGTACGCTCTCTGGTCAGAACGTCGGCACGCTGACGAATATCTACATGACAGACGGCGGTGGTCTGGTCACTATTCACTGCGCTAAGCGCTCTCAGTTCAAGCGGGTGACAGGCTGGGGCGATGTGTGCCTCATCGGCAGGAAGACGGGTACGGACTACATCGTAGAGGTCTACATGATGTGCTGGCCCTGGATGGACTTCGAACTGGATAGCAACGGTCTCAACAACATGTCGGCGACCGAGATGGCGCGGGCAAGCGCCACCTTGTCGATGCTCACTGGCGGTGCGTATTCCCGGTGCGGTGGATCGAAGAGCACGTCTTACAGCGAAAGCTTCAGCGCCGCAAAGCTGTACGTCAAGAAGAACATCCTGAACAACATCACCTTGCGTGGGACTAACAGGTGGGTGCAATCCGGCAGCCGCTGGTGGTACAGCCTGGCCGACGGGACCTACCCGAAGTCCACGTTCCGCACTATCTCTGGAGCGACGTACTACTTTGACGCCTCCGGTTGGATGGTCACGGGCTGGAGGAAGATCTCCGGCGCATGGTACTACTTCCACCCGAACGGAAAGATGGCCAGGTCTGCGTGGATCAAGTCCGGCTCGTCCTGGTACCGCATGGGCAAAAACGGCAAGATGCTCACCGGGCTGCGGACCGTGGGCAATCAGAGGTACTACTTCGAAAAGTCAGGCGCCATGGCCACGGGTTGGAAGCAGATTTCAAAGAAGTGGTACTACTTTGGCTCCAGCGGCGCCATGGTGAGGAGCGCCTGGGTGGGCAACTACTACCTTCAAGCCGACGGCACCATGGCCACCAACAAGTGGATTGGCAAGTACCACGTGAACGACAAAGGCCGCTGGGACATGACGCGCCAATCTTAACGTTGCCGCCACGGGCGTGAAACCCGCCAGATGGCACGACACCGTGCGCATGCCGTCCCAAGCTGCGAGAAACCCGCCAGATGGGACGACACCAGCCCCGTGTCGTCCCATCTGGCATTAATCCCGCCCATAATCGACCGTTGGCCAGCAATCCAGCCACTTCAGTCGGTACGGGCTTGCAAATGTGGTCGCAAAGTGTAGGAATTGTGGGACCTATACGCCCGGCCCCGTGGATTACGTTGACAAGTTGCCCCTTGCCCCTTAATATCTTACTCCGCTTGTGGGGGACAAAGTTGCTCACAGGTGCTTGAAAACGGAATGGGGATGTGGCACAGCGGCAACTGCGGCGGACTGTAAATCCGCTC
>JAUNJR010000074.1 GCA_030533135.1 Coriobacteriales bacterium
CGCCTGAGTTCTCAGCCGGGATGATCTTGGAGAAGTAGCTGCGTGACAGCGACTGGATGGATCCCTGGAAGCAACCGACGCCAAAGGCAAGGATGCCAAAGTCGAAAAGGGTGTGCAGCGTGAGGGCGTACAGGCATACGCAGAAGTAACCAAAGATGCATATCAGAATGAGCGTCACGGTATCGAACTTCCTAGACAGCCGCGCGAACACCAGCGACCCGCCAAACGCAACCACCTGCGTGGCAAGCAGGAAGACGACCTGACCCACCGTGGGGAGGCCAAGGTCGGTACCAATGTTGATGCAGTTGTCAATGATGGTTCCCACACCATCGATGTAGAGGAAGAACGCAATCAGGAAGAAGAAGACCTTCCTGTCCTCGGTCGCGATCTTTTTGATCGTGGCGAAAATCTTCTTGAACACCATGGCGATGTCGCCGTGGTGTGTCTCGGTATAGTTGACCTGCTCATAGTTCTTGAGCAGCGGCACGGTCACGATGAACCACCACAGGCCCGTCACACCGTAGCCAATGATCTTTCCCACTCGAGGCGAGAAAAGCATGATGTCTTCGGATAGGCCACCCGAGAGGATGTAGGCAACCATTGCCACAATAAAGGGGATGCAGCTGCCGATGTAGCCCCACGCGTAACCATAGGAGGAAACCTCGTCCATGCGTTCTTCGGTGGTAACGTCACCCAGCATCGAGTCATAGATGACAAGCGACATCTGGTAGAAGATCCTTGCGAGGACGTAGATTAGGATGAAGGCGATCCAGCTTGTCGCAAAGCCATTGAGGATGCACCCAATGACGCCGAGCGCCACCGTCGTCGTGAAGAAGATCTTCTTCCTCCCCTTGTGATCAGCAAGCACGCCGGTAATGGGGCCAAGCACGGCAACGATTACCGTGACAACAGAGATGGCAATGGAGTAGTAAGCCGTCGCCTGGTCGCCAGTAATCTGGCCTGGCGCAGTACCAATAGCTAGATCCTTGAACCAAATGGGAATCAGCGAGCAGGCGAGCATCGTAAACGCGGAGTTGCCCACGTCGTACAAAATCCAGCTCTTCTCCGCAGTGGTCAGTTCCGTCTTTGCCATCAGCGCACCCTCCTCGCGACATACGATAACTGACATATTTTATACCGTAGCAACTGCGTATCCTGCGTTGTCTCGGCAGACGCACGCTGGGAACGCCTGGCCACCCAGTCATCAAGAATGCTGACGTCAGCGTCAGTCAACCGATTTCAGGGATTCCACCATGTTCACGTTGTCGAGCTTCTTGCGCATAAAGAAGATGACCAACACCGTGAACACCAAGGTCAGCACGAAGGCATAGCAATAGCTGGGCCAATGGATGGTTCGGCCAAACATGACGTAGTCCACCTCGGCCGTCGTCACGACAAAGCGGGCCATCCACGTCCCCAGTACCATGCCCAAGGCATCACCAACAACGGACAGAAGCGCAATCTCTCGGAAGATGTAGGCATAGACCTCTCCGTTGGTGAAGCCCAGCACCTTGAGGCTTGCAATCTCTCGCACGCGCTCGCTCACGTTGATGTTGGTCAAGTTGTAGAGCACGATGAAGGCCAAGGCTGCGGCACTGACGATAAGTACCACGACGATGAGGTCAACAACCCGCAGCATATTGCGGTACAGGTTAATGGTCTCGTCCGAAAAGATAACCGTTGAGACGTTATCCATGTCCTGCAGGTCCTCGGAGAGTAGCTCGCGAACAGTGCCTTCGGGTGACACATTGCAATAGATGGTCTGGAACACGGGCGGAACGACATCCACCGTCTTCCACACATTGCGGCCAACAAAGACGGAGCTTCCCACATAGTTCTCAGCGACCCCCGTCACCGTCAGCGCGTACCCCGAACCGATTGCGTTACCGACCGTGTCTTGGTCATAGATCACGACCTCATCGCCCACGTCGAGGCCAAGCTTCATGGAAAGCTTCTCGGTGATGACGACGGAGTCATCATCAAAGCCGATGTCATAATGCCCAAGGCGGTTATGCAGGGTTTGCGACTCATCCAGCTCTGCTGGTGTACGCGGGATGATGACCGACACGCGCATGAGCGCACCGTCATATCCCTTGGCTCCCGCCTGCATGTTCTCCTGCTGCATACGAGCGATGTTGTTGACGTCACCACGCTTGGACAGGTAGCTCTCCACTCTGTCAGCATCCAAAACGATGGCGTCATCATCCAGGCCAATGGTGGTATCGAAATGGACGATGGGCCCATACTGGTTATCGATAATGTCCCAGATGGAATCATGCAAGCCAAATCCTGTGAGCAACAGGGCCGTACAACCTGCAATGCCAATGATGGTCATGGACATACGCCGCTTGTAGCGGAACATGTTTCTGCAGGTCACCTTCCATGAGAAGGACAGTCGGCGCCATATCGGCCCAATCCGCTCAAGGAGGATGCGCTTTCCCGCCTTAGGCGCACGAGGCAACATGAGTGTCGCGGGTGTCTCGCGCAGACTGGACACCACAGCAAACCACGTGGCCAAGAGCGTCACGCCAACACCCAAACCTCCAGACAGCAGGGCTATGCCGGCGCTGATGGGCATCGGGAACCCGTGAATGGGTACTGCGTAGATAATGCCGTACGAGATGATGACGATATAAGGCAGCACCTGTGAAAGAACCGCGATACCAACGGTGGCGCCTACCGCACCAGCCGCTCCCGCGTACGCCAAGTACTTTGCTGCAATCTTGCCCTTTGAATAACCCAAGGCCTTGTATGTGCCGATGAGAATGCGGTCATCCTCGACCATGCGCGTCATCGTCGTCAGCGAGACAAGCGCTGCTACCAGGAAAAACATGAACGGGAACACATCGGCGATGGAATCCATGCGTAAGGTGTCATCGTTATAGGTGACCGCCCCCTCGCTTTGAGAACGATCGAGCGCATAGATGTCAGGCTTCTCGAGCTCGTCAATCTCGCGCTGCGCATCGGCAAGCTGAGCCTCGGCATCACTGAACTTCTCGTCCGCCTCCGCGCGGGCATCAAGATACTCCGCCAGGCCGTCCTCATACTCGGCACGACCCCGTTCGTACTCGGCCACACCGTCACGGTACTTTGCCAAGCCGTCCTGGTAGTCAGCCAAGCTCTGCTCGTACGTCACGAGTCCTTCTTGGTATTGGACAAGACCGTCTTCGTACGCGGCCTTGCTTTCCAGATACGTCGCTCGACCGTTCTCGTACTCCGTGCGGCCACGCTCGAATTCGGCATAGCCCTCGTTATACAGCGCCAAGCCCTTCTGGTAGTCCTCGTAGCCCTTTTGATAATCAGAAAGACCGACTTGATAGGCCTCCTTACCCTTCTCATACTCGGCCTTGCCGTCATCGAGCTTCTGGCGAGCCGCCGCAAGCTCCGCAGCCGCTTCGTCAAGCTTTCTCTGCCCCTCTTCAAGCTTTCGTGCGGCTTCTTCCTGCCCCTCGGCAAGCGCCTGCCTCCCCCGTTCAAGCTCCTCGCGACCGTTATCGATGAGGTCTCGCGTCTCCTGGGCCAACTCAAGCTGGCTACGCGCCTCCGCAATGGTCGCGTCGCCCTGCGCTATACCATCCTCAATCTGCGCCACGGTCGATTCCGTCGCCGAAGCCGCTTCATCATAGATACCTGGCATGACTTCCCGCAGCTGGGCAAGAATCTCTGGAGGAATGGTATCCCCAGTTATCGAGATAAACTCGAGCGCATTGCTCGCCTGTTCGAGAAGCGCTTGTAGCTGCACGAGGGCTTCTTCGTCTTCGACATCAATCAGGCCCGAATCAAGCAAATCCTGCGCCGCGGCAATCCCCGTCTGAACTTGAGCCACGCAGGCATCGATCTGGTCTTGGGTAGGTGTCCCCTCAACCTGCGTAAGCTCAACGACCGCCTCCAAGGCGGACATACACGTGTCCAGATCGTCCTCAGCCTCGAGTAGTGCGGCGCGCTGCTCGCTCCATTCTTGTTCGCCTTGGGCTAGCTCTTCCATCGCTTCGTCGATGTCCTGTTGCGTCATGCCCAGCTGTTCCTCGGCGTCGTCCAGCAGGCGCTCGTTCTCGTCGAGCTGCCTCTGCCCCTCTTCAAGTTCGCGCGCAGCTTGCTCTCGTCCTTCTTCGAGGTCTTTCACACCCTGTTCGTAGCTGGCTTGGCCTTCCTCCAGCTCACGCTCGCCTGCCTCCAGCTGTGCTTTGGCGTCAGCAAGCTGCTCAGCGCTTTCGTCGAGGACCTTTTTTCCGCTGGCAAGCTGAGCCTCGGCATCATCAAGTTGTCGCTTGGATGCCGCCAGTTGACGCTCACCATCGTCTATCTCACGCTTTGCCGACGCGAGCTGGGCTTCAGCGTCATCAAGCTGCCGCCTGCCATTCGCAAGCTCAACTGCTGAGTCGTCGAGCTTCCGCTTTCCCTCAGCAAGCTGGCGCTCACCATCAGCGAGCTCAGCCGCCGCATCGTCGAGCTCCGCCTTTCCATCCGCCAACTTCTGCTTAGCGTCATCAAGCTCTGCCTTCGCATCTGCCAGCTGGCGCTCGGCGTCTGCCCGCTCAGCCAGATACTCGTCGTACTTCTCGTCAAGCGTGTCCTGTGCATCCTTTTTGACGTCCGCAAGCCGCGCGGTAGCTAAGCGCTCCGCATCATGTTCGTAGCGCTCTTTAACCTCAGAAACGATTGCTTGGTAGTCGTCAGACCCACTCGTGAATGGCTCCGCATCTGGAACCTCGACATAGACCTCCGTGAACGGCGCATCATCGGAAAACGACTCCGGAGCAACATAGAGGTACTGGCCGACCATCCCCGAACCCAGCGATGTCGAACCAAAGGATCCCGTGTAGGGATAGTACGAGGAGCTGACGCGGCCGACCACCGTGAAGGTCCGCGTGGCAAGCAGGTCATCAAGGTCTTGCGTGCCATACAGCACCTCGACCACGTCTCCCACGCCAAACCCGACGGGATAGTCCTTGTCAGCCGTAATCACGCACTCGCCCACCGCCACCGGCCAACGTCCCTCACGCAGGAACAGGCGGTTTAGGTAGTTCTTGTTATCTGAGGAGATGGCGTAATCCGAAACGACTTCCGACTTCTGCGCAGATTCCACGTCCAACGACGAGATGCGCACGGCAAGGCGATCTTGCCCGAGCTTCGCCATGGCGTCGCAGGTGATGGCAGGCATAGTCGCACCCGCGCCTTCGATGGCTGCAACGCGCGCCACGTCGTCATTTGCAAATCCTAAGGTTGATACCAACCGGATATCGTAGAGCGACGTCCCGTCATAGAAAGCGTCTCCAGCTGCACGCATGTCCGGACCGCTCATCTGTAAGCCAGCGTAGAAGCCACATCCAAGCGCCGTGATGCCCATGATGGCCAGAAAGCGCCCCAGCGATCCCCGGACGCTGCGAAGCAAGTCTTTGAGGAAGGCCGACCTCATGGTCGCCTACCACTCGACAAGCAGGGCGTCTTGCGGCGCCTCGTTCAAGACGATGCGGGCAGCCTTGCCCTCACGTACCTCGATGACGCGGTCAGCAATCTGCGTGAAGGCAGAATTGTGCGTGACGATTGCCACGGTACGACCTGTTTCACGACAGGTATCCTGCAACAGCTTCAGAATCTGTTTACCAGTCTTGTAGTCGAGGGCTCCCGTGGGCTCGTCACACAACAAGAGTTTTGGGTTCTTGGCCAACGCACGAGCGATGGCAACACGCTGCTGCTCGCCGCCAGAGAGCTGCGCGGGGAAGTTATCCATGCGATTGCCAAGGCCAACTTGCCTGAGCACTTCATCTGCTGGCAAGGGATCGCGACAGATTTGGCTAGCAAGCTCTACGTTCTCAAGGGCCGTCAGATTCTGAACCAAGTTGTAGAACTGAAAAACAAACCCGATGTCATAGCGGCGATACAAGGTGAGCTCGCGCTCAGAGAGGCCAGACACCTCGCGACCGTCGAGCATGATGGTCCCCGAGGTGGCGCTGTCCATACCTCCCAACATATTGAGCACCGTCGTCTTGCCCGCTCCTGACGGCCCCACGATAACAACCAGTTCGCCCTGCTCGATGGTGAAGTTCATGCCATCCACGGCACGGACCTCTACAGACCCCATGTGATAGGTCTTGCAGACATCTTTGAACTCCACAAAGGCCATCGGCGCTCCAGTCACATCAAATAACACTCTAATTTTACTCTCTTTAGTGTCACATCGGGGACAGTCCCCAACGTGACAGTTAGCACCGGTCACGTTGGGGCCTGTCGCCGATGAGACCCCATGAGTTTGCGACGTGGCTAGCTAACGAGCCCTCACCACAAGCTGAAGCAGAACATGCTGGCTACGATGCGCGAGTGGCCAAGGAAGAGCGGGTTGCCATCCTCATCGGAAATAACGCCCACCTCGTCGAAGAGCGGCTCGCCCACGCTCACCTCGAGCAACTCTGCCAGCTCGTCGTTGGCGCGAATCAGCTCCATCCACGTATGCATCGGCTTGCCCGGATTGCGGGCGCCGTGACGTTTGAGAACATCGTAGAACGAGACACCGTCCAGATCCTCCTCTAGGAGATACGAGAACTCCTCGAGGGGCAGTATGAGCGTCTCAAACGAAATGGGAATGTCATCTGCCGTGCGGACACGCCGGATGGCCATAACCTTGACGCGTTCACCAATACCAAGCAACGACGCCTCGCGAGACGTCGGGAATCCTACTTCCCGCTGGATAAGGCGCGCGCCGGGCACGCGATCTGCAGCCCTGCACATACTAGAAAAGCTTTGCGATGGCGAGGTCTGAAGCACCTTCTTGAGAATCTTGCGCGGATTCACGTACGTGCCTTTACCTTGCTTTTTGGTCACGTACCCAGCTGCAGACAGTTCCTCGATAGCACGACGGATAGTGATTCGGCTGACGTCATATATCTCTGACAGCTCGGACTCCGACGGGATCTTCTGGCCCACGATATAGTGGCCCACTTCGATCTCTTGACGGATGTCATCTATTACCTGCTGATAGAGCGGAATAAGCGAGTCCCCTTCTAGCTTCATCCGCTTCCTTCCTTTCCGACTCTGACATCGTGTTCTGACAGATGTAAATCAATAATTTATCAAATTTCGCTCCGCTTGACATATACAACTTAGGTTGGTACGTGACAATTTTGACAATTCTAAGCCACCATTCGTGGCTTCGCTAGTTTCCGAGTGTGACATCGCATTACGATAGGTGGTACGCGCATCCACAAGTGAGAGGAAACCACCATGAGCAATCAGCCGTCTGAAGCCCGCGTTGCTGTTTTCATTGCAGATGGCCTCGAAGAAATTGAAGGCCTGACCGTCGTGGACCTGCTGTATCGCGCCGCCATTCCGTGTGACACCGTCTCGATCTCCCACGACCGCACCGTCACCTCGTCGCACAAGGTAACCATTGTGTGTGACCGCACCATCTATGATGACGACTTCAGTTTTACCGATTACCGCCTCATCGTCCTGCCTGGCGGTGTTCCGGGGACGCCCAACCTTGCTGCCTGCGAGCCGCTCATAGCAGAGCTTCGCCGCCGCATGGCCGAGGGGCAGCCCGTCGCCGCCATATGCGCTGCGCCTACCATCCTCGCAGAGCTTGATTTGCTGAAGGGACGCCACGCAACGTGCTACCCCGATCGCCAGCCCACACTTATCGAGCGTGGAGCCATCGTTGATGCTGGAAACGTCGTCATTGATGGAAACCTGACCACAAGCCGAGGCATGGGCACCGCCATTGACTTTGCCCTCTCGCTCATCGCACAGTTCAAGGGCCAGGAAGAGGCCGATCGCCTCTCTCGCGCGATTGTTTACACCGACTAAGCACCCAAGCCTTAACAGGCGGACTTGGACAAAGGGGACAGTCCCTTTCGTCCAACTTTGGGACAAAGAGGACTGTCCCCTTTGTCCACAGCTATCCGGGGCGAGGGGAGCACACCCTTCGCCCCGGATATTGTTATATGGTACAATTGTTCGTATGAAAGAGACTCGCGACAGACATACCAGCTATCTCTGCATTGACCTCAAGAGCTTCTACGCGTCGGTTGAGTGTGTGGACCGCGGACTTGATCCCCTGACCACCGACCTGGTAGTCGCAGATGAGTCCCGCACGGATAAAACCATTTGCCTAGCAGTCTCGCCTTCACTCAAAGCTAAGGGTGTGCGCAACCGTTGCCGCCTCTTTGAGATACCCGCCTCCCTCCGCAAGAGCATCACCATTGCTCCGCCCCGCATGGCACGTTACATTCAGAAATCTGCAGAAATCTACGGCGTCTACCTGCGATGGATTTCTGCCGACGACATTCACGTCTACTCGATCGACGAGGCGTTCATGGACGTGACTCCCTACCTGGGGCTGTACGGATGCTCTGGACGCGAGCTGGGAGAACGTATCCGCACCGACGTCACCTCGACGACCGGCATCCCTGCCACCTGTGGGTTGGGAACCAACCTCTACCTAGCCAAGATCGCACTCGACATCACCGCCAAGCACTCCCCCAACTTCTTTGGTGAGCTTGACGAGGAAAGCTATCGTGAGACGCTGTGGAACCATACGCCCATCACGGATTTCTGGCGTGTGGGCTCGGGGACCGCGCGGCGTCTCGCGGAGCTGGGCATTCACAACATGGGCCAGCTCGCGCTCGCACCTACCGAGCCGATTTACCGCTCCTTTGGCGTCGATGCAGAGATTCTCATCGACCATGCCTGGGGCATCGAGCCCGTGCGCATCTCAGACATCAAAGGCTACCGCTCACAATCACACTCCCTGTCCAACGGTCAGGTGCTGGGTAACGACTACCCGTTTGATGATGCGCTGTTGGTGGCCAAAGAGATGGCTGACGCACTGACGCTGCAACTGGTTGAGCAGGGACTTGTCGCACGTTCCCTCACGCTGGGGGTGGGATATCGCGCAACGGCCGAGGAACGCGCCGAGGCCAAGGCTAAACGGCCCGAAGAGGATGAGCATGGTACGTACTGGCGCTATGCATTTGCGCACGCTCACGGATCCGCAAACTTCGTGGCGCCCACACAGTCGCGTGCCATCATACAGCGAGAGCTCATAGATCTTTTTGGCCAGGTGGTCAGCAGGGAGCGCCTCGTGCACCGGCTCTCTGTCTCGCTGAACGACGTGGTTGCACAGGACGCAAGTGGCCTTCAGCTCGATCTTTTCGCAGACCCCGCAGCACAGGAACGCGAGCAACGCCGTCAGCGCGCCGTCAATGCCGTACGGGAGAAGTTTGGCAAGAACTCCTTGCTCAGAGCCATGGATCTTCTTCCGCAGGCTACAGCCCGCGAACGTAACGCGCAGATCGGAGGTCATCGCAGTGGCTGAGCAAGAGCACACCCGCGCAACCGATCTGCATTATGGACACCCTCGGATGTCACTCGCTGACCGAGCAAAGATCTTCATCCCGTTTGATCCGCTCAAAGGTTTTCGCGAGGCCTTGGCGGAGCAAGAACGGCTCGCACTGCAGGCGCAAGAGAAACCACTGGACCCTGAGCCAGACCGCTGGGACTAGCCATTCGCAGAGCTCCGACCCATTCGGATGAAACCGTCAGCAACACACCCGAATGGACTGAAACGTTACTCGCTACGCAGTGCCTCGACCGGATCGCGGCGTGCGGCTGCAGACGACGGAATCAAGCCTGCAATCAGCGTAAGCCCCACTGACACACCAACGAGCGCCAGTGCACTTTCCCACGGCAGCTGCATGATGTTGGGCACATCACGCGTCTCCAGAATGTAGGCGTTCACAGGCACTGACACCGCATACACCACGGCCATAGCGAGCACGCCCGCGATGAATCCCTCGATGACCGTCTCGGCATTGAAGATGTTGGCCACGTTCAGCTTGCTCGCGCCCATCGCGCGCAGGATGCCAATCTCCTTCTTGCGCTCAAGCACGGAGATATAGGTGATGATGCTGATCATGATGGAGCTCACCACCAGCGAGATGGACACGAACGCAATGAGCACCAGC
>JAUNJR010000176.1 GCA_030533135.1 Coriobacteriales bacterium
GGTGACATGGCCACCATTCAAGACATCGCGCGGATATCCGGCTACAGCATTGGAACGGTGTCCAGAGTCATCAACAACCGCGCAGACGTGAGCGCCGAGGCAAGGCGCAAGATCGAAGAAGTCATACGGGAACAGAACTATCAGCCCAATTCCAGCGCCCGCATGCTCAGGCAATCTATCTCCTCGGAGATCTCCATCGTTGTTCGTGGTGTCAGCAACGTCTTTTTGCAGTCACTGCTTGAGAAGGTTCAGATTCGCATCAGGGATAACGGCGAGATTGCAAACGTGCAGTTCATCAGGGAGACGGATGACGAGGTAGCGGTGGCCGCTCAGGTTGTGCAGAACCTGAAGCCAAAGGGGATCATCTTCTTGGGTGGTAGCACCAAGAACTTCCAAGAGGACTTCTCGAAGATCAACGTGCCGAGCGTCCTCATCTCTGCTGACGCAAGCAGCCTGGGGTTTGATAACCTGTCAAGCTTCACTACGGATGACGGCGACGCCGCCGCCCGTGCGGTGAGTGAGCTGATTTCACAGGGACACCGCCGTATTGGCATCTTGGGAGGCTACCCAGGAGATGCCGAAGGACAACGGCCGAATGATAGCCCTGCGCGGCGCATCCAAGGGGCACTGCAAGAGCTGGAAAAGAGCGGAATAGCGTTCGACCTCGAGCGGGATTACGAGGAGAGCCCCTTCTCGGCAGGGGGTGGTTACCATACCGCAGAGAAGCTGCTCCTACGAACGCCAGACCTCACGGCTATCTTCGCTATCAGCGACTCGATAGCGATTGGTGCGATGCGTGCCTTCCGCGACATGGGCCTGCGCGTACCAGAAGACATCTCAGTGGTGGGCTTCGACGGTATTACTGCTGCGAAGTATTCGGTGCCCAGACTCGCCACTATCCAGCAAGACGCAACTTTGCTTGCCAACAAGAGCGTCGATGACTTGCTCATGAGAATCAGCTATGAACGCACAGCAGTGCACGAGAAGATTCCGTATCTGTATGTCAATGGCGAGAGCGTTGCTCAGCCGCGTGAGTAAGAAGGGGGAACGACATTGGCAACCTTGAGCTTGAGGCACGTCCAAAAGATTTACCCAATGAGGGATGAGGACAAGGAGGACCGGAAGAAGAAAAAGAAGAAGGGTGACGAGCCCGAGAAAAAGAAGCCCTCAAATCTCAAGATTACTGACGAAGGCGTCGTGGCTGTGGACGACTTCAACCTTGAGATCGCGGACAAGGAGTTCATTGTCTTCGTTGGCCCCTCGGGCTGCGGAAAGTCGACGACGCTTCGCATGATTGCCGGTCTCGAGGACATCACCAGAGGCGAGCTCTACATCAATGGGCAGCTGGTTAACAACGTGGATCCCAAGGACCGCGACATTGCCATGGTTTTCCAGAACTACGCCTTGTATCCCCACATGACCGTACGCCAGAACCTTGAGTTCCCGCTGGACATTAGAAACATCTCCAAGGAGGAGAAGGATCGCAAGGTCGAGTGGGCTGCCGACGTCCTTGGCATCACTCCCTACCTGCCCCGTAAACCCAAGGCCTTGTCGGGCGGCCAGCGTCAGCGCGTAGCCATCGGCCGTGCCATCGTGCGCGACCCTCAGGTGCTCCTGATGGACGAGCCCCTGTCAAACCTGGACGCAAAGCTCCGCAACCAAATGCGCGCCGAGATTATCAAGCTGAGGTCGCGCCTGAACGCCACCTTCATCTACGTCACGCATGACCAGACCGAGGCAATGACCCTTGGTGATCGCATCGTCATCATGAAGGATGGCGACGTGCAGCAGATTGGCACACCTCAGCAGGTGTTCGACCACCCCGTTAACCTGTTTGTCGCAGGATTCATTGGCATGCCCCAGATGAACCTGTTCGATGGAGAGCTCATCTTGAAAGACGGCAAATACGCCGTTCGTGTGGGTGGGGCCGAGATCACCCTCTCCGAGGAGAAGCAGAAGAACCTGGCTGATAGGAACGCCAAGCCGCAGAAGGTCACCGTCGGAGCAAGGCCCGAGCACATCACGCTGGACGAGAAGCCTGGCTGCATGGTCGAGGGCGTCGTGGACGTCACCGAGATGATGGGTAGTTCCGTGCATCTTCACGTCAACGTGAACGGGAAGGACTGCATCATCATCGCGCCGAGGTTGGAGCTCGACGCGGGCGGGTTGGCAGTTGGTTCGACGGTGCGGTTCACCTTCGCTCCGAATGCCGTCCACGTGTTTGACCCAGAGACCGAGAAGAACCTTGAGTGCATTTAGTTTTCAGCAATAACCGGGCGCAGAACTGCCTGATGTCCGGAGTGATACATAAACGTGTATTAGAAAGGGAGAAAAGAATATGAAGAAGTTCGAGAACATCATGCTCAACCGTCGTCAGGCCCTCGCTCTTGGTCTGTCGGGCGCCGCCACAATGGTCCTTGCTGCCTGTGGTGGTGGCAACGGTGGTGGAAACGCTGGTGGCGGCGACGAGAAGGTCGACGCTACGGTCACCGTGTGGGGTCCGCAGGAGGACCAGTCTGACGACAACGGCAAGTGGCTCCAGACCCAGTGCGATGCCTTTGCGGCTGCTCACCCGGACTGGACTCTTACCTTCAAGTACGGCGTGTGCTCCGAGGGCGATGCCAAGACCAACATCGGCACCGACCCCAGCGCTGGTGCAGACGTGTACCTGTTTGCAAACGACCAGATTCCCGATCTGCTCAAGTCCGGTGGTATCGCTGAGTTTGGCGGTTCGACGCTCGAGGCCATCAAGGCCAACAACTCCGAAACCACGGTGAACACCGTCACGTACGATGGCTCCGTGTACGGCGTCCCCTTCACGGGCAACACGTGGTTTATGTACTACGACAAGTCCGTCTTCTCTGATGATGACATCAAGTCGCTTGACGCCATGCTCGAGAAGGGCAAGGTAGCCTTCCCGCTGGATAACTCCTGGTACATCGCATCCTTCTATGTTGCCAACGGCTGCACGCTCTTCGGGGCCGACGGTGGCGACGCGGCTGCCGGCTTCGACTTCAGTGGCGACAAGGCCGCTGCAGTCACCAACTACCTCGTTGATCTGGTAGCAAACAAGAACTTTGCCAATGGTGACGTGGGCACCAATGCCGACGCCAAGGCCTTCTTCTCTGGTACGTGGGATTATCAGAAGGGTCTGGACGCCTATGGTGACAACCTGGGCATCGCTCCGGCTCCGTCCATCACCATCGACGGCGAGCTCAAGC
>JAUNJR010000015.1 GCA_030533135.1 Coriobacteriales bacterium
GGGGCTCGAACCCGCGAGGGCGGGACGTGCCAGCGGCACGTCCCGGGCGGAGCGTCAGCAGATTCCTTACAGCAGTGGCTCTATCTCACCTGCAGGCGCAGGGTCAGTCCACATGAAGCCTTCACCAGCTCCCTTGCCCTCATACAGTGAGAAGGCAGAGTAGGCATTCCAACCCTTCTCACCAAACTCAAGCATGAGCGCATCCTGATATGCATCGGTTTCGTCTGCAATCATCCCTTCATAAACCAACGCATATCGAACAGGGTCAGCAAGACTAGCCTCCACATCACCATGTGCCTTTGCGAGATCCAGGACTCGATCACGTGCCGCATTGAGCGTCGCCTCGGGTCCATCGTCGGCAAATTCGTAGCTCGCTATCGCCCCTTTGGCATCTTGCACCACCAGCAGGACGTTGACATCCTCTCCATCTGCCAGCAGATCAAGCGCATCTCCTACCAACGTGCTTGAAAGCACGTCAAGCTCTTCTGAGACACCTTGCTTTCTTTGCGCCATCTCCGCCCTCCTTGTTCGTAGAAATCCATCGTCATTATGCCACTCACCACGTTCACGGGAGCGCACTTGCATCGTCAAGATATCTGGGTACCATAACGCAACGTGCAATCCACTTACCAACCCTCAGGGAGGATCTCTTGGCACTCATACGTATGGACATACATACCATTGCCGTTGGTGGTGGACCAATTCCTTCCGTCATCGTGCTCAGGTCTCGTACCTCGTCTGACGAGACACCGATTGAGCTGCCCATTCGCATTGGAACCATCGAAGCGATGGCCATTTCCATGGGGCTCGACTCCCAGCTCCACGAGCGCCCGATGACCCATGACTTACTCCGTAACGTCATCCAGTCGCTCGATGCCACCGTTTCAAGAGTCGCCATCGTTGATGTTCACGGCACAACCTTCTTTGCAGAGCTGCAGCTCACCACAAGCTCCGGCCATTTCGTAACGGTTGACAGTCGCCCGTCCGACGCAATCGCTCTTGCCGTACGTATGGGAGTGCCCATCTTTGCTGACAGCCATGTGCTTGAGGCGGCAACTCTTCCCGATTTCAAGGGTGTTGAACGTGCCGAGAAGGAGCAGGAACTCGAGCGATTCCATGACTTCGTAGAATCGCTCTCACCTGGTGACTTTGCCGATCTCGAGTAGTTACCGTAGTTTGCGCAGCTTATCGCTATTCATAGATTGGATTGTCGTCCTGCGGCGTCTGCGTTGCAGGTAATAGATAGCGCGAGACGATTCGATCACGCTGCCACGGGAAGTGGAAACCCTCAAGGGCGCGACTCATCGCCAGGTCATCACGCATCTTATCCTTCTCTTTCTGAAGGTTGACCACTTGGGCATTCAAATGGTCAATCTGGTCTGAGAGGACCGCAATGGTCGATTCATGCTGCGATCGCATCACTTCAAGAATTGTGTTCAGCTGGCTGATTTGATCACGAAGCAAGTCATTCGTCCTCGTAAGGGCACGAATTTGCTCGCGATACATCTCCATGACCGCATCATAGCCTGTCGTGATTGGTTCATCGGGTCTCGGTGGCACCTCCATGCGCGGAACCTCAGGCACCGGAGGAAGAACAGTCCCCTGCTGCTGCGGAAGGTCGATGACCTCAGGAACCAAGTCGTCGGGCACTTCGGGAACACGAACCTTGATGAGAGCGTGTGCCAAAGCGGAAGCGGCTTCAGGCCCGAGAAAGACCGTGCCCTTGCCGCCACGCGTGATAACGGGAAGATCAAGTTCCTTGAACTTGCGCACGGCCGTTGACTTGGACACGCCACACTGATCAGCGATCTGTTTGATGGTTACTTCGGTCTGATCCATTCGAGTCACGCTTTCAATCGATTCATGATGAATCGATTCTATCAGTTCATATGACTCAATCTATTGTATTTACCGTCTTAATGGAGTGACTGCATCGACGTTGCGATACCAGTCCAATGGAATGCACGGGAAGAACAAGCACCGACCCCTGCAAACAGTAATGCAGCCAAGAGCAGGATTATCAGTACTCGAATATAGCGGCGTATTCCCAAAGAAACCTCCAATGGAGACAATTCAAACACGCTGATTATATCGGTCAAAACTTCTTTAGCAACGAACTATTTGGCTGTTTATGAAAGATGGGGCGAAGAGACTAGTCTCTTCGCCCCATCACCAATTACATGGTTTGAAAAAGCGTTCCTAATGATTACTCATCGTCATCAAGAAGCATGTCAGACATCGTGTCCTCTCCACCGATGTCAATAGGATCGTCTTCGTTCTCCTCGCCTGCAGCAGCAAGGTCAAGCGCACCTTGCATCGGGTCAACACGGGCAGCCTTCTTCTTACGTACCACCATGCGTGCTACGGCGCTGACTCGGTCATCCTCGGCCATGTTCATGACCTTGACACCTTGCGTGGAACGACCCAGACGCGAGATGTCGGTCGCCTTGACGCGAATGACCACACCAGCCTCTGACACGATCATGAGCTCATGCTGCGGTCCAACCACGCGGCATGCGACGAGGTTGCCCTTACGCTGCGTCATGGCAATGGTGATGACACCTTGTCCACCGCGCTTGTGCTCGGGATACTCGGCAACCGGCGTGCGCTTGCCATAGCCCTTGTCGGTCAGAACAAGCAGGTCACCCTTGCCGTTGGAGATCTCCATGCCAAGCATGGTGGAGTCACCCTTCAAGGTGATGCCACGCACACCAGACGTGTCACGGCCGGTCGGACGAATCTCAGCCTCGTCAAAGAGGATGGCCTTGCCCTCGCTCGAGCACAGGATGACCTTCTCACCCTGCTTGACACGACTGACGTTGACCAGCTCGTCGCCCTTCTTGAGGTTGATGGCAATGAGACCGTCCTTGCGGCTGTTGTCATAGGCACTCATGGACGTCTTCTTGACCATGCCGTTCTTGGTGGCAAAGATCAGGTACTCGTCCTCAGGGAAGTCACGAGCCGTGATGACTGCCATGGGATGCTCGCCTTCGGCCAGTGCCAGCACGTTGACCAGTGCAGAGCCGCGTGCCTGACGCGATCCGATAGGCAGCTCGTGGACCTTGACGCGATAAACCTTGCCCTTGTTGGTGAAGAACATCACGTAGTCGTGCGTCGACGCGACAAAGAGGTCCTCTACGAAGTCACTGTCCTTGAGCGAAAGCCCCTGAATACCCTTGCCTCCGCGTTTCTGGGAGCGATAGGTAGCCACCGGCAAGCGCTTCACGTAACCCGCATGCGTGCAGGTCACGACCATGTCCTCCTCGGCGATTAGGTCCTCGACATTGAGATCTTGTGCCTCGACGCCGCTGATCTGCGTACGGCGCTTGTTGGCAAAGCGTGCGGCGATTTGACGAATCTCATCTTTAATGACGCCAAGAATCTTTTCGCGATGCTCGAGAAGATCAAGATAGTAGGCAATGCGCGTGCGCAGGTCCTCAATCTGGGCTACAAGCTCATCACGTGCAAGACCCGTCAGACGACGCAGGCGCATCTGAAGAATTGCCTCGCCCTGAATCTCATCCAAACCAAAGCGCTCGTTCATACGACGCTTTGACTCGGCGTCATCGCGCGAGGTGCGGATAATGTGGACGATCTCGTCGATGTTGTCAACGGCAATGAGCAGGCCCTCACGGATGTGCAGGTCCTTCTGAGCCTTGTCAAGGTCATACTGCGTGCGACGGGTGACCACATCAATCTGGTGATCGATGTAGTACGAGAGCATTTCACGCAGCGTGAGCGTACGCGGTACACCGTCTACCAGCGCGATGTCGATAACGCTGAAGTTTGCCTGCAGCTGCGTGCGCTTGTACAGGTTGTTCAGGACCACTTGCGGCACGGCACCGCTCTTGAGATCGATGACGATGCGCATACCCTTGCGGTTCGACTCGTCGCGCATGTCGGAAATACCCTCAATGTGCTTCTCGTTGACCTGCTGTGCAATGCGCTCCTGCAGGAGTCCCTTATTGACCTGATACGGAATCTCAGTCACAACCAGGCGCTGGCGACCACCCTTGCCGATGTTCTCAACGTGAACCTTTGCCCGGACCGTGATAGTTCCGCGACCGGTTTCGTACGCCTCCTTGATGCCATCAGTACCCATGATGATGCCGCCTGTCGGGAAGTCAGGACCAGGCAGGACCTTCATGAGCTCGTCAGTGGTGACATCAGGGTTATCAATCATCATGCAGACGGCCTCAGTGACCTCACCCAAGTTGTGAGGCGGCACGTTGGT
This sequence comes from Coriobacteriales bacterium, assembly GCA_030533135.1. Classification (GTDB taxonomy): domain Bacteria; phylum Actinomycetota; class Coriobacteriia; order Coriobacteriales; family Atopobiaceae; genus UBA1367. Next base: position 4,235 of record JAUNJR010000015.1, read on the forward strand.
AGCCATACCGACAGCGATGCCCGACGAGCCATTGACCAATAGGTTGGGGAAACGCGCCGGCAGAACTGCAGGCTCAGAGAGGGACTCGTCATAGTTGGGCTGCAGGTCGACCGTCTCTTTGTCGAGGTCGCGCAGCATCTCCATGGCTGCGTAGGTCAAGCGGCTCTCGGTATAGCGCATTGCTGCTGGTGGGTCGCCGTCGATGGAGCCAAAGTTGCCATGGCCATCCACCAGTGGCAGGCGCATGGAGAAATCCTGGGCCATACGGACCATTGAGTCATAGATGGCCGCGTCACCATGCGGGTGATACTTACCCATGACTTCGCCCACGGTCCATGCCGACTTCTTGTGCGGACGGCTCGGGACGATGTGTGCCTCGTTCATGGCGTACAGGATGCGCCTGTGTACTGGCTTAAGGCCGTCACGGACGTCAGGCAGGGCACGAGCCACGATGACGGACATGGAATACTCCAGGAAGGAGGTCTTCATCTCCTGGCTCATCTCGATGGGCTTCAGTGCGCCACCATGAATGTCCTTAAGGTCAAGGCGCGTACCTGCCTCGTCAGAGATGGTGTGCGACAGAGTTGCGCCTGCCAAGCTGGCAGACCCACTCTCTTCCTCATATTCATCTTCCTCATCAAGAGCGAGGTCCTCGTCGAGGTCGTCCTTCTCGGGATCGTTTTCCATGTCCTCGAGAGCGCGCCTTACGAGGTCATCAAGGGCGTCACCACGCTCCTCGTTCTCATTGAAGTTATCGTTCTCAGCCATACATCCCTCTCAAACCAATCAGGGTCAAAAACAAAATCAGCTCGGGTGGTGCCTAGATATCCAAGAAGCGCACGTCCTTCGCGTGCTTCTGGATGAAGCTCTTACGCTTCTCAACCTGGTTGCCCATAAGGTCAGACACAGCCCTGTCAGCGGCCATCGCGTCATCGATGGTGACGCGAAGCATGATGCGGTTCTTAGGCTCCATGGTTGTCGCCCAGAGCTGCTCGGGATCCATCTCGCCAAGGCCCTTGTAACGCTGAACGGTATAACGGCTGGAATCCTCATATTTTGCCGCTTCGATTGCCAGCTCCTCGTCGGTGTAGAGGTACTTGCCACCCTTCTTGCCCTTGGGCTTCAGCTGGTACAGCGGCGGTTGTGCCACGTAGATGTAGCCCGCGTCAATCATGGGCTTCATGTAGCGATAGAAGAAGGTAAGGAGCAGGATGCGGATGTGTGCACCGTCGACGTCAGCATCGGTCATGATGACGATCTTGTGGTAACGCGCCTTGGAGAGGTCGAACTCGGGGCCCACACCGGTACCGATGGCCGTGATGAGCGAGGTAATCGTTTCGGAAGAGAGTGCCCTGTGCTCCTGCACACGCTCGACGTTCAGAATCTTGCCTCGCAGGGGAAGCACTGCCTGGATGGAACGATCGCGCGCCATCTTTGCAGAGCCACCTGCGGAGTCACCCTCCACGATGAAGAGCTCAGTCATCTCAGCGTCGCGCACCGAGCAGTCAGCCAACTTGCCCGGCAGGCTTGCGCTCTCAAGAAGGCCCTTGCGGCGCGTTGCCTGACGCGCCTTCTGCGCGGCAAGACGACCCTTGGCAGCCTGGCTTGCCTTCTTGAAGATCTCCTTTGCCTGATTGGGATGCTCCTCAAGGTATTCGGCCATGCCTTGGCTCACGATCTTGTTCGTCAGCGTACGCATATAGGAGCTACCGAGCTTCGCCTTGGTCTGACCCTCAAACTGCGGATCAGGCAACTTGACCGAGATAACCGCCGTCAGGCCCTCGCGAATGTCGTCACCCGTGAGATTGGGGTCCTTTTCCTTCAGGAGCTTGTGGCTCTTGGCATAGTCATTCACGGCCTTGGTAAGCGCCGTCCTAAAGCCTTCCAGGTGCATGCCACCTTCGTCAGTAAAGATGTCATTGGCGAAGCTGAGCGTATGCTCAGAGAACCCGTTGTTCCACTGGAGAGCAACCTCAACCTCTCCACGCTTGTCCTCGTCGGCATCGTCAGCGGACTTGCCCTCGATGTAGATAGGACGCGCAAGGCCAGGAAGGATCGTCTTATCCTCATTCAGGAACTTGACGAAGTCCACGATGCCGCCGGCATAGCAGAACTCGTCAACACGCGGCGTCAGCTCGCGCTCGTCGACCAGCGTGATCTTCAGGTTCTTGTTCAGGAAGGCCGTCTCCTGCAGGCGGTCATGCAGCGTGTCATAGTCATAGACCGTTGTCTCAAAGATGAGCTCATCCGGCCAGAAGGTAATGGTCGTACCCGTTGCCTTTGACTTGCCAATCTGCTCCATCTTCTTGACGGTCTTGCCACGGGAGAATTCCATCTCCCAGATGCCGCCGTCACGCTTTACCTGCGCGACAAGCTTCTTTGACAAGGCGTTGACCACCGAGATGCCAACGCCATGAAGGCCACCAGAGACCTTGTAGGCATTGTTATCAAACTTGCCACCTGCATGGAGAATCGTGAGGACGACCTCGAGGGTGGACATGTTGCGCTTCTGGGGATGCTTCTCAACGGGAATGCCACGGCCATTGTCCTCAACCGTGATGGAGTTGTCAGGGTGGACGGTAACCTTGATGCGGTTACAATAGCCTGCCATGGCCTCGTCAACGGAGTTGTCGACAATCTCCCACACCAAGTGATGTAAACCTGCTACGCTGGTCGTGCCAATATACATGCCAGGGCGCTTGCGAACGGCCTCAAGACCTTCAAGAATCTTGATTTCCTTGCCGCCGTAGTTGTTCGTTTCTTTCTTTGTTGCCACGCCTGTTCCTCTCTTGTCACATACACAGACTTTCATAGTCTACGCCACTTGGTTTAGTATTCCCTTTGGCCAAGAGAAAAATGACGGTCTCTACAAAGTACAAAAACGCACTAGAGACGTTGAGAGGCTCATATTTGACGAGTGAGTTTTCTATACCTCTTTTTTTCTATCTTGAAGGTAAGAAGCAAGAATCGCCTTAGAAATGCTTTCCTGCAGAGATTCTGGCAAGGAGCTGACCATTTCCTGCACGTGCTGCCTCACCTCTGCAGGGATAGTCACTTCATGGTCAGCTTGCTGGGCGGTGGTTTGGTTGTTTGTCAATCTATGGCGCTGCGATGCCTCTCGATCAAGGCCAAACTGGATACCAGAAACGCTGAATCCACCGTTTGCCAAGCGGGCGAGGTAAATCTCCCGGTTTGCGTTGAGGTCCGTTAGGTAGGCATGGCTATCTACATACACACAGATGATGGGGTCGGCACCTTCAATTTGAGACTTTCTCAGGAAGACACGCGTCGTATGCAGTCGCTCACGATCACCGTTGCAGGCATACCACGCTGCCGCAGCTCGTTGGTTCGCACTCATCCCCTGAACGATACGCTCATTCAGAAGAACGTTGACAAGCGCACCAACGTGCTCGGCTGGGTTGCGAGGCGGTATTGCTTCACTGTGCATCGGTTCATGATTCGATTGAATCGATTCAGCCATTGAACTGCACCACCTTGGCTCGTTCAAGCAGTTCATTAGGGAAATAGCCGAGATTAGTCGTCGTGATGACAGTCTGAATACCACCCTGTACGAATCTGGTAACCGCATCACGTCGGACCTCGTCAAGTTCGCTCATGACGTCATCGAGCAGGAGCAGTGGCTTGTCTCCAACAACCTCCTCGCAGAGCTCAACCTCTGCCATCTTCCAGGCCAGGACGATCGAACGCTGCTGCCCCTGACTACCAAAAGCCCGGGCATCCCTCCCATTGATGGTAAAGCTGACGTCATCTCTCTGCGGTCCAACCAACGTCTGCTGACGACGCAACTCGTCAGGACGAAGCTGCTCGAGCCGCTCGGCAAAGCGGTCGCAGAGCTCACTGCGCGAAAGCTCGTCAACATCGTCACCGAGCGTGCATTCATAACGGCAGTTGAGCTCTTCGCCCTCAGAAATCTCGCGATAGATGTTCACCATGTGGTCGCGCAAACGCGCAAACAGACGAAGGCGGGATTGCAGAAGCGTCGCACCACCAAGGGCAACGGACGCATCCCATGCGCCAAGCAGCTGCTGGTCGAGGTAATCATCCTTCAAAAGCCGATTGCGCTGTTCGACAGAGCGCTGGTAGGCTGCCAATACCTTTGCATATCCCCGATTCGCCTGTCGTCCAAAGCCGTCAAGCTCGTCACGGCGATATGACGCTCCCCTCTTCACAAACGACAAGTCATCGGGATTGAATAGGACGCTCATGAGGCTTTCGGGCACATCACCAGCATGGATGCGCTTGCCGTTTCTGGTGAACAGGCGCCTTGTGGGCTCGATCACGCAGGAAAGGTCAACCACCCGGCCGTCTCCCTCGAGCCGCGCAGAGATTTTTGCTGATTCTGCGCCTTGAAGGATCTGCTGGGACGGCTTGGGCTTCCTGAATGATTGCCCAGCCGTCAGCATCTGCAGTGCCTCGACCGTATTGGTCTTGCCCATGGCATTCCTGCCGTGCAGGATGGTCATCCCGCTGAAGGCTATGTCACATGCCTCGAAGCTCCGCCAATCACGAAGCTTGAGGCTCTGAACCTGAAGGCCCACTTTCTACATCCGCACCGGCATCAGCAGATAGAGGTAATTGACCTTGTCATAGGACTTGAAGACACCAGGCTGCATAGTGCTCTGCAGCTCAAGGGTGATTTCCTTGCGGCCAGATACCGCATTCACGCAGTCAAAGACGTAGTGATAGTTGAGCGCAATAGACATGCTGTCACCAATGACCTCAACCGGAAGGAGTTCGGTGGACTCTCCCTGGTCAGGCGAAGAGGCAGACAGGCGCATGATCTTGCCATCGGCGTCGATGTCAAAGCGGACAGACGGGTTGGAGAGCGAAATGACTGACACACGTTTGAGCGCGGCGGTAAAACTAGCCGTGTCAATCGTGACGGAAGTATTGCAGTTTGCCGGCAAAAGCTGGCGGTAGTTGGGGAAGTTGCCCTCGATCTTACGCGAGATGTAGGTCGTGTTCCCAAAGGAGAAGATCACCTGGCTCGCGGTGGTGCCAATCATGATGGTCTCCGTCATGGAAGGAAGCGCCAGGACGTCATGGAAGGTACCACCAGGCACGATCGTGCGGAAGGCCTCGTCAGAGCTCGAGGTCTCGACGTTCGAGTCACAGACGGCAAGACGATAGGAGTCAGTTGCGACGAGGCGGATGACATTCTCCTCGACGGACAGCAGCACACCACCCAAAATGGGTCGGGAGGTATCCTTCGAGGTGACCTTGTAGACCTTGTCAACCATCTCAGATAGAAGCGCGCTGGGGAGCTCAATGGAGCGCTCAAGCGAGAACTGAGGAAACTCAGGGAAGTCACGCGCATCAAGCGTGTTGAGGCGGAAATGGGACTTATCGCAGGTAATAGCCACAATACGGTCGAGGCCCTCGAAGGTCACCGCAGCATCGGGCAGGGTCTTCACGATATTGGACAAGATTTTGCCCGAGACGACGGTCTCCCCTTCCTCCTCAACATTCGCCGCAATCTTGTGGCGAATCGAAATGGTGAGGTTGGTGGTCTGGAACTCCAACATGCCGTCAGCGGCCTTGATATAGATACCCGATAGGATAGGAAGCGTCGAGTTGGTTGCCATTCCCTTGGTCACGACAAGGAGCGCCTTGGCAAGTGCGGACTGGCTGACGGTAAACTTCATGTTGGTCCTCCTCGGTTGGTCTGCTCTGTTCTTCTCTTAATAAATAGATATAGAGAGTAATAGTAATAAGGTCCTGTAGAAATGTTGATTACTCAGCATTGTGCCTGTTCTAAGCATTGTTTGAAGCGTTGCCGGCGTCGACGCGAAGAGAACAGTCTCGACACGACGAGAGCGCGTCGAAAAGTTTTCATCGTGTGACCCCTCCTTTTCATCTTCCTTCGACATCGTATTGACAGAGTTGTTGGCGCTCTACTGAGCGGCGTCCGTAATATTGTCTTTCAAGACGTCAATCTGGTCTTGGAAGACGCGATTCTTCTTCTTGAGATCGTCCACCCAGGCAATGGAGTGCTTGACCGTCGCATGGGAACGCCCGCCAAACTTCTTGCCAATGTCTGCGAGCGTGTTGTCCGTGAGCTCGCGCGTGAGCCAAATGGCCACATGGCGCGGCTCCATGAGCTCCTTGTTGCGCTTGGATCCAATGAGTGCCCCATGACTTACGTCGTAATAAGACTCGACGGCCTTCTGGATCTGCTCGATGGTGACGATCCGCTGGCCGGTGGGCCACTTCTGCGACGCGGTCCGCATGATGTCCTCGCGCGAGAGGACGCTTCCTGCACGTTCCCTCTGGCTCGCCAGCATGAGGCATGATTGCACGAATCCCTCGATGATGCGGATATTGGTGCCGGCGCGGTCTGCCATGAGCTTGCGGTTTTCCTCGCTGATGGTTCCGTCCATTCCAACGATGTGCTCCGCTTCGGCATCTGCCTTCATACGCTCATAGAAGGTGTTGACCAGGTTGAGTTTGAGCTCGTAGTCGGGCACTTGGATGCTGACGGTTACGCCGGAATCCATGCGACTGGTGTCACGCTCGTCAAAGGAGCTGTCCCCCATCCCAAGCTGCGACGGCGCGCGATCCGCAGCAAGAACCACCTGCTTGCCATGGCTGGTCAGGTAATTGAAGGTCTCGAAGAAGAAACGGATCGAGCCAAGCGCGGTCGACATGTTCTGGATGTCGTCAATGATGAGCACGTCCACGTCTTGGTAGTGTCGAGAGAGAGCGCTTCGCGGCATGAGTGACTTTTCATCACGCACGGCATTGACGTATTCGTCCACGAAATCGCCTGCCGTGCGATAGATGCACAGGCGCGACGGGTCATTGATGGTGATGTAGTTTTGTATGGCGCGCAGGAGGTGGGTCTTTCCCAGTCCGCTTTTGCCATAGATAAACAGCGGGTTGTAGCTCTTGTTCTCGCCGTTTGCCACCTGCTTTGCCGCCTCAAGTGCGAGCATGTTCTCCTCGCCGGCGACAAAGCGATCGAAGGTGAGCTTAGAGCCACCTTCTGGAACCTCTTCAAACAAGGGGTTGGCCCTCCGACGCTCCTCCGGCGTGATGACGGCAGGAGCCTGTGCGGGCAGAGCTGCTGCGGGGGGCACGGTGCTGCGCTGGGAGATGGACGAGTCCATGGCACCAAGCTCGGCAGCACTGATGGTCGAGCGCGTCTCGATGGGGCGAACCTCACGATCCTTGACGAGCTCTACCACAAGTGAAAGGGGCTGAAAGGCAGCCTCGGCGAGCGCCTCCTCGATGATGGGAGCCTGCTGAGCAATCCTGCGCTGGGCAAAACCAAGGTTTGTGCTGATATGCAGCGCCTCGTCATCAAGCGAGAGTGCCTGGCAGCTTCGCAGCATGGCAAGGGATGCTGGAGGAAGACCACGCTGTTCAAGAAGGACGAGGACGTCATCCCAAAGGATGGCGGCATCTGAGTCGGTCTCTTCATACATGACGTCTCATATATCCGTTCGTACTCGGAAATGTTGAAAAGTCACTCCATTATAGTGTTGAAAAACAGACCGATTGTTGACAATTTGGCAAGAGACCTTCTTAAGGGAGGAGCGTCTTCCCCATCCTGGTTAGAAAACGCTTTTGTCCGCCGCGCTTTGCGACGATGCCTGCCTGTTCGAGTGTTTGCAACTCGCGTGTCCAGGTCGATGGAGAGCTGCCATAGGCATCGACAAGGTCCTTGGGACCGACGCTCTCGTGCTCGGAGAGGTAGTCAAGCACCTGCTCGCCACGTGCAGTGAGGGCTACGGTAACTACTGGCTGAGGAGCTGAAGCCTGCCTGACCTGCGGAATGTCCGGCTGTTCAGGCATCATGGAGATGGTTACGATGGTTCCGCCAGAAATGTTGTCCTCAATTTGCAGTGTTCCACCGTGGTCCTTGAGGTATTGCTGCGCGTAAGGAAGCCCCGATCCCACCCCGCGGATGTAGCGCTTCATCTCCTCGGTTGCCGAGGTCGTGCCATATTCCAGCGCCCGATCCTTCTCCTTGATTCCAGGGCCCTGGTCAGCAAAGCGAATGGTGTCCCCATTGTTCAGAATTGAAATTGCGGGTTCGATGAAATAGGCGTGGATGAGATTTTCGACGACCTCACGAATGACCATAAAGGGGATGTGCCCACCCTGTTCACGCGAGAGCCGCGAAACCTCAGAGGTAATCTCCTCGAGATAGCTCCGCACGTCAGAGGGGTCGATGACCACCACGCGTGGCGCGGCTGCGGCATCATCGTAGACAGCGATACGCGCCGCACAACGAGCCTTGACCTCGTTTTCCTGACCCTCTTCAACAAAAGGGTAGAAAGCGCGGGCCACGGTCACACCTCCTTGGTTAGTAACACGATTTCACCAAGTGATGAAAACTTTCAAAGATTTCTTGCATTGAAAGAAAGATTTCAACAATCGATGAATTCTTGTTGATAACTGCTGAAATAGAGAGCCATTCGTCCTGAAATCATAGCATCTAGAGAGAAACATTTCACCGAGTTTCATGGTGCTTGCAAGCATTAAGCCCCGCGTGAAAAGATTCATCAGGTGGCGAGACAAGGGATTGGCGTTGGATCTGCGTCTCTTTCTGTGGGCCGAAGCACCGCAAGAGTCACACATTTTATGCGTCTTACCTGCAAAATCTGTTGACACGATACATCAGTCAACTCTACAATCTTAAGGCTCTGATGCTATAGGTTCGGAAAAGATGGGTCCACACACTCCGTGGTCCCTAGGAGGATTCAACAATGAAGCGTACGTACCAGCCCAATAAGCTTAAGCGCGCCAAGACTCACGGTTTCCGCGCTCGTATGGCCACCAAGGGTGGCCGCGCCGTTCTCGCCCGTCGTCGCGCCAAGGGTCGCAAGCAGCTTACCGTCTAGGAACAGGTATGGAGACCATCAAATCCAGAAGGGAATTTGAATCGGTCTTCTCTGGTGGGAAGCGGGCCAATCATCGGCTCGTGCGCATAACGGTGCTCAAGGATAACGAAGGCGACCGAGGAAAGGTCGCCTTCGTTGCGCCTAAGAGACTTGGAAATGCCGTCTACCGGAACCGGTGCAAGAGGGTCCTTCGTGAGGCAGCCCGACAGAGTGGCTTACCTCGGGACGGATTAAAAATCATCCTCTTTGCCACCCGACAGACGCATGACAGCAGTCCGTCAGAGGTCGCAGTGGCACTTGATGGCCTGTTGAAAAGGTTTGGTGCATGATCGTGACAGAAGCTGGCACACAAAAGACGTCTCCCCTCGTGAGGTGGTGTCTTCGTGCTGTCAGATGGTATCAGCGGGTGGTCTCTCCCCTGCTGGGCAGTCACTGTATTTATACTCCGACCTGCTCTGAGTACACCTATCAGGCCATCGAGCGCTATGGTGCCCTCAAGGGCATCTGGTTGGGCATGAAACGCATTGCTCGCTGCCATCCGTTCCATAAAGGGGGATACGACCCCGTTCCCTAAGATCAACCACGCTCGGAGGAACCATGTGGGATTGGTTTGTTAGTTTCCTGACGCAGGTACTCGCCTTCCTCGCAAATACATGCGGGGACTGGGGTATTGCCGTCATTATCCTGACGATTATCATTCGTCTGCTTATCATGCCGCTCATGACCAAGTCGACGGCCAGCAGCGCACGTATGCAGGCACTGCAGCCCCTGCTGCAGGAGATTCAGGACAAGTACCAGGATGATCCGATTCGTCTGAACGAGGAGATGCGCAAGTTCCAGGCGGAGCATGATTTCAACCCACTTGGTGGCTGCCTCCCCATGTTCCTGCAGATGCCGGTGTTCTTTGCTCTCTTCACCGTGGCACGCAACGTTCCCGAGAACGCGAGCTTCCTGAACATCATTCCGCATCTTTCCCAGTCTGTTACTGGCGCCATCGCTGAGTCCGGTTGGGCTGGTGCTGCGGTCTACATCTTCTTTGACGTGCTTTTCGGCCTCATGACTTTCATCCCCATGATCATGAATGTTCGCAACATCTCTGATGAGGGCCAGAAGCAGCAGTCGCTGATCATGGGCATCATGATGGGCGTCATGATGATCTGGTTTGGTATTCAGGTGCCTGCGGCCGTCCTGCTCTACTACGATACATCCGCCATTTGGCAGGTTGTTCAACAGCAGCTGGTGACCAACCGCGTCATGGAGAAGGTCAAGGCCGAGGAGGCCGAGCGCATCGCCAACATGCCCGTCAAGGTGGACGTGGTGCGCAAGGAGCGCAAGCCCCGCCCAAAGAAGAAGGGCTAAGGCTGACTGATTGCCTAGAAGCGCACGACTAGGAGTAGTCGTGCGCTGTTTCTTATATCAAGGGAGGTCACTATGGATGACGAGACGCTTGAGATTGAGGCGTCTGCTGATGATGAGTTCGCTCAGATTCGTGAACACTACGAAGCGGATTCCCTTACTGACGAAGAGCTGGACACGATCGCTGACATCGCCATCACGTATCTTCGCGAGATGATTGCCTTCTTCGGGGAGAAGAAGGTTTCCGTCGACGAGTATGAGGGTGATGACGGCGAGCTTATCCTGGACGTCAACGGTGGCGATCTCGCGGTGTTGATTGGTCGTCATGGTCGTACCTTGGATGCATTGCAGGTAATACTTTCATCTTTGATGTCAAATCGCCTGCACTTCCACTTCCCCATCGTTGTTGATGTTGAGGGGTACAAGAGTCGCCGCAAAGAGAAGCTTGAGACGCTTGCCCGCTCTGCAGCCTCACGTGCTCGTCGCCAGAAGGGTTCTGTGAAGCTTGCGCCGATGAATGCCTATGAGCGCCGTATCGTCCATCTCGCACTGCTTGATCAGACTGATGTGACAACTCACTCAGAGGGTGTTGATCCCGACCGTCGTGTTGTGGTGACCTACGTACGCAAGTAAGAAGTCCTACATATTGAGTGACTTTGGGGAGGCGCTTGCGCCTCCCTTTTTGTGTGACAATAGTTCTTGGTTCGTTAGTTTTGGCAGGAGTATCCATGGATGACATAAGCCGTGATAGCAACGCGCTGGTGACACAGCTGAACGAAGAAGCCCGGCTGTTTGATATTGAGATATCAAAGGAGCAGTCACAGCTTTTGATTGCTCATCTTGAATTGGTCATTGAGAAAAACAAGGTTCTCAACCTGACGCGTATCGTAGATGAGCAAGATGCTGTCACCAAGCATGTGATTGACTCATTGCTCTTCGTGAAGGCTTATCAAGGTCTGACAGTTCCATCAGGACGATTTCTTGATATTGGCACTGGTGCCGGTTTTCCAGGAATACCCTTTGGCATCATGACGAAGCTACGTGGCACGCTTCTTGATTCGGTTGGTAAGAAGGTGGCCGCCGTCGAAGAATTTGTTTCTTCACTTGGTCTTACAGATCAGCTTGAGCCACGTACGGCTCGTGTCGAGGATTTGGCACGTGAGCGGCATGGACAGTATGCCTGCGTTACGGCACGTGCTGTCGCAGAGCTCAATGTCTTGCTCGAGTATGCCTCACCGTTGTTGCGCAAGGAAGGCGTGCTGATCGTTTCGAAGGGTCAGATGAGTGACGCAGAACTTGCAAACGGTACCTATGCGGCAAAGATTTGTGGCATGGAACTTGTTTCACGTGAAACATTCGAATTACCGCATGAAGCAGGACACCGCGAGCTTGTGACCTATCGCAAGGCTGCAAAACCGCAAATCAAGCTACCACGAAACGTAGGAATGGCTAAACATAAGCCGCTCGTTGTGCAATAATGTCTGGCCCGCGTCATAGCATCGTCTGAAGGCATGTCTGTTGACGGTGTATACAAGAGTGCAGTTTCACGTGAAACATGCGCTATGATGAGACGCGCCAACAAATGAAGCTGATACGAGACAGGTTGGAGGTAGCGTGGGATATCGAGACGTGAAGCGTCATTTTCCGGACAGAGATCCAAAAGTCATTGCCATCATTAACCAAAAAGGTGGTGTTGGTAAGTCGACGACGGCTGTCAACCTTGCGGCTGCTCTTGGCGAGGACAAGAAGAAGGTCCTGCTTGTTGATATTGACCCACAGGGCAATACCACCAGTGGCTATGGCATCAACAAAGATGAGCTCTCGTACGATATCTACGATGCCATCATGAATGACTATCCCTTTGAGGATCTCATTCAGGGAACCTGTATTCCCAACGTGTTCATCGTGCCAGCGACTATCCAACTTGCTGGCGCTGAGATTGAGCTTGTCTCTGCGATGGCGCGTGAAAGCATCCTGAGAAGTCTCCTTGAGGATGTTAAGGCTGACTTTGACTATGTCTTTATTGACTGTCCGCCATCGCTTGGTCTTTTGACGGTCAACGCTCTGGTTGCTGCAGACTCCTTGCTGATACCGATTCAGTGCGAGTATTATGCGCTCGAGGGTGTCACGAAGATTCTTGAGTCCATGAAGATGGTGAAAAGCCGTCTTAATCGTAATCTTGAACTCTTTGGTGTGGTCATGACCATGTATGACTCACGTACTTCGCTTTCCCGCTTGGTAGTTGATGAGGTCAGCAAGTACTTTGGCAACAAGATGTTCAAGACGGTCATACCGCGCAACGTGAAGATAGCTGAGGCACCTAGCTATGGGCTTCCCATCATCAAGTATGCGCGTGTGAGCAAGGGTTCTCTGGCATACATGAAGCTGGCAAAGGAAGTGGTGCGTCGTGGCTAGAAAAGGCGGTCTTGGCAGAGGTCTCGAATCACTTATGGGTGAGGTCAATGCCGAGATAAGCACAACCACTCCGGAATCGACGCTACCTTTGTCTAAGCTGAGAACCAATAAGAAACAGCCGCGTAAGTATTTTGATGAGGAAGCGTTGGCTGAGCTTGAGGACTCGATTCGGCAGCATGGCATCTTGCAGCCGATTTTGGTTCGTAAGGTAGGCGCGAACTACGAGATCGTAGCGGGGGAGCGCCGTTACCAAGCTGCCAAACGTGCGGGCGTCGAGGAAGTTCCTGTCATCATTCGTGACATCACGGATGACGAGGTGTTTCAACTCGCGCTCATTGAGAACCTGCAGCGAGCAGATTTAAACCCCATTGATGAGGCACGTGGATATCGGACCCTCATTATGGAGAAGGGTTTGACGCAGGAAGAGGTTGGCAAACTCCTTTCAAAGTCACGCTCAGCAATTGCAAACACGATTCGTCTGCTCGATTTGCCAGAGGCGGTGCAGGATTACATGGCTGACGGCAAACTGACCGCAGGTCATGCACGTGCTATTCTTGCGGTTGCGGGTGATGAGGGTCGTCTGAAGCTTGCAGAGAAGGTTGTAAACGAGCATTTGACGGTTCGTCAGACAGAAAATCTTGCACCGTTGTTTTCTGGCACGACCGAGACAACTGTTCATCGTCAACCGACACCGCAATCATATAAACGTGCTGCTCAGCAACTACGTCGTGCGCTTGATGCTAATGTTAAAGTCAAGCGTGTGAGGAACAAGAGCAAGATCGAGATTGAGTTTGCCGATGAAGATGAACTTGCACGCCTCGTAATGGCGTTGAGCAAGGCATCACTAGAGGAGGATGAGTGATATGCGTATCCTAAAGCAGATCAGAAACAGCGTCATTGGTGTCGTAGTGCTCTCCTCGCTGGGTGTGGCTGCGTATTACCTGTTGCTGACTGACGAGGCGAGGAAGAGTCTGCATGAGGCCTTTGACTCGGTCGTCGATTCATATCACACCATTTCTGACACCATCCAAGACCTGACGGGCATCGTCATGGATGAGGACAAGGAATACTTGCCCAATCGTGAGTCCATCATTGAGCAATGGAAGTCCATGGGCTTCTAACAGTTACAGCCGCGGATACGCCAGAGCCCCGGCATTGCCTATTACTCCCATCGCGCAGATGACGCGCTCAAAGGTTGTAGTTGGCAATGCCGGGGCTCTGTCGTGTCCGTGGCTGTGGTTATAGACCTAGAAGACTAAAGAATCGGTCAAGAGCGGTATTGCTCGTAAGGTTGCTCAGGGGCATGACGCCACTTGCATGTCCATCAGTCATATCGAGGATGAGGGGACCAAAGTCTGCTTGAGCTTTGTCGTGGCGGCCACAGAGGAGCCAGACGGAAGTGATGTCAGGCATCTTCTGTATGTTGTCAGAAAAACTCATGGTATTGTCTCGATACTTCGCCAGGCATGTATTGAACTTGCAGCTTTCCCAGCCAGTTTTACGCTCGACGACAGAAAAACCTCCCTCGTTGTTGCGCGCCAAACGTTCGATGGCGCCAACATCGTCGAGATGACTGTATTTGGCGTCAAGGGCAATAGCTGCTTGATTACCATCTCCGTCATCGATGATTAGCAGATAGTCAGGAGTGTAGAAGCTGGTTGAGAGAACGCGCTCACCTTCACTGGTCACCTTGGTACGATGGATGGTGATGCCATTTTCCTCACGAAGTGGGGTGCCGGTGATGACGGGGACGTAGTAGACCGTCACACGACGACGCCCATCGTTCAGGTGATAGGTGTTTGCCACACGCCATTCGTTCTCGTAGAGGTCGTCAAAACGGCTCGTGTCATAAGGGTAGCGCGCGATGGCGTCAGGGATGTTCTGATCATCTTTAAAGCCGTGGCCAAAGAGCCAGGAGAGGAGCCGCCAGAGCGCGTAGTACTCATAGATACGGTCTGGTTTGAGCACATGGAGTGCACGGCCTTCCCTTGAGAGGGTGAAACCAGTGAACTGGCGCCATTGTTCCATGGCGGCCCTCAGTCTAAAACGTGTTGGGATATTGCCAATAGGTGCCTGTTCAGAAGGTTGATTAATATCAATATCTGAATCATTGTACGTGGTACCAAGGGCAACGTAAGAGTCTGCCAATACACTTGCCCTCGTTATGAGCGCATCGATGCGCTGAACCCAGGAGACTACATAATCGATACCAAGGCTGAGTACGGGAAGGATTGGCAGGCTGGCATGGCCTCCATAGCGAAAGTCGTTTGCGTCGACAATGGCCTGTAGGTGATCTCTGAGTGCCTGCAGCTTCCGAAGGATTTCAAAAACGCTTTGAGCGAGTTCCTCCAAGCGAGTGCGCAGTTCATCAAGGAAGGCGATAGCTTCGGTCTGTGATGCTAGGAGACTTGTTTTCTGCATGTTGTCGCCAAGCGACCAGTCCACGGTAAGACAATGCTCCAGAAGATCCAGCATCGTTTCTGTTGATGAAACCATTTTCACGATGGAGTCGTTTGACCAATTGGTTGATTCGTCACGGAAGGCGTTTGGTTCGGCGAGCAGGTCATAGTCAGCAAACATCCATTCGCCTGCTTGGTTGTCTCGTATTTTGAACAGTGCCTCATACATGGCGGAGACATTGCGGTCCTGCTTCCATTCTCCTGAAAGCGCAATGATGTCAGGGGAGCGCAGGGTGAGATAGATGCCGCACTCAAGTGAGACAGTGATAAGAATGCGTGCAAAACCGCAGGTCAGGGCAAAGGGACGGACATAGTTATCCAGTGTTGCGACAATCTGATACGTTCGCGAGAGTGCATCCTCCGTCTGTTCAAGATGCATGCGCAGGCCATCATGTTCGTTGATGCAGAGGCTGACGGAACGAACATGCATGGTTGATTGGAAGGAGAAGCTGAAGGAATACGACGCTTTCTCGTCCACAAGACCACCCTCAAAGAGATCAAGGCTCTTGTGAGGATAGAGATCATCGGTGAGAGGCACTTCGAGGCGTGCTGGACGTCCCTCCTGCTGCTCGAGAGCCTCAATGATGAGGGGAGAGCAGACAATGCTTGGCGTTTCTGCCATGTGAGCCTCCATAAGACGCGCTTGAGCTTGGTAGAGCCTGTGCGTGGCTTAGAATGCCATACGAGGGCGAAATATACGTGCTACGATACCCCTCATGAATACTAAGCAGCACAACAATCACCCATTGCTTTGGGCCTTTTTGGGCTATTACCGCCCGCATGTGGGACTCTTTGTCGCCGATACGGTGTGTGCATTAGGTCTTGCAGCGGTAGATTTGGCCTTTCCACAGATTCTGAGGCAATTGACAGGCGGTCTCTTCATGGAAGGGCCGGCAGCCATCCGCTCGGTGCTGCCTACCGTGGCACTGGGCCTTCTGGCACTATATACGCTTCGCTACTTCTTCCGCTGGTTTGTGACCTCTTGGGGACACATCATGGGCGTTCGCATGGAGACCCAGATGCGGCAGGACCTCTTTGACGCCTATGAGCGCTTCAGTTTCTCGTACTTTGACCATCACAATACGGGTGATTTGCTCAGCCGTGTGACAAACGACCTTTTCGATATCGCAGAATGTGCCCATCATGGACCAGAGTGGATTATCATCTGCACGATCGAGATTGTCGGTAGCTTCATCATCCTGGCACGGATCAGTTGGCGCCTTTCGCTTGCCCTTGCGTTGGCAACTCTCGTGCTTTTCTGTTACGGGCTCTGGGCAAATGGCCGACTGACTGAGCTCTTTCGTGATAACCGTCGGAAGATTTCGCAGGTAAATGCGCAGCTAGAGGACTCATTAGCCGGTGCGCGCGTCGTTAAGAGCTTTGCGAACGAAGACATTGAGAGTGCCAAGTTTGCCCATTCAAACAGGGCATATGAGGCCTCAAAGGTGCGCAATTATCTTGGTATGGGGCGTTTCAATGCGAGCGTTTCTGGATTCACAGGGGTCCTGTACGCAATCATTGTGGTATATGGAGGGCTGCTGGTTGCCGATGGGCAGCTTGCTGCGGTTGATTTGGCCACATACGCGCTATATGTGTCCATGTTCCTTTCGCCCATCATGACGATTCTGGACTTTACGGAGATGTTCCAGAAGGCAAAGGCTGGGTTTGAGCGCTTCTATGAGGTGCTGCAGACACCACCTGATGTGGCAGATCAACCTGGTGCAAAGGAATTGCAGGTTAGTGCAGGGCACGTGTGCTTCGATGGTGTGAAATTCGCCTACGATGACCAAGACGACGTCATCAACGGGCTGGATTTGGATGTACCAGCTGGCCAAACCATTGCCTTGGTGGGCCCGTCCGGAGGTGGAAAATCGACGACTTGTGCGTTACTTCCGCGCTTCTATGACGTGAGGGAAGGCTCCATTAGCATCGATGGACAGGACATCCGAGAAGTCACGCAGCGCACTCTGAGACGCGCTATTGGGGTTGTTCAGCAAGATGTATATCTCTTTGACGGTACCGTGCGGGAAAACATCGCCTACGGGCGTCCTGAGGCCTCGTTTGAGGAGATTCAGGAGGCCGCACGCGCCGCACATATTGCCGATTTCATCGAAGGGCTGCCTGATCAGTACGAGACGCAGGTAGGAGAGCGTGGTGCACGGCTTTCTGGTGGTCAGAAGCAGCGTATTGCCATTGCACGAGTCTTTCTCAAGAACCCGCCCATTCTCATTTTGGATGAGGCAACGAGCGCTTTGGATAACGAGAGTGAGCTTGCGGTCCAGGAATCACTGGCTGAGCTTGCATCTGGTCGTACGACGCTGATCATTGCACATAGGCTCTCGACCATCCGTGATGCGAATGAAATTGTGACGATGGAAAATGGGCGAGCCGTCGAGCGGGGGACTCACGAGGCACTGCTGGCACGAGGTGGTACCTATGCACGCTACTACCGCATGCAGTTTGAAGGGCGTGTACGGGCCGCCTGAGCTGGGGCCCGTACACTAAAGGCTTAGTTCAAAAGGTTTGCGACCTTGCCAAGGCAGGTCTCGAAGCTCACACCACGGACCTCGTAGTCAGGCTGGAACTGCGTGACGCGCATGGCGTCAACGACAAGCTGGCAGGCAAAGTCGACGGAATCATACAGGGACTTTCCGCACATGATGGCTGCGAGCAGGCCTGATGCGTATAGGTCACCCGTACCGTGAAGCATGTAGGGGAGCAGCTCTCCAGAAACCTCAGCAAGCTCGGTGTCAGCACCTGCAACATAGTTACGAATGAGCCCATCACCGCGTACGACACCCTTGAGCACGACATGCTTGGCACCCTTGGCAAGAAGGGCGTCAATCATGGTGTGTACGTAGGTATCGTCGACGTTTTGACCTTGGTACTCGATGCCCGTGATGATGGAAGCCTCCGTCAGGTTAGGTGTGAGCACGTCAGCACCGTCAACGAGGTCAACCATAGCCCTGCAAAGCTCGTCCGTATAGGTGGCATAGATTTGTCCACCGTCTCCCATGACCGGATCAACGATACGCAAGGCGCTAGGATGCTCCTGATAGAGGCGCTGAATTGCGCCAACCTGCTCTGCCGCACCAAGGAAACCTGAGTAGATGGCATCAAGTTTGATACCTTCATCAACCCAAGCATCGAGGTAATCGGCAAGCATATCAGTTGTATCGTGCATATACCACTTGGGGAAGCGGGTATGGGCAGAGAAAAGCGAGGTTGGAACGGGGCAGACATCGCAGCCTGCAGCAGAAAGTACGGGAATAGCTACGCCAAGCGAGCACTTTCCATAACCGCACAGGTCATGCACGGCGGCTATACGCGGAATGTAAGCCTTGTTCCGTTGGTAGAGGTACAGATCTCTTGCGTTGTTCATGATGGTTTTCCTTTCACGCGGACTGATGGACCAACGCTTAGGAACGAAAGTCTAGCCTTTGGATGGGATATCGCAAGCACTATCATAGGATGGCAACAAGAAAGACAACCTATGTGCGTATTACCGCCTCAATCCTCGTACGATGCAGTTTGAACCAATATGAAGCATGCTGAATCGATGCAACTGATTCATTCAGTCCAATCAATGCATGAACCGATACAACCGCAGCAAAACTGTGGTGAGATGCGATGAGAAGCACTGGTGAGTAAGGGAAGGTCATAAGAACGATCTGTACGTTGCAACAACCCTAGCATCCATGATCATAGAGATCGTACGTAGTCTAAAGGACGTTCATTCTGATGAGCCTTTCTTAGAGCGCTTGGAAAGTGACAAGCAATCTGTAAAGAGTCAACTTCAACTTGAGGGTTTTGTGGCTTATGAAGAACGTTCAATGCGCACTAATGAACCTTGGCAATCTAAGGGCATTTCGCCTTACATTGCATCGAATCATTCGTGAATCGATGTCAAAAGTGATTGAGTCAGACAGTATATATTGCGTCATTTGACTATTATGAACCGATTCAAACGATTCATGCTCACCCTTAAAGAGGAATCTCTGTCAAGTCACACTGATGCAAAACATCGCTTCGAAGCGAATCATAGATGGCCATCGTTAGATGAGATGGCAACTGTTCTTGGTTCAGTTGGTCAAGTCGTTGAATCGTACGCTTCAGTTCACCAAGCCAGGCGTGTCATCGATCACTATCACGCCATGGACCTCTCTTGCAATAGTCCATGGTGAAAGTAAGGCTGGGGTGGTACCTGCGTTTGAAATCATCGTTACCAACATCGCCACACAGAACCGTATTGGCGATGATTGAGCAATCAGACTGAATCAGTAACTACTGCGTCAAGCAATCAGGAAATGCGATTCATTAATCGGGACCTGTTTGACCACGTCACGGAGCATGCTGACTCGACTAACATAAGGTCATCGAATCATGCCTGCACCGAGTCTGTGCAGGAAGACGAAAGGAGCAACATCATGGCAGAGACACCGCTTGTAGGCGTCATCATGGGATCGAAGTCTGACTTGCCTGTCATGGAAGCCTGCACCCAGCAGCTCGAGGAATTCGGTGTGCCATATGAGCTCGTTATCGCCTCTGCACATCGCAATCCTGCGAAGGTACACGAGTGGGCGTCAACTGCCGCTGATCGCGGCATCAAGGTCATCATTGCTGCTGCAGGAAAGGCAGCACATCTTGGTGGCGTCGTCGCGGCCTATACGCCACTGCCCATCGTCGGCGTGCCTATGAAGACCAGTGACCTTGGCGGTATGGATTCGCTGCTCTCCATGGTGCAGATGCCTTCTGGAGTGCCCGTAGCTTGCGTGGCGATCAATGGTGCCAAGAACGCAGCCATCTACGCAACGCAGATTATTGGCGCAACCATGCCGGAATATGGGCAGAAGATCGTTGACTTCAAGCGTGCAATGGCCGAGGCGTAAGGAGAAACTCGCCCATGTCAGCAAAACACATGAGTGATGATTCCAGCCCCTTTGAAACCCTTGAAGCGGGCGAAGATCCCAAGCTGGTACCTGCTACACGAGTGCGGAAGCGCCGTAAGATGAGCTTCGCTCGAGTTCTCTCGGCGCTGCTTATCATTGCGGGTGTGTTGCTCTTGTTGGTGGCGGGTGGCCTGTATGGGGTCAAGCAATATCGATATGCCGAGCAAGAACGAATCAATCGTGAGCTGGCAAAGCATGTCACTATACGCGAGATTTCTAGCGACGTTGCTCAAGACAAAGAAGAATGCCCCATTGAAGTTGACTGGGCATCCCTGAAAGCAGTCAATCAGGATGTGGTTGGTTGGATTTACGTGCCTGGTACAGTTGTCAACTATCCCGTCTATCAAGGTGAGACCAACGACACATATATTCGGACGAATGCACTGGGGGAGTGGAGTGTCGGTGGGCAGGTGTTCCTTGATGCAGAAAACACTGCTCCTGGCATGGTTGATCACCAATCAATCCTGTTTGGACATCATCTGCAGGATGGCACGATGTTCCAGCCTCTGTCTCTCTTGGACGACCAAACGGTCTTCGACGCAACCGAGACCATCTGGTATCTGACCGAGAAGGAGACGTATTGCCTCGAGCCGCTCTTCATGTACTACGTGTTCCCCGAAGACATTACGGTGCGGAAGTTCAAATTCGGAAGCATAGTTGAGTTCAGGAACTATCTTCGCGAGAAGCTTGACCTAGCGGTGACACGTCGTGCTGACGCCGATACCTTGATAGAGAATGCAAATCGCGTCTTGACCATGTCGACTTGCAACTACTACGAAGGGTATGGTCGCAGCATCTTGGTAGCTATAGAGAAGCAGTGATGGTGGCAGTGCGTACGGAGGGCCACCTCCAAACGCGGTAAAAGTGCTTTTGGCACCCCTGTAACTCGTGTGGGCCGGACTGGCTGCAATGCCAGCCCGGTCCATTGCCGTGTATGATGTGACAGGCAAACGGCTAATGAGCCATCTTATGGAGGGATCTCATGACAGAAGAGAAGAAGCATGTGACCTATGCTGACGCTGGCGTGGACGTCGACGAGGGGGCCCGTGCAGTAGATGCTATCAAGGCTGCTGTAGCGGCAACCAATCGTCCTGAGGTCATCGGTGGTCTGGGAGGGTTTGGCTCGCTCTTCTCCGCGACCGCGCTCAAGGACATGGAGGAGCCCGTTCTGGTCAGCGGTACGGACGGCGTCGGTACCAAACTGGCAATTGCGCAGCTACTTGACCGCCATGACACGGTTGGCGAGGACCTCGTGGCCATGTGCGTGGACGATATCGTGGTTGCTGGCGCTGAGCCCTTGTTCTTCCTTGATTATGTGGCCATTGGCAAGCTGCGTGCCGAGCATGTGGCCCAGATTGTCGCTGGTATTGCGCATGGTTGCCAGCTGAGCGGATGTGCCTTGGTTGGTGGCGAGATGGCTGAGCACCCCGGTGTCATGAATCCCGATGATTACGACTTGGCTGGATTCGTGGTGGGTGTCGCCGATCGCCCGCATATGCTTGGCGCACATCTGGTGCGCGAGGGAGACGTGGTGCTGGGAATTCCCAGCTCTGGTATCCACTCCAATGGTTATTCGCTTGTTCGTAAAGTCGCCATTGAAGGCAAGACGGTCGACGAGCTCAACACGCCGCTCGAGGCGCTTGGTGGCGAGAGCTTGGCTGATGCCGTGCTTCGTCCCACTACCATCTATGCTGGTGCGCTCATCCGCGCGCTGCGTGCAGGTGCACCGATTCACGCCATGGCACACATCACGGGTGGTGGCATTACCGAGAACCTTAACCGTGCGTTGCCCGAAAACCTCGATGCCCTGGTCGACCGTCATGCAACTGACGGTACCGCTGCCGATGGCTTTGGAGAGGGCCCAGCATGGGACATCCCGCCGGTGATCACCTACATGATTGAGGCAGCAGGTCTGACCCCTGACGAGGCGTATAAGACGTTCAACATGGGCGTAGGCATGAGCGTCATCTGCGCTGCCGACGATGTGCCGCGCGTGCGTGAGATGCTGGCTGCCGAGGGACTCACGACGTTCACCATGGGCCAGATTGTGCCGGGTACCGGCATCGTTCGCTACTGCTAGAACACAGAGAAAGGCATCAAAGATGTCCATCAAGCTTGGCGTTCTTCTTTCTGGAAGCGGGACCAACCTGCAGGCCATCATCGACCGCATCGCCGAGGGTACGCTTGACGCAACCA
>JAUNJR010000177.1 GCA_030533135.1 Coriobacteriales bacterium
AAGACCGCCGATGCGTCCAATGGCTGGATTTGGCCCATGTTCTTCATCAACTTCGCGTTCTCTTGGTGCATCGCCACCATCATCGGCATGATTCCGTCTATCCCCGAGAAGGGCTTCCAGTGGGCCATGAAGCGCTCCAACCCTTCTGAGGGCCTCAAGTTCGGCCTGCTGGTCAACACCTACATCAACACCATCTACTCCGTCATCCTCGGCTACCTGGTTGGCGCCCTTGACGCATGCGTGCTGGGAGGCGCACCGTTTATCGCGTCTATCTTCGGTTTCCTTCAGAACATCATCCCCGTGTGGGTTGCCTGCTTCATCGTGACGTTCCTGCTGAACAACCCCGTCGAGAACCTCGCTCGCAAGCTCTGCAACGATCCCGCACCTGAGATGCACTAAGTGCTATCGCATACATGCCCCCTCGTAAAGCCGCCGAGCCTGAGCGCTCGGCGGCTTTCGCGCTACAAGGAGTCAAGGTGACAGAGCAGTTGAATTCATTTGCGGTCACGCTCATGCAGAAGGGCTTCTACCGCATCGTGGATACGCTTGGTAATCACTGCTATCTGGTGGTGGGGGAGAACCGTGCCCTGCTTGTGGACACAGCAGGCGGCTTTGGTGACCTAGGCCGTTGCGTGCGATTGCTCACCGATCTGCCGGTTGTGGTGGCTCTGACCCATGGCCACTACGACCATGTGGCTGGTTCGTATTGGTTTTCCGAGGCGTATATCTCGGAGGGGGATGGCGGCTGCTGGGACGTGGTCGAGGACCATGCGGTGCGCGTGCACGCGCAGGTGCTTGAGGAGGGCGTGTACCCCGCTGACGTGCCCTTTGCCCCACGGGATGGCGCCCGCCCGCAGGAGCTGCGGGTACAGGATGGTGATGTCTTCGACCTTGGTGGTCGTACGGTGCGAGCTGTAGCGCTTCCAGGGCATACGCGCGGCTCCATGGGATATCTGGTCGAAGACCTCGGCGTTCTGCTATCGGGCGATGCCGTGACACCCATCATGTGCCTCTTCTTCGAGGAGTCCCTCACCATCCAGGAATGGCGTGACAAGACGCTTGCCCGCATGGCCGAGCTGCCCTTCGAGCACTTCTATACGGGCCATCATGACCATGCGTTTCCCAAGGCCACGCTGGATACCTTTGACGCCGCGGGTGCCTATGCGCTCGAAGACCGCGGCACACCGTGGATGCACGCACGGTTGCAGGAGTTCCGGGGCATCATGCACCTGTGTCCGTGTGACACCTTCGATGCGGAGAGCGTTGACTTCCGTGCGGTCATCGAGCCATGGCACGAGCTTCCACCCCGCAAGCGGGGACGCAGGAAGAGCGCCTAAACCAAACACCTACACAGAAGGGGGCGCGACGTGAATCCGTCGCGCCCCCTTCGGTAGCTCTTGAACAAATGCCTCTATGCGCGGATGCGATCCTTCTGTCCCAGCGCAAACAGGCTGGTAGCCAGGCAGATGGCCATGCAGATTAGGCCACCGATGAACATGAGCGGGAAGCCGCCGGGCGAGTCGATCACGAAGCTCCAGAACACGGCGGCGACAGCGCTCATGAGCGAGCCCACCATAGAGATGCGCGAGTAGATGTTGGTGTAGTCGGCACTGCCGAAGACCGAGCGGACCAGCAGCGGCGTCTGCACGGTGGTCATGGCATAGACCACGCCAAAGAGGAAGGCGCCAATCAGCAGCATCATCAGCGGCGAGGGGAAGAACCACATGAGCACAACGCCCACGGCGCCGCAGGCAAGGCCAAAGAAGATGCCCAGGCGTACGGACTTGTCGTTGATGACGCCCAGCACCACCTTGCCAATGGCCTGGCCGGCCATGGCCGCGCTGGCCACGACACCCGAGGCGGCTGCGATGGCAGGCAGCGTGTCGGCAAACGAGGTGGCGTAGCTCGCCAAGAACTGGTAGATGGTCTGGTTGAGCGTGATGACACCGCAGAACACGGCAAGTGCGTAGAAGGCGGGCGTCTTCATGGCGACGGAAGCGGGGACGCCCTCAGCCGTATCGGGTGCCTTTTTAGTGCTGGCTTCGTCTTCCTCGCCAGCGCCATAGGGCAGCAGGCCCTTGTCCTCGGGCTTGGAACGCACCACAAAGAGGGTGAATGGAAGCGTGCCCACCAGCGCGATGATGCCAAATACCAGATAGGCTGTGCGCCAACCCTCGGGGCCGCTCTGGATGATGGCGGTGCCGATGGGGTTGAAGATGACGCCGCCAATGCCGGTGAACGCCATGCACAGGCCCACAAAGAATCCCACGCGCTTGACGCACCAGGCATTGATGAGCGTGGGAACCGACAGGTAGATGAGAGGTGCCATGCCAACGCCCAAGATGGCGCCGCACACGTAGAACCAGGGCATGGAGTTGCCAAAGCTCATGCCGATGAGGCCAAGTCCCGCAAGCGTGGTGGCACCCGAGAGCACCTTGCGCGTGTCGAGCTTGCTCAGGTGGCTACCCGCCATGGGGAGCGTCAGCATCATCATCACGTTGAGGATGGAGAAGTACAGAGTGAAGGAAGCGCGCGGCACTCCAAAGAACTCAGATACGGGTGTGAAGAAGATGCCCGCGCAGCTCAGTACGAGTGCACAAGGCAGGCAGGTGATGGCGATGCAGCTTGCCACGATGGCGTAGGCGTAGTGGAAGCCGCCCTTGCGTCCAGCAGTCATGCGTGTTCCTTCCTGAGAGGGGTTGAGCATCAAATATGGTACGTACGCAAGGTCGGAAGCGCCATGTGCGACGGCATAGCTTGTCGGTCGAACAGACGGCGACAGTTGGGCGCTCGCATCATGTGAACCGCGTAATGGCACCTAGACGATTGCACAACTAGGTGGTGAGAGCACATCAGTCATTTGAATCCGCATCCATTGTGAGTGGGGTCCGCGCAAGGCAAACTCGAAAGCATGGTCAGTGCTGTCGAGGGCAGATGCCCCCGCTGCGGAAAGGAGTAGGCAATGGATGAGGATCGTCAGGAAGTCTTTGATGCGCTGTGCACGCGTGCAAGCCAGCTCTTTGGCAAGGACCCCTCTGAGTTCACGCTGGACACGAAGTGGGAGGACCTGGGCATCAAGTCCGTGCAGGTCTCCCAGATAACCACCTACCTTGAGGACGAGCTTGACATCGAGGTGCCCTACATGAAGTTCCGCCGCTGCGCCACCTTCGGCGAGTCGGTTGACTTCGTGG
>JAUNJR010000075.1 GCA_030533135.1 Coriobacteriales bacterium
AGCATAGCACCATCTCCCCGAGCTTGGATATCATGGTGTTGACACACGAGCTCCTCCCAGGAAGGAATCATGGATGCTGAACAACGTGCTGAAGAGGGTACGTGACCTGGGAGAAGAAATCTCGAGGATCTCCGTCACGACCCATGCGTCCAGCATCTCCTACTTCACGTTCATTTCTATCGTTCCCATCCTCACCATCTGCATCTCCCTGATGACTGCCATCGGTCTTAGCGAGCAAGATGTCGTCTCATTCTTCGTAACGGTCGTTCCTGATGCGTTTTCCGAAGTTGTGGAGACACTGATTACCGATGCATTCGCCTCATCTGGCCTTGCGTTTTCCCTCTCGACTCTCACGCTCATCTGGTCTGCCTCCAAAAGTGCAAATGCCTTTCGCGTGGGGCTCAATGCCGCGTATGCCCAAGAGGAAACGAGGGGCACCATTGCCGTATCGTTCACATCGGTCGTGGCAGGCCTGATCACAGATGTGCTGATCAGCGCCACAATCTACCTAATCTTCAGGGGAAGGGCGCTGCAACTGTTAGCCAACATCATCCACAGTCCTAGGGGCCAGGACGCCGTCGCAACCTTCCTTAACTCCCTCCTGACGATGGCAGCCAGTGTGCTTTGGCTCTCGGCGTGCTATACATATTTGGCAGCAGGGAAGAGAGGGCTCATAGCCCAGCTGCCTGGAGCTATCTGCGCAACGTTCGCGTGTGGCGCCCTCTCGTTCGGATTCCATCTGTATGTTGACAGTTTCAGCAACTACACCTTGCTCTACGGCAGCATTGCGACGGTGGCGCTGTTTATGCTTTGGATGTATCTCATTTCCTTCATCCTCGTTCTGGGCGGCATCATCAACCGCCTCATCTCACAAGAGCACAGCGCGGCGTAAAACTCACGTTCCCTAGAGAAAGCCGCACCAGGAGGGTCGGACCCTCCTGGCGCGGTCACTGGATACAAGGAACACCCTCGCGTTGCAAATCACCTACTCCGGCGCTACAACGATAAGGTCGTCGTAAGGACCGAAGGATATGGCCGCCTTGCTCCTGGGATTCACGCAGACCTGGAACGCACCATCCTTGTCAAAGCGCTTGTAGCCGATTGCTATCTCGCCGTAACGCGCCGCAGATGCCCCGAGCGTGTAGAAGTCAACGTCGTGGTCCACCTGCACGTAACGCGTAATGGGCTTCATGAAGATGGACGAGCCACCATCTGACAGCAGGTCGTTCAGGATGGCCTTCTTGTGACGCTCCTCCGCAACCTGGACCATCATCTTAGCCGTGATGCGGCCGCTCACCACGAAGTCGGTAGCGCGCATCATCTGGGCTAGCTGCTGGTTGCGCGTGCTGTTCATCTCCACAATGAGCGGAACGTCTGAGCCAATCGCGTCTGCGATGTCGTTGAGCTGGAGCTGTAGCATGAGCGTGCGGGAGTCGGCCTCCTCGTCACTCAACTCTGGGTCAGCGAGGAGCAGAATCGCAGTTGGCTCCTCTGCCACGAGTCCCTCAAGCACACGTCGCTTCTGGATCTTGCACTCACGCACGTCGACAACGATGCTTCCGAGTTCGCCCTCGTCAGGCAATGACACATCTTCAGCCCTGCCTGGCTCGACAGCTATGGTCACCTGAGAACCTGGGGCGCCGTGAGCTGCCACCTCGAGCAAAATCTGCTTGAGCATATCGCTGTACCCCAGCACAAGGAGCCGCTGTGGCACATCACGGACGTCAGGCTTGAGCTGGAATCGCCCTTCGTCGGGAATGGCGGCAACGGCTTGCAGGGTAGCTCGATCGTCATCATGGGCGATGAGAATCAGTTCGTCTCCCGCTTGGATCACCTCGGATGCATCCGGATTGAGCAGTGGCTCGCCATCGCGTACCATGCCGATGACCGTAGAGCTCGGCAAGTGTAGATTGACCTCACCCAGCGACAGGCCCGCAGACCCCTGCACGCTCTGGACGTAAATCTCGTTACCCTTAAAACTGAGCAGCTCAGAGAGGATGTCTGACATGCCGGGATGGCTGGCGCTCTGCACCATGAGGCGGGCGATGGTCTTCTGGAAATTGAGAACCTCGGCGACCTCACCGCCTGCGATGAATGCAGGATGCACCACGTCGCGGTCCCGAATAACGGCAGTCATGTAAGCGTCGCGATTGCCCTGTTCCTCGAGCAGACTTCTGCACGCCAAGATGGTCTTGACCGTCATGAAGTCGTCCTCAAGGTTGACGATGATGGACTTGCAGGTGTCAAGCGAGCACTTGTCGAGGCTCTTCGGACTGTCAGGACGGCCGCTGCGGCAGATGACGCGCATACCTCGCAGGTCAGAGACTCGGTCACGGATGACGTCCTCCATGTCGGTCTTGTCGTGCTCGGCCATGACCACAACCACGGCATCGCGCTGGTTCTCATTCGCCAGGGCAAGCTCCTCGAGGATGTTGATGATGTTCTCGTCGAAGCCGATGATGACCACATGCCCCTCTTCGATGACCGTGGAGCGACCCTCTTGGAGGTTGGCAATCTTCTCCTTGATGGCGTTGGAGATAGTGCCGATGAGGAAGCTGGTAATGAAGATGCCCACGAGCGTGACAAGCGTCATGACGATGAGGTACGGGACGGTGCCCTCCTCCTTTGCCAGGACGCCGGTGTTGAGGGCGTGCATAAGGGTGAACCAGATGGACCCGCCCACAGAGTCGGCACCTGTTCCCTCAGGACCTCCAAGCGCAACCGCGGCAAGACCGCCCACCACGGCAACCGTCGCCGTGATCACGCCAAGGAGCAACAGAAGCGATGTCGTACCTTTCGACATAAGGTTGTCAAACCAGTACCGGAGCCGTTGTTTCGTCGTTGCGTTGCGCATGTCTTGTCGTCTCCTCTCGTAACGAAGAGACCCGGAGCCCAGCCGTCATGCGACTTGGCTCCGGGTATCGTTGTTAAAGGACCACCAGGCGCTTTTGCACCTTGCTGTTGGCTTCTCCACGTGCCAAGGCACGCCACTACTCCCCCGAAAAGCTTGGCCGTACCTTACGGTGAAATAAGATGTATTGTAAAGACCGGTTCGGCGGACGAGGCAACTGAAGTGCTCGTTGGCATATCAGGGAGCGTGGGTATCCCCAAGGACGGTTCTGCGCTCGTATCAGTGTCTTTTCCTTTGCAGCATCTTTCGGTGCGAGATGGTACGCCCGCAGGTCATGGAGCGCGGCTCGTCCGGGAAGGTCACGGGATTTCGGGCGCCTGCGGCCCAGATCTCCATGAGGTCCTCAGCGTCCTCGATCAGGTCCTCCGCAGACATGAGGCCGTACATCACCATGGGTATCACGTACACCGGGATGTGATAGGCATCTGGATTGCGCTTAAGCTCATATTCCTGGTGAGGGCAGATCATGGCGATGTCGTACTTATCCTGTATGGCCTGGAGGCCTCGGAACGCCGCAAATCCAAACGTGGCGCGATCGGTGTATCCGTAGGACTCTATCTCCTGGATGATGTGCCGCGTCACAAAAAACGACGAGCCACCACCCAAACAGCAAATGACAATGCGAAGCATAGTTCCTCCCCCATGGAAATGCGCCTCGTACCAGTTATTGAGCGTGTATAACGTGACCCCCTGCTCAGGATACATGAGATTGAGGCTAAGTTTCTCTGGTCATGTGCCCTTGGGTTACTATGGCTGGGACGTCCATCAGATCGGGTAGGGAGGAGCTATGCGGACGCTGCGAATATCGGTGCGCAAGCTCGTTGAGTTCCTCCTGCGCTCGGGAGATATCGATTCAGAGGGTGACTGGCATGGCAGAATCGAAGCCATGCAAGCCGGGAGCGAAATCCATCGGATGCTGCAGGCTTCGGCAGGTGAGGCATACCAGGCGGAGGTGCCACTCGCAGGATCCATCTACTTCCCTGACGGCTCTTTCAATCCGCATGCCGCCCGCCTCGACATCCGTGAGGAAGCTGTTGCTGGTCAACAAGGCTTTTTCCTCCGCATCGAGGGAAGGGCCGACGGTATCATCGACGATGGCACCCACGCCCTTGTCATCGACGAAATCAAGGGCGTGACACGCGACGTCTCAGACCTCGATGAGCCTGTCGTTGTCCATGAAGCGCAAGCGCTCTGCTATGCGTACCTCTACCTCCGCAGCTCACGTGGGGCATCCACGCTTTCGACTGCCTTCGGGCAGCAAGTCGTGGTCAGGCTTACCTATGCGAGCATGACCACGGGAGAAATACGCCAAGTCGAGCACACGTACGACATGCCCGAAATCGAAAACAGGTTTTTCTCGCTCCTCATGAAGGCTGAGCGCTGGGCCGCATGGCGCATCCACCATGACGAACTGCGGGATAAGGCCCTCTCCTCGCTCACCTTTCCTTTCAGAGTTCGTGACGGTCAGCGCGAGCTCATGGATGCCGTCTCCTCAGCCATTCATGAGGGAAAACGTCTCTACGCGCAGGCACCCACTGGTTCTGGCAAGACCATTGCAACCCTGTATCCAGCACTCAAGTCGATAGGTTCGGGCGAAGCCTCACGGGTCGCCTATCTGACAGCAAAGACCATGACTCGCCGCTCCGCCCTCGAATGCCTCGACTTACTGAGCCAGCAGAATAGTGTTGCAAACGTGCTGGTTGTAACCGCCCGCGACAAGATCTGTCCTCTCCGCGAAACCACCCATAGCGATGAGGTGCGGTCGCGTCCGCTTGCGTCGCTCTGCAATCCTGTCGAGTGTCCCCTCGCTCGCGGTCACTTTGATGCGGTCAACGACGCTCTCTATGAGGCAATTACTGCCCACGATGTGCTCGATCGCAATCACATCAAAAAGCTGTCAGCACGCTATCACGTCTGCCCCTATGAGTTGCAGCGCGATCTTTCTCGGTGGTCGGACGTCATCATCTGTGACTATCACTTTGCATTTGCCCCATCCGCAAGCTTCCTTGGTCTTGCAGACGAGCCATACGACAACGGATCGATCTTTCTGGTCGACGAGGCTCACAACCTCGTGGAACGCATGCGTGAGATGTACAGTGCCGAACTCACCATATCTGACCTCAAGGGACTTGAGCGACTGCTGCGTGCAAGCAGGCCCTTCATCGAGCTGGCGAACACCGTCCATATCGTTGTCGCGGCGTTTCCCGCGTGGGACAAATCCCTCCCGGTCAGCTCGCAGGCCAACTCTAGGGGACGCGGTACGCAGGGCTATCAGAAGGCCCGCATTAGTGACACGTTTGTGGAAGCTCTCACGACACTTGCCGACGGCGTGAGTGCTGCGCTCGAATCGTTTGCCACGGCACCAAGCGGAGGGCCCATAGATGTCTTCTTCGCTTTGCGCGACATCAGCTTCAGTATTGGCGCCTTTTTGGGCACCTTGCAACGAAGCGAAGCCGGATACATCACGTTCCTCGGGCGGGATGCGAACGGTGGAAGAAGACTCAAGATCTACTGTGTGGACCCAAGCCATGACCTAAACGAGCGCCTGAAGCAGGCAAAGGCGACCGTCTTCTTCTCGGGGACACTGTTACCGATGGACTACCACCGCAAGCTACTTGCCGCACAAGACGAGGACAGGTCAATCTACGTGCAATCCAGCTTTGATTACCGCCATCAGCAGGTCTTGATTGGGTCGGATATCAGCGCTCGCTTCTCAAAGCGTGGACCCAAGCTGTACGCCCAGATTGCAGCGTACCTCTTGTCGCTGGTGCAGGCACGTCCAGGCAATTACCTCGTCTTCCTCCCCTCATACACCATGATGGAAGAGGTTGCCAAGGCCTTGGGCCCACTCATGAACAGCCGCACCACCGTTATGCAGCAGCAGCCCAGTATGCGAGAAGGCGATCGCGAGCATTTTGTGGCGACGTTTTCTGAGCAACGCCCAGCAGGAACGAGCCTTGTCGGCCTCTGTGTGCTCGGTGGCATCTTTGGGGAGAGCATCGACCTTCCTGGCGAGACGCTCGTGGGTGTCGTCGTGGTGGGAACGGGCCTGCCCCGCACTTCAAGTGAGCGCGAGGTCATCCGCGACCACTTCGACGCCAAGGGAGGAAAGGGGTTTGCCTATGCCTACACCTACCCCGGGATGATCAAGGTGCTGCAAGCAGCGGGGCGCCTCATCCGTACCGAAGAGGATCGTGGCGTGATATTGCTCCTCGATAATCGCTTTCTTGAGGACGAACTACAGCAGGCGTTCCCCAAAGAATGGAAAAGCGTGAAGACCTGCACGCTAAAAAGCATGCCAGGTCTTCTTGCCCATCCCTAACGAATGAAGTGCGTAAAGACCACCTTGTTGCGCTCAGGGATGCCATAGGCCTCTGCCCCATCGGCGATAGAGCGCATCATGAACACCATGTTGCGCGCAAGGTTGCGCACGGTCTGGACGCCTTCCTCATCAGCGTAAACGTCATCCGCCGTGAAGCCATGAACGTCATTCCAGTAGGTGGAGGGCACAGTGGGCATGCCACTGATGCCAAAGAACTGGTTGAGCGCCTCAAAGGATGCGCTGTTGCCGCCACGGCGGCAGCTCACAATGCTGGTGCCAACCTTCATGCGCAGGTCAACCGTTGTGCTATAGAACAAGCGCTGCATGAACGAGAGCACCGTACCATTGGGGTTACCGTAGTACACCGGGCTGCCGATGATGATGCCGTCAGCCTCGGCAAGCTTTGGTTGGCACTCGTTGACAATGTCGTCAAACACGCACTTCCCCATCTTGGAGCAGGTCCCACAGGCAATACACCCGCGCACGTCTTTGTTGCCAACCTGCACGATCTCGTACTCGACGCCGGCGGCGGAAAGCTCCTCAGCCACGATGTCAAGCGCCGTGGCGATGCAGCCCTTGGGATGCGGGCTTCCGTTAATCATGAGTACCTTCATGGTGTCCCCTCTCCTTGTTGCCGTGCGTTCATTGTATGCTGTCGGCGGGCTCGGGTCGCACGACGCGTACGTAGGGAGGCAGACGGTGACAAAGGTACCTCGGTGGGTACGTCCCACGGTGGATGCGGCAATGACAGTTGTCCTTTTGCTGCAGATGGCTCCCTCACAGCTCGGAGGACTCTATCACGAGCTTGCGGGCATCGCGTTTGTCGCGCTCTTCGTGGTGCACCACGCGTTCAACCGTGGGTGGGTTGGTCGCGCGCGCAGGGCACGGGGCCAGGTACCCCGCGTCAACGCGGTGCTTGACGTGGTCTTGACGGCATGCGTCGTGGGCATCGCGGTCTCGGGCGCGCTCATGTCAAAGCACGCGCTGGTCTCGCTTGCCCAGCCCTCGCTCGCGCATGTCGTGCGGCCTCTGCATGCGTGCCTGTCATACGCTGGGCTCATCGTGGTCTCGCTGCATGTGGGCCTGCATGTGCCCGTGGTCTGTGGTTACGCACGTTGCAAGAAAGCCGCTTGGCCATGGTGGGCGCGGACGCTCGTCGCGGTCGTGAGCCTTGTGGTGGGGGCCGTCGCCTTCCGGCGGCTGGACGTCGCCACCAAGCTCTCCATGGGCATGAGCTTCCCAGACGGGGTCACGCCGCTCCCCTTCCTCCTCGCTTGGCACATTGCGCTGTCGGCACCCTTTGTGACCTGCGGCTCATTGCTCAACGACGCTTTGGTCGCGCGCCAGCGCACAAAATCGCAGGAATAGGCTGGGCACGGTGTGCTCTTGACCGGAACGGCAGGGTCCCCACCACTTCGGACGTCGCGCGGCCACCCTCGACCTATGCCTCGCCGCCTACCAGCGCAAAGATGTCGCGCACGTGCGGCGAGGCGTCATTCCGCGCGCAGAGGTAGTACGTCACGTGGGCCTCAGGGTCTGTGATGGGAATGGCGCGCCGCGACTCGTGCCTGCTCGTGTTCTCCGGCGCGTTAGTGGTGAAGGTCAGCAGGTTGGAGGTGCGCACCTGCTGCAAGAAGATGGTGCGGTCGGGCTGGACCACAAACTGCGCGAAGGGTAGCATGCGCTCGTGCACGCCATGCCAAAGGCCCCTTTGCTTGGACTACCTGCCCAAATGGCAACACCTCGCTACAACATAAGCCCAGCTGATGGGACGCATGAGCAACGCGCATTGGAAAGCGGGGCGGTCGCACCGTACACTAAATACAGGCAAACCACGGTTAGAGAGGCAGAGCATGGCAGATGACGATTCCACCCCACAGCTCACGGCCGAGTCGGCTCGCGCAGCGGCAGACGTGTTGCTTGAGCAGGAAAAGGCGCTTCGTTACCCGAGCTTTGGTGCCAACGAGGCTCTTGAGCTGGGACGCATTCTCGTCTCGCTCACGCCCGACTTTGGCGAGGGCGTCAGCGTGAACATCACGCGCGAGGCAGACGGCGTGCGCATGTTCCAATGGGTGGCTGACGACAAGAACGCGCGCAATCTGCTCTTTGCCGATGGCAAGCGCGCGGCCGCACGCAAGGCGGGCCACGCCAGCCCGTGGGCGCAGATGCAGGCAACCGTCACGGGCGACCTCACGGGCGTGTGGGACAACGTTCCCGCCGAGGTGCCCGCCTGTGGGGCATTTCCCATCCGCGTGGGAGACGAGTGGGTCGCCACCATCGCGGTGAGCGGCTATATGGAGGGTCTTGACCACGAGATCATCGTCCGTGCGCTCGAGCAGGCTCTGAGCGTGTCGGCGCCGCGCTGGGACGCGCCGGTTGCATAGGCTAATTGCAAACGAAGGGCAGGTAGAGGCATGAGTGTTGAATCGAAGATGACGCGTCGCGCGTTCGTGTTTGCCGGTGGGCTCTGGGGGGCCTCCATGCTCGCGGCATGTGGTGGCTCGGCAGAGGAGCCCGCGGCCGTGGAGCCGGAGACAGAGGAAGCGGAGACCGAACAGACCGCTGAGCCGGAGGCCACGCCAGAGCAAGGGTCCGAGCCCACGGGCGAGGCCTCCCCCACCAACGTGCTCGTGGCGTTCTACTCACGCGCCGACGAGAACTACGCGGACGGCGGCAGGGAGTGGCTCGAGGTCGGGCACACCAAGGTCATGGCCGGGTACATCGCGGAGGCCCTCGGTGCCGACACCTACGAGATCGTCCCCGTCGAGCCGTACCCCGAGGGCTATGACGAGTGCTGCGACATTGCGGCGCAGGAGCAGCAGGACGACGCACGCCCGGCCATCGCAGGCGAGCTTCCTGACGTCACCCCGTATGACGTGGTGTTCATTGGATGCCCCATCTGGTGGGGCGCCGAGCCGATGGTCGTCCGCACCTTCGTGGAGGGCGTGAGCCTTGCCGGGAAGACCATCGTGCCCTTCACCACACACGGCGGCTCCGGGCTGGGAAGCGTTCTGGGCAACCTTCAGGCCATGATTCCCGACGCCACCTTCCTCGAGGCCCACGCGGTAGCCGGCACGGCCGTCGATGGATCGCGCGACGAAGTCGTGAGCTGGGTGACGGGCCTGCAGCTCGTGTAGGGGGCCGCGCAAAAGAACTGACAAGCAAATGGTGCCCGCGACCCGACCTGCTCGACCTCCTCAACGGGAAGGCCGAGCGGGCCGGGTCGCGGGCACCGCTACCCAGCTCCGCCCTTCACCCCTTGCCGCTCCCTTCATATCATTAGCGCACCTTATCGTTTAACACTCAAACACGAATTGATATAAGACATCCTCCTCCATATGCTGTACTCAACGAGAAGACCGTACGGAGGAGGGCACCATGACAGAGCTCAAGAAGGACGTCGTCGTACTCGTCGGCGCGGGCGGCATCGGCATCGCCATCGCGCGACGCGTCGCGCAGGGCAGGCACCTCGTGGTAACGAGCCGCACGCAGGAGAAGGCGGACCGCATCGCCGCCGACCTGCGGAAGGACGGCTTCGACGTCACCGGCGTGCCGTGCGACCTGGGCACCCGCGCAGACATCCTCGCCGTCATCGAGCACGCGCGGCGGTTCGGCCCCATCACCAACGTCATCTGCGCGGGCGGCG
>JAUNJR010000016.1 GCA_030533135.1 Coriobacteriales bacterium
AATCTGCACCCCTGTCGTCAGGAGATCGGCCGTCATGATCAGCCTGCTGCTCATACAGAAGATTACTGAGCTCTTCTTAGTTCTTATCGCTGGATACGTGCTGGTCAAAGCTGGTGCCTGCAAGCCCAGCGACGCGCACACGCTCTCCGTGCTGACGCTTTATCTGATTACGCCCGCGCCGCTGTTGACTTCGTTTGAGGTGGATCTCACGCCCACGCTTGCACGCTCGCTGGTAGCAGTCTTTGCAGTGGCATTTGCGGCAAACTTGGCCATGTACGCCCTTGGCGTGGTTTTCGCAAAGCTCACGGGTGCTGACGTGGTTGAGCAGGCAAGCGTGACGTATTCCAACGCCGGCAACCTCATCCTTCCCGTCGTGACCAGCGTCTTGGGCGAGCAATACGTCATCTATGCCATGGGTTACATCGTGGTGCAGACGTTCATGTTCTGGACCCTCATGGACCGGATGTTCACCGGCGCATCGCACATATCGATACGCAAGGTCTTCACTAATGTCAACATCATCACGTTGCTGATTGGCTTCGTATTCATGTTTACGGGATTCAGGCTACCGGGCCTGGCGGATTCGGCGGTTAGGTCGGTAGGAAGCATGCTGGGGCCCATTTCCATGCTGATTGTCGGTATGACGTTGGCTGGTTTGGACCTTTCTTCGCTGCGAGACCACCCACGGCTCTGGATGGTCATTGCGGCAAAGATGGTTGTGTTCCCCCTGATACTGATTCCATTATTTAAGATGACCGGCATCGCTGGGCTCATTCCCGATGGCGAGAACATTCTGATGATTCCCCTGCTGGCGGTCATGTCCTGCACAGCAACGACCGTCACGCAGTTTGCCCAGCTTCACGGCCGTGACCCAGAGTATGCGAGCGCCATCAGCGTGTTGACAACGCTGGCGTGCATCGTGACCATGCCGCTGATGGTACAGCTGTATCTGGGATGATTGAGGTAGGAAGCCCGTCCCGCACATAACGCGACGGGCTCTTATTGTCAGGCTTGAAGCTAAAGGAGCTTGCGGAGATCGTCAGGCGTGAGGTAATGGCGCTTCCCACAGAAGTGGCAGTATACCTCGGCCGTCTCGTTTTTCTCAATCATGTCAAGCAGCTCGGCCTCCCCCAGCGCAGCCACCGCACGTCCTGCCCGCACGTCATCGCAGCCACAATGAAACTCAGCTGGCATGACCTCAAGTTCCTCATAGTCCATGTCGCGCAGTACGTAGCGCAGCATGTCACTGGGGCTCATCCCCCGCTCAAGCAGGTCGGTCACTGAGGTCACACCAGCAAGGTTCTGCTCCAGTTGGTCCACGACATAATCCAGGTAACCAGGCATGAGTTGGACGATGAAGCCTCCCGCTTGTCGGATGCTCGTGTCCGGGTTGACCAACACGCCAACGCCCACTGAAGTTGGAATCTGGTCACTCACCGCAAAGTAGTACGTCAGGTCCTCGCCGATCTCACCCGACACAAGCTCGACCTGGCTTGAGTAGGGCATGGTTCCCGGCTGGTCGATAACCACAGAAAGCGTACCCGCGCCGACGCCTTGACCAACGTCCAGGTGCTGGTCAACCTTCGGGGGGAGCCACACGTTAGGATTGTTGGCAAAGCCTTTGACCTGCCCTTTATTGTTTGCTGTCACCGTCAGTCCGCCGATGGGGCCGTCTCCTCGAACCGTCAGGGTGATGAGCTCGTCGGTACCTTTGTACATGAGGCCCATCATCTGCCCCGCCATCATCAGGCGTCCAAGCGCCGCACTGACCAGAGGGCTGGTGTGGTGATTATCGCACGCAGTCTGTACGGTCTTGCGAGCCGTAATGGCAAAGGCGCGGACCATGCCGTCGGCCGCCGTGCCACGAACGATGTGGTCACCCAAGCGGACGCGCGCATCCTCGAAGTCGATGATGTTCTCTTCCAAGACACCCTCCTCGTCGTGAACCGAGAGTCCTTAGCGATTATGACAAATCACCTGTCGACTTGTCATAATGGTTTTGCCTATACCCATTTGCATGACACGGAGGCTCACCATGCTTGAAGTTGGAACCGTCGCCCCTGATTTCACCCTTCCCGACCAGAATGGCCAGATGCACACACTGTCCGATTACCGAGGTCAGAAGGTTGTCCTGTACTTTTACCCCCGCGACAACACGGCCGGTTGCACCAAACAGGCCTGCAGCTTTGGTGAACTATACCCACAGTTTCAGGAGAAGGGCGCCGTCGTACTCGGCGTCAGCAAGGATACTGTCGCATCGCACAAGCGCTTTGAGGAGAAGTACGGGCTGCCGTTCACACTGCTGTCCGACACCGAGAAAGAGGTGCTCGCGGCGTATGACGTCTGGAAAGAGAAGAAGCTGTACGGCAAGGTCTCCATGGGCGTCATTCGCACCACGTACCTGATTAACGAAAATGGCGTCATCGTACGGGCATTTGGCAAGGTCAAAGCCGCAGACAACCCCGCGCAGATGCTGGCCGAACTGGACTAGACCGACGAGCCGGGACGTTCGGGACGGAGGCTTTTGTCCCACCCGTGCGTCCCGCGGGGGCGGGACAAAAGCCTCCGTCCCGAACGTCCCGGCTAAATCTCGTAGCACCAGACGGGTTCAGGGTCACCGTATCGACGAACCACAACTTCTTGGTCCTTGACGCTCACGCGGCCATCCTCGGGGACGGACTCCGTCACAAAGGCACTACCACCAATCACCGACCCAGAACCGATGATCACGTCGCCGCCCAATACGCTCGCGTTGGAGTACACGGTGACGTAGTCGCCCAGCGTGGGATGACGCTTGACGCCCGAGAGCGCCTGGCCCTTGCGCGTGGAGGTGGCGCCGAGGGTCACGCCCTGGTAGATCTTGGCGTGGGAGCCGATTTCGGTGGTCTCGCCGATGACCACGCCCGTGCCATGGTCAATAAAGAAGTACTC
The DNA here is from genome assembly GCA_030533135.1 of Coriobacteriales bacterium. Lineage (GTDB taxonomy): Bacteria > Actinomycetota > Coriobacteriia > Coriobacteriales > Atopobiaceae > UBA1367. The sequence goes on from JAUNJR010000016.1 coordinate 2,932, forward strand.
GCCGATGGTAGCGCCCGGGTGGATGTCAATACCCGTCGCACTGTGCGCCTGCTCGCTCATGAGGCGCGGGATGAGCGGAACGTTACGCACGTAGAGCTCATGCGCGATGCGATGGACCAAAATCGCATGCATGCCGGGGTAGCACAGGATGACTTCCTCGCGGCTCTGCGCGGCGGGGTCACCCTCGAATGCTGCCTCGGCGTCCTTGAGGAGGAGCGCCTGGAGACGGGGCAGCTCGTCCACGAACTCTTCCGCAATCTGCTCGGCTTGCGCGCGGGCATCCTCTTCAGAGATTGACTCGTCGTTGTAGAGGAAGGCGCGACGAACCTGCTCTGAGAGGATGCGCTGGATGCGCATGAGCCGCTCTCCTACCAGCGCTTCGTTGCTCTCACCTGCAAGGGTTTCATCGTCAAAGTAGCCGGGAAACATGAGCGCGCGGACCTCGTCCACCAAGCTGTAGACAATGGACCGACGCGGAAAGATACGGCAATGACGCTTGAAAAACTCTTCCTCGGCATCATAGCCATCCATGATCGCGTTGATGAGCAGCTCGGTCTTTCCGGATGTCATGGTTAATCCCTCTTCTTTACTAGGAATTAGTCTTCGAAGAGAAGATAGCACAGGGAAAGCCTTTTCGCGACCCCTCAAAGGGGAATGGAGCAACTTGGTAACAGTACGGAAAGCAGGTCTGCCTTTCGCCAAAGTGTTACCATGTGCTAACTATCAGAAAGGACGCTCATGGATAAGATCGCTGTTGACAAGGGCTCGGTACAGGAGACCCTCGTCATCCCCCTCTACGCTCGTCACGTTCTTGCCCAGCGTTGGCCCGAGCTCTATGACGGTGTGGATACCAGCGCCATCATCAGTCGTGTGGATTACGACTTCACTGGCCAAGCACGCCTCATGGATACCGCTTTTGGCAAGTTTGGTGCGCTCGAGGTGGCCCAGCGCGAGTTTGACCTGTGCGAGGAAGCACGTTCCTATCTTGCCGCGCACCCCAATGCTGCCGTGGTCAACCTCGGCGCGGGCTTGCTTGACGTGTTTTCGCGCGTGGATAACGGTAGCGCACGTGGCTACAACTTGGACTTCCCCGACGTTATCGCCGTCCGCGACCAGCTGCTGCCCGCAGCCGCACGCGAACGGAACATCGCCTGTGACCTCAACGACTTCTCGTGGTTTGACCAGATCGACGCCACGGACGGCGCGGTCTTCGTGGCGGCCGGCGTCTTCTACTACTTCACTACCGAACAGATAAAAAGCCTGCTCACTGCAATGGCCCAGCGTTTCCCTGGTGGAGTGGTCGTCTTTGACGCGGTAAACAGCATCGGTCTTAAACTCATGGCAAAGACCGTTTTACAGGAGACTGGCATGGACGATATTGGTGCCTACTTCTCGGTGTCAGATGCCTCGCGCGAGCTCGCACCCTGGAGCGACCACTTTGCCAGCGTGACAGCAAAGAGCTATATGAATGGCTATCGTCCGCTCGGACTGCGCTATGGCCTGCTTAACGCGGTGCTTGCTTGGCTCTCGGATCGTTTGGTCCACATGTCCATCGTACGTGTAGCGTTCACATAACAAAAGCGAGAGCCTTGTTGGCAGACTGGCGTGTTTTTGAGAATCTTGAGAAATGGCCTGATCCAAACCAAACAAGGGGGCAACTCATGCCAGCTCAAGCCCTAATCGGACTGCTCGTTCCTTTTCTGGGAACGGCACTTGGCGCCGCATGCGTCTTCTTCATGCGCAAAACGCTCGACCCGCTCGTAGAGCGAATGCTTGCGGGATTTGCTGCCGGTGTCATGGTGGCAGCCTCAATCTGGAGTTTGCTTCAGCCCGCCATGGACGAGGCAGCTCATCTGGGGCGCTTCGCGTGGTTTCCTGCTGCCGTGGGCTTTTGGATTGGTACGTTCTTCTTGTTGCTACTTGACCACGTCATCCCCCACCTCCATCTGGGCGAAGACACAGCCGAGGGACCGCATACCAAACTTGCACGAACCACGCTCATGGTGCTGGCAGTCACGCTTCACAACATTCCAGAAGGCATGGCGGTCGGCGTGGTCTTTGCCGGTTGGATCTCGGGCGATGCTGCCATCACGCTGGCTGGTGCGACCGCCCTTGCGCTTGGCATTGCCATTCAAAACTTCCCAGAAGGCGCCATTATCTCGTTGCCTCTGCGCGCTGAGGGAGCGAGCAAGGCACGCGCCTTTGCCGGAGGCGTTGCTTCGGGTCTGGTGGAGCCCGTTGGCTCGCTGGTGACCATCATCTTTGCCCGGCAGCTCGTGCCGTGGATGCCCTACCTGCTGAGTTTTGCCGCTGGCGCCATGATGTATGTCGTCGTAGAGGAGCTGGTGCCCCAGATGACCGAAGGCGAGCACTCGCATTTTCCCGTATTGCTTTTCTCGTTGGGTTTTACGGTCATGATGGCGCTGGATGTCGCGCTGGGGTAAAGAGCAACTATGGCAAATCATCTTTCGACTTGCCAAAGGCTGGAGGTATCACCATGGATGTCCGCACGACCCCCTCGCTGTTCTGGGATTTGTTTGCCCCCGTCTATGACTTTGCCACGCGTTCAGGGGACGTCGGGCTAGCCGAGGCAGCAGCCTGGGTTGCCAGCTTCCTCGACCGCCACGACATCGTGCTGGATGCCGCATGCGGGACGGGGGCCTTTGCTTGCGCACTGGCGCCACACGTAGGGTTTGTCGCGGGTAACGACCTCTCAACACAAATGGTCGCGCGGGCACGTGCCAAAGCTAAGCGTCTTGGATTGGAGAACACGGCCTTTGACGTGGGGAACATCTGCACGCTCGACTTTGCAAACGAGACGTTCGACGCGGTGGTCGCAGGCAACATCTTGCACCTGCTCGTGTCGCCCGAGCGCGCCATGTCTGAGCTCACGCGCGTTACGCGGCCAGGAGGCATCATCGCGCTGCCCACTTACATGAACGCCGAGGATCAAGACAGGCGTTTTCTCTGGCTCATCGAAGCGCTCGGCTTCGCCCCGACCGCCGAGTGGAACGAAGCCGAATACCTTCGTTTTCTTGAAGAACAGGGCATGACGGTGCTTGAGCATCGTTCATTCGCTGCAAAGCAGCCGCTCTGTGTAGCTATCTGTCGACGTGCCTAACGGCTGAAGACCAAAGCCTTTGCCTTACAGGTACTGGCGCCAATCGTCCTCGTCCTCATCGTCCTCTTCGACGACCTTCTCCTCGACCTTCGGGCGATCGGCCAGTTTGACGTACGGCTCATCGTTTACCTGCGGGAAGTTGGCAAAGACGTGCTCGAAGATGGGAAGGTTCTCGTTGAAGCGATCGCTTGGTACCGCAAAGAAGACCTGCTTGGCAGCATGCTTTCCCGTTGCCAGCTCATCCAGAAACGCGCGAGCAACCACAGCGGCATCCCAACCAAAGACGCCACACCCATAGGCACCAAGCACCAGCTTCTCGTGGCCGAGCTCGTCCGCAATACCCAACACGAAGCGAATGCGACTGCGCAGGAACTTCAGCAGCGTCTCGTCATCCAAGCGGTAGTTCTCACGAGCGCGACGTGCATTCGGAGCAGCAACCACGATAACGTCCGCATAGCCGTGATACTTGCCACGCTCAAAACGAACCTTCGGCACTACCAAGCCGCGGTTGCGGTAAACCTCGCAGTTGACATTGCGACGGCGGTTCTCGCCGTACCACGCCTTCTGCTCACGCAGCACGTTGAAGAGCGTGGACTCCGCGCACAGGGCCTCCTCCTGCGCCCATGCGCCTCGGTCATAACCGCCGCCAGGGCTGGTGAACGAAGCGAAGTCGAGCAGCGCCAGGTCGCAATAGTTAGCAACGCCACGACCGTGCTCGATAACAGCAGCAACGCTATCCTCGTCAATCACCGCAACGGTCGGGATGCAGCCCTCGATCTCGGGATGGGGCATGGTGTCATAGACCTTGAGCTCGGCAAGCGAACGCTCGACCTCTTTGCCCAGACGCGCGTCGACGTCGGCGATATGCTGTGCTGCCTGCTCAGCGCGCTCCTGCCGACGGTCGTTACCACTCTGCCTCTTGCCCTCAAACCGTGCCATCGTGTTCATCCCTTTCGATTGACTGACTGCATGCGCATGCCCCTCGATAATAGCCTAGGACTCCCCTTTCGCTCTACCAAAAACGAGCAAAGAGTGGCAAGGTTCATGCACAATCACTCAATTTGCCATCCATACAGGCAATTTGCTAGCCGAGGCTGCACGACCAGTCGCACCACCAACCAATCCGTGAACCCGTATCACTCTCCTCAGCAAAGCTGTCACATGAGACGCTTTGTTATGATGGTCCTCACCTGAGTCACCTGGAGGTTCCCATGAAGAAGACCGACCGAGACCTGCTTTTGCTCGCCTTTGCGTGCGCGGTTACCATCTATGCCTTGGTCACGCTCATCTCCTCGGTCGTTCCCAGAAAGACCGTGGACCAACCAGCAGTGGAAGAGGTAGTCCAGCAAGAAGCTGCCCCTGAGACCACGGCAGAACCTGCAGATGACGATGCTCGCGAGGTGTTTGTCTCAACATGGGCAGAACGCATCGACGCCTTCAATGCGGGATATCCGCTCGAGGGGTATGGCCGCACCTTTGCTGAGGCCGCCTATGACTACGGAATTGATCCGCGCCTACCGCCCGCCATTGCTCGTGTAGAGAGCGGCTCCGGTGAAGTCTGCTTCAACCCGTACAACGCCTGGGGCTGGGGCGATGCAAGTTGGGGCGATTGGGACAGCGCCATCCGCGGTTTCACCGCGAGCTTTGCAGAGGGCTACGGCTACACCTTGTCCTACGAGATGGCCGAGGTATACAACCAAGCAAATGTCGACGAATGGTACGCATGGGTAGCCTCCTGCATGGCTGAGATCTGGGAGTCCGATAGCCTCTAACCGCATGTGCACACATCAAAGCCAGCAAACAGCCCCTGTGATGCATCCATCACAGGGGCTGTCAGTTCGTTTGTTCCCGTTGCCTACCGGTTCTCGCGGAAGTACGGTAAGCCGAGACTTTCAGGCGGTTGGTTCTCGCGCTGGTTGCGCAGCGACGACAGGACCAACACGATAATGGTCACGACATACGGCAGCATCTTGTAGAGCTCTTTCACCGCCGGGCCCGACGGGATGAAGACATACAGGATGTAGAGTCCGCCGAAGAGGACGGACGCCACGGCGCTCACCTTGGGACGCCAGATGGTGAAGATAACGAGTGCAAGCGCAAGCCAGCCACGGTCACCAAACGCGTCGTTTGACCAGACGCCATTGGCATAGTCCATGACGTAGTACAGGCCGCCCAAACCCGCAATCATGCAGCCGAGGCACGTAGCTATGTACTTGTAGCGCGCGATATTGATGCCCGCTGCATCGGCAGTTGCGGGATCCTCGCCCACGGCGCGCAGCTGCAGACCAACGCGCGTGTGCTCGAGCACGTAGGAAGCAGCAAACGCCAACACAAACGCAATGTACGCAAGGAAGCCATAGCTCAGGAACACCTTGCCGAACCATCCCAGCTTAGCGGCGAACGGCAGGGAGCGCCTGAACAGATTGCTGGTGGCGGACAGCGCGATGGACGGAACCTGGGCGCCGGTCAGCTTGATGAGCGAGCCGCCAAAGAAGTTGCCAAAACCAACGCCAAAGGTGGTCATGGCCAGGCCCGTCACGTTCTGGTTGGCACGCAACGTGACGGTGAGGAAGCAATAGAGCAGGCCCATGAGGAGCGAGCCAATAAGGCAGCACACCACGGGGATAAGCAAGCCAAGCGCAGCGTTAATTGGTGCGCCGTTAAGGCTGCGCTCGTAAAGGAACGAACCGATGACACCGCAGATGGCACCCACATACATGACGCCAGGGATGCCGAGGTTGAGGTTACCGGACTTCTCGGTGACGATCTCACCGGTGCTGCCATAGAGCAGAGGCACGCCCTGTGCCACGGCCCTCGGGATGAACGAGACCACATCAAGCATCGTGTCCGCCCTCCTTCTTGTCGAAGTGCACCTGGTATGCGATGAAGAACTCGCATCCGATGATGAAGAACAGGATGATGCCCGTGAGGATGTCGCCAAAGCTGTGGTTGAGGCCATAAGCCGTGGAGATCTCGCCCGCGCCGGAGTCCATGAACACCAGCAGGAAGCTGGACGCGATCATCACGAGCGGGTTGAACTTTGCAAGCCATGCCACCATAACGGCCGTGAAGCCGCGACCGCCGGCGATGGTAGTGGTCAGCGTATGGTTGGTGCCTGCCACCAGCAAGAATCCAGCGAATCCGCAGACCGCGCCGGAGAGCAGCAGCGTACGCACGATGACACGGTCAACCTTGATGCCCACATAGCGGGCGGTGTTCGTACTCTCGCCCACGACGGAAATCTCGTAGCCATGCTTGCTGTAGGAAAGGTAGAGGTGCATCACAACGGTAAGCACAGCAACGAGCAGGATGTTGAGCAGGTACTTGAAGCCGGCAATCTGCGGGAGCCAGCCTGCCTCAGTGGCCTGGTTGATGATGCCGATGTTGCCCGAACCCTTGGGAACCTCCCACACGATAACGAAGTAGGCCACGAGCTGCGTGGCAACGTAGTTCATCATAAGCGTGAAAAGCGTCTCGTTGGTGTTCCAGCGCGCCTTGGCGACAGCGGGAATGCCGGCCCAGACAGCGCCCGCCACCAGCGAGCACACGAGCATGAGCAGGATGAGCAGCGCGTTGGGCAGCTTGCCGCCCAGGCAAATCATGCAGGCGGCAGATGCAAGGCTGCCTGCCAGAATCTGACCCTCGCCGCCGAGGTTCCAGAACTTCATGCGGAAAGCCGGGGTCAGCGCGAGCGCCACGCACAGCAGGATGGCAATCTCCTGCAGCAAAATCCAAATCTTACGCGGCGTACCAAAGGCACCCTTGAACATAGTGGCATACACGCTGATGGGGTTCAGGCCCGTGGTGATGGTAGTGATGAAACCGCAGACCACAATGGCCACAAGGATTGCCCCCAGTCGCACCGAAAGCGACTGCCAGAGCGGCATCTCCTTACGTTTCGTGATGTGAATCACTTATGCCTCGCCTCCTCCCAGCTTGGTCATCATGAGGCCAACCTCGTTCTTGTTGGTAGTACGGCCGTCAACGACGCCGCTGACCTTGCCGCCGCAGAGCACGAGGATGCGGTCGCAAAGCTCAAGCAGCACGTCGAGGTCCTCGCCCACGTACACCACGGCCACGCCGTTGCCCTTCTGGCGGTTGAGCAGGTCGTAGATAAGGTACGAGGAGTTAACGTCCAGGCCGCGGACAGCGTAAGCAGAAAGCAGAACCGTCGGCGCTGCGGCAATCTCGCGGCCGACAAGCACCTTCTGCACGTTGCCACCAGAGAGGCGACGCACCGGCGTCGAAACACCTGGGGTGTTGACCTCGAGCTCGTCGACCACGAGCTCGGCAAGGTGGCGCGGTGCCTTGCGGTCGGTGAAGGGCGAGGCACCATCGCGGAACGAGCGGAGCATCATGTTGTCGGTGAGGTCCATGTCAGCAACAAGGCCCATGCCCAAACGGTCCTCCGGCACGAAGGAGAGCACGACGCCCATCTGCGCGATCTTGATGGGATCCATGCCGATGAGCTGCTCGACCTCCTCTTTCTCGCCCGTGGCGTCAACCACGTACTCGATGGAGCCGCTCTCCACCGGCTGCAGGCCAGCGATGGCCTCCAGCAGCTCCTTCTGGCCGCTGCCCGAGATGCCTGCGATGCCCAGAATCTCGCCAGTGTATGCCGTAAAGGAGACGTCGTCGAGCTTGACGATGCCGTCATGGTTCTTCACGGTGAGATTCTTCACGCGGATGCGCTCCATGCGATAGTCCATCTCGACGGGCGGGCGATCGATGTTGAGCGTGACCTGACGACCAACCATCATGTTGGTCATTTCCTGCGTGGTGGACTCAGCCGTAATCATCTCGCCCACGTTCTCGCCCTTGCGCAGCACCACGACGCGATCGGAGAGTTCCTTCACCTCATTGAGCTTGTGGGTAATGATGATGATCGCCTTGCCGTCGTCGCGCATGTTGCGAAGCACCGCAAAGAGCTTGTCGGTCTCCTGTGGGGTAAGGACGGCCGTCGGCTCATCCAGAATGAGAATGTCAGCCCCGCGATAGAGCAGCTTGACAATTTCGACCGTCTGCTTCTGAGAAACGGACATGTCGTAGACCTTCTGGTTGGGGTCTACGTCGAAGCCGTACGTATCGCAGATCTGGCGAATGCGCTCGGCTGCCTTGGCAAGGTCAAGGCGACCCTCTTCCTTGAGGCCCAAGACGATGTTCTCTGCCGCTGTAAATACGTTCACCAGCTTGAAGTGCTGATGGATCATGCCGATACCGTGATCAAACGCGTCCTTCGGGGACGCAATCACCACGGGCTTGCCGTCGATCTCGATGTGTCCGCTATCGGGAAAGTAAATGCCCGAGAGCATGTTCATGAGGGTGGTCTTGCCGCTGCCGTTCTCGCCGAGCAGGGCCAGCACCTCCCCACGATAGATGTCAAGGTCGACGTCCTTGTTGGCGACGACCTTGCCGGCAAACACCTTGGTGATGCCGCGCATGCGCACGGCCAGCTGCCTGTCTGTCATGGTCCCCTTTCGGTCTCGTCTCAAAACGAAAGGTACAAAAGGGATGCTCCCCTTGCTCCTTGTGATAGTGGGACGCAGGGGATACTCCCCTTTGTCCCACCGTGTCCTGAAAAGGAAGAGGCGGTCCCTCGTGCAAGGGACCGCCTCTTGTGGTTCATCAGATCTTAGAACTTGGTGTCAAGCAGGTTGATGCCGTCGATCTGGAGGTCGAAGTACGGAGCAGAACGGAACTCGGACTCGTGGAAGTAGCCGTCAGAGATGACCTCGGTGTCACCCTCGTAGGCAGCGTCGGTGTCAACGTCGGCCATGTAGGAATCCAGAGTCTTGCCGCCCACGGTAAAGGTAGCGGTGTCGAAGACGTGGATGGAGCCGTCGGCGAGACCGGCCTTGACCTCTTCGATCTTCTCGGCGGTGCCAGCAGCAGCGACGGCCTCGTTGATAGCGGTCAGCTGGACGGAGTCGGTAGCAAGGGTGCCGGTCCAGTCAGCGTCGATGGCCTCGCCAGCGACGGTGGCGTTGATCGCGTACTCATAGTACGGAGCCCAGTTGATGCGGGAGGACACGATGAAGGTGTTGGGGCAAGCGTCCTGGGTGGAGCCGTTGTAGGAGACGTCGGGGATACCGGCGTTCTCGCAAGCGGTCGGGGCACCCATGGAGTCAGCGTGCTGGGAGATGAGGTCGGCGCCGCCGTTGATCAGCTTGGTCGCGCCTTCCTTCTCAGCCGTCTCGTCATACCAAGAACCGGTGAAGGTGACGTCCATGGTCACGTCGGGCACGATGGACTTGGCGCCCAGGAAGAACGAGGTGTAGCCAGAGACAACCTCAGCGTAGGTGTAAGCGCCAACATAGCCCATCTTGGGGGCAGCGCCCTTGAGCTGGCCAGCCTCGGCGAGCTCCTGCAGCTTCATACCAGCAGCGACGCCGGCAAGGAAGCGGCCCTCGTAAATGGAAGCGAAGGCGTTGTGATAGTTGGCCAGGCCCTCGGTGTGAGCCTTGGTGCCCGTGGCGTGGCAGAACTGCACCTCGGGGAACTCCTTGGCAGCCTGGATCATGTAGTCCTCATGGCCGAAGGAGTCGGCAAAGATGACCTTGCAGCCAGCGTCGGCGAGCTCGGCAGCGGCGTCGTAGCACTCCTGGCCCTCGGGGATGTTGGTCTTGATCATGTAGGAATCCTCACCGATGCCCAGGTTGGCCATGGCCTCCTTGAAGCCGTTGAGGAAGTTGAGGTCATAAGTGGAGTTCTCGTCGTGCAGGCAGATGAGGCCGGCCTTGATGGCAGCGGTGTCGCCAGCAGGGGCGTCGCCGCCGTTGGAGGAGCCGCCACCGCAAGCAGCCAGAGCGAGCGCCGCAGCACCACTCAGGCCGAGCGTAAGAGCCTGACGACGGTTCATCATGATCTCGTTGAAGTCCTTCATGTTCTCCCTTTCGTTGTGGAACACATTCTTGCTCGTCGTACTTTTCGTACTTTTCTATAACCACACAGATTACGAGCGGAAAATGACCTCGTCATCTGTCATGGACTCAATCATTGCCAGGGATTCAAGATGCACACCCTGAGCACGCAGCTTGTCGCCCGCGCCGGAGAAGCACTTCTCAATGGCGATGGCGACGCCAGCAACCTCTGCCCCAGCTTGACGGCAGAGGTCCATGAGGCCGTTGAGTGCCTGGCCGTTGGCCAGGAAGTCGTCAACCAGGAGCACACGGTCGGTTGGCAGGAGGTAGTCGCTGCTGACGACAACGTTATAGTCCTCGTTGTGCGTGAAGGAGTGAACCTTGGCGGTATAGACACCGCCGTCCACGTTGCTGGTACGGTGCTTCTTGGCAAAGAGGACCGGCACGCCCATTTCCAGGCCAACGGCGGTTGCGATGGCAATGCCGCTCGCCTCGATGGTCAAAACCTTGTTGATTCCCTCATCGGCAAAAAGACGTGCAAACTCGCGTGCCATCTCGCCCAAGAAAACGGTATCGATGTTTTGGTTGAGGAAGCTACCGACCTTCAGAATATCCCCAGGCAAAACTTGCCCTTCACGGAGGATCTTCTCTTCCATCTGCTTCATACACGGGCTCCTGGTGACCTCTAGCCGATGAAACAATACCACACACGAAGTTTAGGCCAAAAGCTTGGTGTATCTGTGTAGGTGAACACTTCGACACCGACTTACAACAAAACTCCCCCGAGGTCTCTCTCATCAACATCAAAAAGGAAACGTGGCTGACGGGTGTTCTGATTGGTTCACAATTTTTTCTTGTTATTAATATCAATAAAAACAGTTGCAATGGCGTAATAGAAGTCTCATGCGGATGCTATACTCGATATAGCCAATGTTTCTGAATTGTTTCTCACTGTGATAGAAGGAGGTCACCATGGGATATGTCGCTTTCGTACTGAGCCTCATCGTGTCCGGAGCTATCGCTTCGCTCATCAAGGTCGACACGGGCTCCACGCTTGTCAACCATCCTGACTACCACCTCGTCCCCTATGCGGGAGACGCCTTTGGCGCATAGTCGCCTTGTTTGTACCAAGCCACGAAGCAACGCGGGCAGAAACCCGCGCAAGGTGGCGGAGGGGCCGGAGAGCACACGCTCCCCGGCCCCTCCGCCGTTTTCGAGCCAGCCACAATCCAAGTTTGCCCACCTGTCTCCTTGGGCAAATCTGCTACTGTCAAACCAACCTAATGCAGAAGGGACCCTCATGACTGGCAACAAAAGCAGCATTGTTTCAAGCGAGGAGAGGCGCAAGAGGGCCATTGTTCGCGTCAGCGTCATCGGCATTGTCGCAAACGTCGCGCTCGCGGCTTTCAAGGCGGTAGTAGGCCTGCTCAGCAACTCCATTGCCATTGTGCTTGACGCGGTCAACAACCTTTCCGACGCCGCAAGCTCCTTCATCACGATCATCGGCACGCGGCTAGCTGGCAAGCAGGCTGACCGAGAGCATCCTTTTGGATATGGGCGCATCGAATATCTCACGACCATCGTGGTTTCGGCCATCGTGCTCTGGGCAGGCATTACGTCACTTTCTGAATCCATTCAGGGAATCATTCATCCTGAGCAGGCTTCCTACGAGCCGACCACCTTGCTGATCGTGGCCGCCGCCGTGGTGGTCAAGCTGCTCCTTGGTCGCTATGTCAAAGCTCAAGGCAAGCAGCTTGGCGCGGATGCGCTTGTGGCCTCTGGCGAGGACGCGACCATGGACGCCGCCATCTCCGCCTCGACCCTGGTGGCCGCGGGCATCTACCTGTTCTTTGGCGTGGGCCTCGAGGCTTGGCTGGGCGCGGTCATCTCCCTTGTCATTATTAAGAGCGGCATCGAGATGCTTCAGGAGGCCCTCGACAAGATTCTGGGCGAGCGTGTCGATGGAGAGACTTCGATTGCGGTCAAGCAGACGGTCAGCTCGGTCCCTGGCGTCCGCGGGGCGTACGACCTCATCCTGACCGACTATGGTCCACAACGCCTGCAGGGTTCGGTGCATGTAGAGGTAGACGAGAGGCTAACGGCACGCGAGATTGATGGGATCACCCGCGAAATCCAGGCGCGCACCTATCGCGAGACCGGCGTAGTGCTCCACACGGTTGGCGTCTATTCGACCAACACGGAAGACGGGACGCAGGCAGCGGCCATCAGGGCTGAGCTTGACCAGATAGTTCGCGAGGACAACCGCATCCTTCAGTTCCATGGACTCTACGTCGACGAAGAGCTGAAAGGCGCCACGTTTGACCTCGTTGTCGGCTTTGATGCCCCTGATCGACGCGCCGTGCTGAGGCAGACCCTCGATCGCCTGCAGGAGCGCTTCCCCGAGTACGCGTTTGACGCAGTGCTCGACACCGACATCTCTGACTAATAACTCTGTGACAGAAACGGGGCCCGGGTTGACGAGCGTCTTCGTCAACCCGGGCCCACACACATGCGTTTGTTTTGAACTACCGGAACCGGCGCCCCACGCTTCTTGGGACCAACACGCCAGCTGGAACATCGATATTGATGCCCAAAATCACCCGCATCAGCCACACGAAGAAGACCAGCACCAGCAGCGGAATGACACATGAGGTGACAAGCATCACGGCAAGTGCCTCGATGAAATTCTTCAGCGAGCTCTGAGCTTCTTCCGTCAGCCCGTTCACTGTTTCCGTTACGGAACTCGAGAAGGTGTCAGGCAACTGGGCAATCGTTTCCCAAATGTTCGTGGTAGCAGGCTCCTGCGCATTTGTCACATCCTCCATCACGGCCTCTGCCTCTTCCTGCGTCTGCTCGGCAATCGCGATGGTCTGATCGATGGACTCCTTATACGTGCGCTCGATCATGTCAGACACGAATACGCTGCACGGTACGACCAAAACCATCGTGATCGCAAAGAGGAGGAGCTTGGAGGCAAGGTGCGTCAGTACGGGAGTGGTGGAAGAGCGACGGCCAAACGCCTGGGCCGCAGCATAAAACGCGCAGCTTACCGGTACTAAAACGCGGAATGACACAAAACCCAGCACCGTCAGCAGGTACTTCTCAAGATAGATTGCCGCCAACACGATCATGAAATCGGAGCTCAGATCGATGAGCTTCTCCGCTATGGGTGTGCCCACGTCACCAGGTAGCACCGTAATGGCCGCGGACGATCCCGTCGACGCGCCCACCAAATTCATGACGGTATCCTTCTTCGCATCAAGTGACGCAATGACGCTCCCGTACGCTTGGGGTTGAGAAAAGTGCTTGCCCAACACGAAGAATGACACGAGCGCAACCGCAGCGGCTGCAACCACAAGAAGCAACCGCATTGTCGTACTCCGCTCTTCTGGCTCTGGCGGCGCACCATGCCCGAGCCATTGATCGGTCTTCACCATACTTTTCTCATCATCCATGGAAGGCTCCTCTCGCTGGAGTTTGAGCCAACTATATTCCCGCGTGGTTAGGTCGCGCGTTTCGATACCGCTACCGAAATCCCAAACGGATTGGAAACGCCTATTATCGTAGGGACTCACGCATCACAGGAGGCACCATGCGATCCACCTACATCACCAAAACTCCCGACCAAGCCGGCGCGTTCCTGATTTCCGCAAAGGCAATCGCCGAGAACGGCGGTAATATCGTCCGCGTCAACTACAACAAGGCCGTGGATGAAAACGCCCTGTTCATCGAGGTCGAGGCTACCAAAGAGCAGCAGGAGCGGATTGCCGCGCGCCTCAAGGAAGTCGAGTACCTCGCCGACGACCCAGGCATACGCCAGATCATCCTCATTGAACTCAAGCTTCCCGACCGTCCCGGCACGCTTTTGCCCACCCTGGAAGTCATCAAGGAACACGACGTCAACATTTCCTACATTAATTCGCAGGAAAACGGCACCCCCTACCAGAACTTCAAGATGGGTCTGGTCGTCGAGGACTCCACCGAGATCAAGGGGCTCATTGACGACATCTCCAAGATCTGCGAAGTGCGCGTCCTTGACTACGACGGTTCCGACCACCTGTTAGACAGCACCGTCTTCTACGTCACCTTTGCCAACGAGATGCGCGAGCTGCTGGACCTCTCGCAGAACGAAACCAACGCTGTCCTCACCTATGCGAACCAGGTCATGCAGACCCTCGACGAGCGTGAGGAGTCCCCGGAGGAGGCGTTCGCCAACATCAGGCAGTTTGCCCGCTTCATTACCGAGCACACTGGCGATAACTTCGAGGCCAAGGTCACCACGCGCAAGCTGGCTGACAACCTGACGCTTTATGCCATCGAGCCGCCGTGTGGCAGCAACATTTACGTGCTGGAGCACTACGACGCGCTACTCTTCATTGACTGCGGCTTTGGCTACTTCGAGCCCGAGATGGATGACTTGCTGAACGGCCTCTTCAAGGGCTTCTCCACGCGCCGCAAGAGCGTCATCGTCACCAACCCTGACGTTGACAACTGTGGTCTGCTACACCTGTTTGACACCGTCTACCTGGGACGTAACAGCTATCACAACTTTGAGCTGGAGAACCGTGGCAAGCCGAGCTATCGCGAGCGCAACGAGCTTGACGCACCGTATGTAGCCCTCTCCAAAATCATCTCGCGCTATGAGCCGCCACATCTGAGCCGTTGCGCCGTCATTGGCAAGCGTAATGGTGACAGCCCACTGGAGGCCATTGGTGCCATCCGCTTTGGCAACTGGATGTTCCAGGTCATCGAGGGAGCCGGTGGTCACGTACGCGGCGAGACCATCGTCGCTTGCCCGGACCTGCACCTCGTCTTCACGGGCGACCTGTTTATCAATGCTGCTGGCCTCACCGATAAGCAGCGAGAATACGAAGCGCTTCAGCCCGCCCTCATGGCAAACACCGACGTCAACCCTGGCCTGGCTGCGCTTTGCCGCAACCAGCTCATGACGGAATACGGAACCTACACCATTTGTCCTGGTCGCGGCCCCATCGTCGGGTAGCAACCACTCGCACGACCCACACTCTCCGTTGGGACTATCCCCAACGGAGAATTGCTTTTTCGCTTGACCAAAGGAGCACATCATGGCAAAGCGGCATCTGACCATCCTGCACTCCAACGACCTGCATGGCGACTTCCTTCCCAAGGATGTCGACGGCGTCATGACTGGCGGAATCTCTCGACTGTCGGGCTACATCAAGAACGCCCGTGCGCAAGCAAAGGGTGACAACGTCCTATATGCCCTGGCGGGGGACATGTTCCGTGGTTCCATCATTGACACTGAATACCAAGGGCTCTCAACCATTGACCTCGTCAACGTGCTTGACCCTGACATCGCAACGGTTGGTAACCACGAAGTTGACTATGGCCTTGCACACCTGCTCTTTCTGGAGCGTTGCGCCACCTTCCCCATCATCAACGCCAACCTGTTCATCACCATGAACAACACGCGCCTCTTCGAACCGTACCGCACCATCAAGATGGGCGGCCTCAACATCCTGTTCATTGGCATCCTGACCGATGAAGTGTTGGCTTCCACCAGACAGGAAAAGATTATCGGCGCTTTCGTGGACATCGAAGAGGCTGCGCGCGAGGTGGGCATCATCTGTGACAACTATCGCACGCGCCATACCGACCTCACCATCCTGCTCACGCATATTGGCTTAGAGAAGGACCGCGAGCTTGCCCAGCTGCTTGACCCTGACTTTGGCGTCGATCTCATCATTGGCGGACACACGCACACCTTCATGGAGGAGCCTGAAGTGGTCAACGGCATCCCCATCGTGCAAGCTGGCTGCGGCACCGGCGTCATTGGCCGTCTTGAGCTGACGGTTGGCTCGCTACTGTCATCAAGCGGAATCACGGACTTGCAGTGGACCCTCGAGCCCATCAACGAGCAGACCGCACCAAACGATCCGGTTATGGACGACCTCATCGCCACCTACCAGGGCGAGACCGATGCCAAGTACAAGCGTGTCATCACGCGCTGGGCTCGTACGCTGACCCACCCGTCACGCATCCAGGAAACCGAGATGGGCAACCTCTACGCCGATCTGATGCAGGAGGATAGCTCCTTTGATGTGATGCTCTTTGGGTCGGGATCCATCAGAAAGCAAGAGCTCGGGCCCATTATCGAGGTCCAAGACATGCTGGAAAACACGCCCTTTGATGATGCCATCCACATGCTCAAGGTCACGGGCGCCCAGTTCAGGCGCATGGTCACGTTCCTCATGCGAGACGAGGCCTGGGAGGGCCACACCGAGTTCTACCAGTTCTCCAAGGGTATGCGCATTGTCTGGCGCAAGAGTACGCATACGCTTGAAGAGTTCTCTCTAAACGGCGCGCCTATTACTGACGACCAGGAGATTCTCATCGCCCTGCAGACGTATCACTTTAAGAACTTCACCGAGTTCTTTGGCGTTCCGTACGAGGAAGTCGCGGCAAACATGAAGCCGCGCATCGTAGCGGTATCGCAGAACAATATCGTGGAGGAGTACTTTTCCACGCATCAGGGCCTTGACGCCCACGTAGAGGGCCGCATCACAATCCTCGACTAGAGAGTCTCGACTAGGGCAAATCACCGGCCGATTTGCCATACGGGTCGGGGTAGCCCTCTTCCCAGCGACGTTTGTAGATGTACTTGTCTACCTGCACAAGGCTCTCTCGGCCCCAATCCTCCCAGACGCCGCGGTACAAGGGCAGAAAGCCATTCTTGGCCATCACCCGTGCGGAACCGACGTTTTGGCACATAACATGGGCCGTGATGGTTCTCATGCGGACCTCGTCAAGGAGATAGCGCTTCAGCATGCCCACGACCTCGGTAGCAATTCCCTGGCCCCACCACTGAGGTGCCAACCGATACCCCAGGGACACCTTCGGCTTGCGCTCCTCATAGGCATAGAGCTCCGCAATACCCAGCATCTGATTGGGCTTGTCCCGCCAACAGACGGCCAGCAAAATCGAATCCTTGGTATCAAAGCATTCGGCACGCATGCGCTCGATAACTACGTGCGGATCGCTGTAGCGCTGCTCATAGAGAAAAGTCGGCTCGAGGCGATAGATGTCCTCGTCACGCGCAAAAGCACCCAAAGCTTCCGCATCCGAGGCCACGATCTCACGCAGGAGAATCCGCTCCCCTTCGATGCGCGGCACCTCGTCAAACAGCTGCATCGTCTACGCCTTCGATGCCGTCGCCCTCTGCGTCGGGGTGATACTCGATCGCCATGATGGTGATGTCATCGGACTGCTCCGCACCGCGTGCCCAAGCAGCAACGCTTTCCCGCAGTTCATCGACCAGCCGCTCTGGGCCAAGGTCAGTGTTGTCGTGCAGGAACGCCTCAAGCCGATCGTTGCCATACTGCTCGCCCGCGACACTAAACGCCTCGTTGACGCCATCGGTGTAGAGCAGCAGCTCGTCACCTGGTGCCATCTCAAATGTGAAGCTCCTGAACTTCGCCGTCTCAAACGCGCCAAGGAACAGGCCACTTTTCTTGTCAAGCCAGGTCCATGCACCATCATGGCGCAGCAGTGGCGGGTTGTGACCTGCGTTCACGTACGTCACGATACCTCGGCGATAATCAATCGTGGCAGCCCATACGGTCACAAACATGTTCTCGTCGTTGCCCTCGCACAGGCGCACGTTTGCCCGCCGCACCGCCTCGGCCAAATCCATGCCCGAATGCATGAAGTTGTCCAACTCGGACTTGGCTGCCATCATGAAGAGCGCGCCAGGAATTCCTTTGCCCGAAACGTCAGCAATCAGGAAGCCCAAGACGCCGTCCTCAAGTAGGAAGAAGTCGTAGAAGTCTCCGCCCACCTCGCGCGCGGGATCCATGCTGGCGTAGATATCAAAGTCATTGATGTCGGGGAACGGTGGGAAGAGTGACGGAAGCGCGGCCTTTTGGATGGCTTTTGCGGTCATGAGCTCCTGCTCATTCCGGCGCTCTGCTTCGGCAATCAGTTCCTTCAAGGCACCAACGGTTGAGTTGAGACCGGTAGACAGCCCCACAAACTCAGTGCTTCCCGCAGCATCCACCACCGTGTCAAGCTTCCCGCACGTGATGGCGTTAAGCTGCTCCCCCACGCGATTCATGGGATTGAGCACCACGTTTTCCAAGAGGTGCGAGACCGTCAGGTACACGATCGCCATCAGCACGAACGTGGCGACCACCATCCACCGCACGACCTCGTCGCGGTCTTTAAATACCATCGAGGCGGGCCGCATGATGGCATAGATGTAGCTTTCGTCAGTATCAGGCAGGTCGTCTTTTTGGCTCTGGGCAAGCAGGTAACCAAGGCGCACGGTGTTGGGCGAGGTCTCGTTTCCCTTATCAAGGTGCTCAAAAACCGTAGATCTCAAGTCGTTGGTACGAAGAGACTCAAAGATGGAGCTGACCATATCGCGGTCCACGGTATCGCAGAGCTTTGTTCCGACGGGAATCAGCGGGTCATCGGATGCAAGAATCAGCGCGTTCTCGTCTTTGCCGTGCGCAATGATGACAATGCCATCAAGATCTTTGGAATACCCGTGCAGTAAGCTTTCGATACCAAAAACGTAGTCAATCTTTTCTTTCGTGGTGTCGTCGATACCTTCGCTGTTCAGGATGGCCAAGCCATAGACCACCCTTCGTTGTTCTTGTGCCCGACGCTGATCATCGAGGTAGTCGATTTCCTCTTCGAGGTCTCGTTGCTCGAGGTCTTTCTCGCGCTCGGTGATGATCACATAACCGGTAGCAGTCGTCAGCATGAACCCGAGGAATACCACCATGAGTAGCCACGTGTTGAAGGTCAGGTGCAGGGGCCGATCGTCGGCTTCACTTGGATAGTGAGCCACGAGAAAGTCGGACACCAAGCTGAAGACAAACATCACGAGGGCGTCGATACGGAACTGCGGCCCCAGATCGCCAATGGTGAATACGCGGTTTGCCCAGTAGACCGGTTCCGAAGCGGGTATCGGTACTTCGGAGTCCACTGGATTGGCAATAATGGCATCAGAAACCACCCGCGCCATGGTCACGATAAAGAACGCAGAGGTAAACACCATAGATGCCGTAAGGCAAACCAACGCAATGCGGAGGACCTTGTGCCACCCACGTGGCTTGTTCCTGAGTGCCAGCGCAAATCCAATGCTCAAGACCAGCCCTGTGATCAGAAAAAGACCGCATCCAGACAAAAGGGTGATGTAGGCAACCTCAAAGTAGTCAAGGGGCTGTACTTTGGCATGTATAAAGAGGAGCAACCCGCTCAGCAGACTCATGCCCATGCCGGAGGCCACGCCCAGAAGCATTGCCGCGAGGGCCATGGGCACGAGGAGCATGACGACATAGGAGTTCAGTCCAGGAATAGGCAGCCGGGCAAACCCAAGCTGGGTAAAGGTGAGGCACAGCGCAAAAGAGAACTGCAGCGCAAAAACCATTAGACGCTGGCGACGCCCGAGCGTATCTAGGAGTCCCTTCCAGCGAAAGACCGAGGTCTGCTGCTTTTTAGCTTTCATGAACAAGACGCCCTTCTCCGGTGCATATGTTTGCGTCTCTCATCTATCTCTTAAATGGTAACGCTTATCAGCGCGGTTTTGTCCTAAAGGAGATTTGTCGGAGGCGCTCGGTGTCCGTATGGAGGAAAACGGCGCGGGTATATTGCCCATGATTGATCACCTTCTCAGGAAAGGACCGACCATGAGTGAAAACGGCGCCCTCTCCAACCGGACCAAGGGCATCATCACACTGGCTATCATTGCGCTCTACCTCGTCCTCCCCGCCGACATCATTCCCGACGCCATGGTGGGCCTCGGACAGATGGACGACATCATCGTCTTTGCCATCGGCGTGGCGAGCATGCTGGCACGACTCAAGAAGCCTCAGGAATAGCACGCGATTTCGCGCCCTTCTCCCTGTCAGGCCACCCTGCTCCCGCGTTGTGGTGTAGCATGCTGCCACGACGCGAGAGGAGCCGCCCATGAGTACAGACCTTGCCACCGTAACGCAGCGATGCCTCATCGACCTTCATCTTCATCTTGATGGATCCATCTCGGTGCCGATGGCTCGACGGCTGGCCGCACTTGATGGCCGAACGTTGAGCGAGGACGACGCCGCCCTGGGCAAGCGCCTATCTGTCACCGCCGATTGTCGCGACCTCAACGAGTACCTCGCGAAGTTTGACTTCACGGCAAGCATCCTAGAGACCCGCGAGCAATTGAGCGAGTGCATGTACCTGCTGCAGGAGGAGCTCGCGGAGCTCGGCTACCTGTACGCGGAAATTCGCTTTGCACCGCAGCGTCATGGAGCTCGCGGGCTTACGCAACGCGAAGCCGTAGAGGCTGTGCTTGAGGGATTGAGCCGCTCGTGCTTTGAGGCAGGCGTCATCCTTTGCTGCATGCGCGGCGACGACACGCACGATGCCAACGTGGAAACCGTGCGCCTTGCTGCCGAATTCCTGGGCCAGGGCGTCGTTGCCCTCGACCTCGCCGGCGCAGAAGCCCTCTTCCCCACCGCAGATTATGCAGACATCTTTGAGCTGGCACGCGAGCTGGGTGTGCCGTTCACGATTCATGCGGGAGAGGCTGACGGTCCAGAGAGCGTATATGCAGCGCTGAGCTTTGGCGCCAGACGAATCGGCCACGGCATCCGTGCCATCGAGGACGATGCGCTGGTAGAGCGCTTGGCACGCGAGGGCATCGCGCTTGAGATGTGCCCCACGAGCGAGCTGCAGACCTCGGCTATCGACGACTACGCGAAGTTTCCCCTGATAAGCCTTCTGGAACGCGGGGTCAACGTAACCGTCAACTCCGACAACATGGGTGTATCGGTCACTGACGTCCGACGCGAGCTTCTGCTGCTTGCTGGAATCTTCAGGCTGACGAATGACGACATACACCAACTGATGCTTAACGCCGCGCGCGCCGCCTTCGCGAGCGATGCGCTGAAAGATGAGCTCGTTCGATGCATTGACGCCGAATTTGACCAGAAGTAAAAGGTAGCGCCGCTCGCGGAAGGGTACGAGCGGCGCTCAGGAAGGAAGGGCTGGTTAGGCGACCGCTTCATGGTCGCTCAACAGGCTTTTACCCGATATGGTTTTCGCCAATCAGCCCCCTACGGTCTCCACAAAACTGCAAAATCTTTCAAGAAGTGCCACCGCAGTAGCGGACATGCATCCTTAGAGGCAGGCGTCCTCGATTCTGCGTCGAATCTCGTCGATTCCAAGCCCCGTCTCTGCGGAGGTCACCACCATCTGGTCTTTTGGGACACCCAGCTGCTTGGAGAGCAGTGCCATCTGCTTTTGCTGCTTGGGACGGCTCAGCTTATCGGCCTTGGTCAGCGCCACCACAAACGGCAGCCCCTCTTCCTTCAGGAAGTCCAGCATGTCCCGATCAAGCTTTTGCGCCTCAAGACGGATGTCCACCAAGGAAACCACCAGATTGAAGCTCCGCTCCTGCTCAAAGTAACCGCCGATAAGATCGGCCCAGCGCTGCCGCTCACCCTTTGAGACCTTGGCAAATCCATAGCCAGGCAAATCGACGAAGGTGACTCCGTCAACATCAAAGAAGTTAATGTTGGCTGTCCGCCCCGGGGTACTGGATACCTTGGCAAGCGCCTTGCGGCCGACCAGCCGGTTCAGGAGCGACGACTTTCCCACGTTTGAACGACCAACAAACGACACCTCGGGAGTCGTGGGCTCTGGAAGGTCCTGAGCCCTTCCGAACGACTTCTCAAAGCGTGCCGTGTCATATTTCAGCGCCATTCACCGCCTCCTTGTCTCGCGTCCGTCCATTGTAACCGCAACAAATCATGTTGGAACAAGCAGCGGTTGTTATCCTAAAAACAGGAGGAATGCGCATGGACATTAACGAGATTGCACGTCTAGCTGGGGTTTCACGTGCCACAGTATCACGTTATTTGAATGACGGCTATGTGAGCCAAGAAAAGCGACAACTCATTAGCCGGGTCATCAAGGAAACGGGATACGTCCCCTCGCAGTCGGCTCAGCAGTTGCGTACCGGCAAGACCAACCTGATTGGCGTCGTCATTCCCAAGATAAACAGCCAGTCGGTGGCACGTATGGTAGCGGGCATCACCGAGGGCTTCATAGGCACCAACTATCACACCTTGCTCTCCAACACCAACAACGATCCCAGTGAGGAAGTACATTGTTTATGCGCCTTTGCCGAACGCCCACGCATAGACGGCGCAATACTGCTGGCAACCGTCATCACCGATGAGCATATTCAGGCGCTCAAGGCACTCACGGTACCCGTTGTCATACTGGGACAACACCTCGATGGCTTTAGCTGCGTCTATCACAATGACTATCGCGCCACCTTTGACGTTACGCGCCTTGCGTTGCGAGAGGCAGAGCATCCCGCCTACATTGGCGTACGCGACGACGACGTCGCCGCAGGCGTCAGGCGCCACCAGGGATTCATTGACGCATGCCACTCGATGAAGGTCGAACCCTCACCTCAGACGCAGCTGACTGGAGACTTCAGCGTCGAATCTGGGTATCTTTGCTGCGAGCAGATCATGGACACTGATCCACGCACGGACTCCATCGTATGCGCCACTGACAGCATGGCATTTGGCGCCCTCGCATGCCTGCGCGAATATGGCCATCGTGTTCCTGAAGAGGTGCAGGTCGCAGGCATCGGCGACTCGGAGCTCTCACAGATTATCTCGCCATCCCTCACGTCTGCTCACCTCTTCTATAAGACGAGCGGGCTGGAAGCCACCAAGATGCTTTTGAAGGCTATGGACGAAGGTGACGAGATACCTCGCCAGCTCAAGATGGGCTATGAGGTATACGCCCGTAACTCGACACGCTGAGACACCCGCGCGCTTGCGCCCTGACAACAAGGCATACCTCAGTTACACTGTTCTCGTCACAAACAATGAGGCAGGTGCGCAATGACGAACAGGGAAGTAGCGGAACTAGCAGGCGTGTCTATCGCCGCTGTTTCACGCTACCTCAATGGTGGGTACCTTTCTGAAGAGAAGCGCCAACGAATTGCCCAGGCCATCGAAGAGACGGGCTATGTGCCATCGGCAAACGCCCGAATACTGCGTACCAAGAA
>JAUNJR010000178.1 GCA_030533135.1 Coriobacteriales bacterium
GCCCTGTGCATCAACAATTACCTCGAGGGCGACGAGGTGCGCGCTCACGTGCCCTACTTCGTGAAGCAGGAGAAGACCCCGGAGGACTTCGAGGACGAGCCCAAGCAGAAGCGCGAGAAGATGCCGGGTCTGACGCCCGAGCAGCGCCGTGACAACTTTGAGCCCATCTACTTTGGCTTTACCGAGGAGCAGGCGCTGCGCGAGGCGTCTCGGTGCCTGGAGTGCGGCTGCCACGACTACTATGACTGCCGCCTGATCCGCTTTGCCAACTGGTACGACGTGAAGCCCGAGAAGTTTGCCGGCGAGGTGCACCATCGTGCCGAGGTTCCGGTGGCAAGCGAAGTCATCGTCCACAACCCGGACAAGTGCGTGCTGTGCGGCCTGTGCTACCGCACGTGCGACCAAGTGGCGGGCAAGAGCTTCCTGGGCCTGTACAACCGTGGCTTCTCGACGGTCGTCAACCCGATGGTGCCCGACGAGGCGCGCACGTTCTGCGCAAGCTGCCTGAAGTGCGTGGCGGCATGCCCGACCGGCGCCCTGCAGAGCTTCCCTGCGGTTGAGCGCGAAGTTCATCTGGTGTAACCCGCAAGAACGCGAATCCTCATACGGGACAGGCCCCAACGGTTATCCGCTGGGGCCTGTCCCTTTTGTATTGGCACCGAACCCCGATGGGTGACCGCAGCCTCCTGCCATCTGTCATATAACAGAAGCACGGCCATCAACGGGAGGGGAAGCCATGGCAAAGCAGTATCTGGTTCTGGACATCGGCGGCACGTTCATCAAGTATGCACTCATGGACGAGGACGCCACCTTCATTGAGCAGGGAAAGGTTCTCGCGGACACGACGTGCGAGGAGGCTATGTTGGCGTCCCTTGGCGTGCTTGCGGCAAAGTTCTCCGAGACTGACTACGAGGGTGTGGCCATCTCCATGCCCGGCCGCATTGGTACCAAGGAAGGCATTGCGTACACAGGCGGTGCGTTCCAGTGGATCAGGGACTATCCAGCGGGGGAGCGCTACGGCGCGGTCTTTGGCAAGCCCTGCACCATCGCGAACGACGGCAAGTGCGCAGCGTATGCCGAGAGCTGGAAGGGCGCGCTGTCCGATGTTGATTCTGGTGCCGTAATCGTGCTGGGCACGGGCATTGGCGGCGGCATCGTCATCAACAACGAGGTCTGGATGGGTGCTACGGGTGGCGCGGGTGAGCTTTCGGCCTTCCCCTGCAACTTCGATACCTTCCGCGAGCCCATTACGTTCACCCACGGCATCACCGGGATATGGGCGGGCCGTTGCTCCGCGGGGTCGATCGTGGGGAAGTATGGCTACCAGAAGCAGCTGGGTCAGGTTGACGGCATTCGTCTCTTTGATGACTACGAGGCGGGCGACCCCGTGGCCAAGGCGGTTATCGACGAGTTTGCGTTCCAGATGTCGATAGGAATCTATGGCATCCAGAGCGTGCTTGACCTGCCGCGTTATGCCATTGGTGGCGGCATCAGCGCGCGTCCGGAAACCACGACGGTGGTGCGCGATGCTGTGGACAAGCTGTTTGACGAGCAAATGCTGTGTCCGTTTGGCAAGCCGGAGATTGTGACCTGCTCGTTTGGCAACGAGGCCAACCTGATTGGTGCGCTGGCGTTCCACCTGAAGAACCAGGAGTAACAAGGGTTTGCACTGCTCGCTCAATGAGTCAGTTTTGGGCCCCGTTTCGTTTCTCTTTTGAAAGTGAGGGAAAGGAAGCGGGGCCTTTTTGTGACCGATTGCACAGGATGGCATTACATCTGCCGAAGGCCTGTGTACCTGCTCCGATTGTCCCGCTTGTTCCCATTTCTGACCTCGCCCTCAGATAAGATAGATGTCGTCTTATGTCGTGAGGCAATCACACAATTGCATAGTGGCCACGTTTGATGGGAGCAAACCATGCGAGTGTTTTCACGTGATGGGCTGCCAACGCGCATCCTCGCCGCAACGTTGTCGGCGATTCTGGCGTTTGGCGGATGGCCCGCACCAGGCCTGCAGGTTTTGGCTGGCGTCTCGGTTGCATATGCCGAGGAAGACCAAGTTGCTGAGGACCTGGTGCTTGACCTGAGTGATGACCTGATCCTTGATGAGGAGTCGGCAACCGACGAGGTCGAGCCGATCAAGGATAACGCGAGCGAAGTGGTCGTTCCCGCTGACGAACCTGAGGTTATTGCTGACGACGATGCCAATGATACCGAGGTCACAGGCGTTGTTGGGCAGGACGAGGAGGCCGTGACGGGAGAAGCACCCGCCACGGACGATGCTGAGGCCACCGTCCCCGACGTTGAGCAAGAACCAGCTGGCACCGAGACGGCAACTGACGTCGAGGCAGAAAACGCTGAGCCCGAGCTCACTGCCCAGATGTCCACGCCAGACGACCTTCCGCAGGTGCATTTGGACCAGGATTACGCTGACCTTTACAGTGACGGCGACCTCGTGCTGCACTACACGAAGGACGAGGGGATAGGCTCCGACTACTACGTGACGGTTGAGCTGGGCGTCTTCCACATGAGCAACGAGATTGACGGATACTTCGATCCCGACTTCTCGGATGAACGGGGAGCCGCCTACACGTTCGACTCGGGCCAGCAGGAAATCGTCCTCAAAGGCGAGTGGCTTTGGAACAACTACTTCAAGGATTACCAGGATGAGGACCTGCGCGTGAGTTTGTGGCTCATGGATTCCAATGGCGAGCAGGTGCATCCGTACAATCCCGAGCATGGCTACTACCACCTGCGCGAGGCGCGCGTTGACTACCATCTTCCTGGAGATATGGCCATGCTCACTGGTTGGACGAACCGCATCGATCGCGATCAGCTTGCGTGGGCAGAGAACGCCGCTCATCCTGGTGAGGACGTACCCTACTTCGTTACTGATGTGGCCGTGGTTGAGCATCCCGATGAGGGCGTAAGCCAGGTCATCGACCTCAGCGAAGATGATAATGGCTGGTATTGGCAGGCAAAGGGCCACGGTATGGCCGACTTCACGGTGACCTACACCACCCTTGATGGCGAGACGGCAACCCACACGTTCACCGTCTCTGTGGGCGGAGCGGTCTATGAGGTTCATACCGGCATCTCGGGCAACATCAATACCAACTATACAAACGGCTCGAATAGGGGTCTTCCCGGCCA